>CALELW010000199.1 GCA_937902905.1 uncultured Clostridium sp. | reverse complement strand
AGGTATTCTTTTTGGTCAATCCCCTTTACTCTTTAAAGTATACAGGAAGCTCCTTGAAGTATTACTCGTTTGAACTCCATTTCAAACATACTTTATAGTGTAAATATCGGCATTATTAATAAAAAACTTAAATCAAAAACATCCACGCCAGCATAGAAACCATGGCTGCAATATGAAGTGTTCCAATAATTTTAAATGAAAAAAGTAAAACTACAATTGGAAGCGTTGTAAAAATCACTGCCCATATCGGAAATCCGATGATACCCGTTACAATCCCAACAATCAAAGTAACAATATAAATTACCATTCCGACCATGCACAACTTTAAAATCGGTGCACTGTCCTTTACTTCCAACATCAAATCTTTGGCTTTATTATCTCGCCCAAGTTTGATAAAAACATATTCTGCCAGTGCGTATTTCACATGATAAGCAGCCCCGATAATACAAAAGCAGGCGGCAGTCACAAACATAATAATTCCCATTGCATGAGAGTGTCCGTATATATAGAAAGCAAGTGCAATGTAACTGAAAAATTCAAGTATCATTGCCAAAACACCCAATATGGCAGAACGCATCGGTACATCTGCCGACACGCCCTCCATCATCTTCGCCAGCACACCCTCTTTTTCTATTTCTTTTATATTATCAAGTTTAATTGTTCCATTTGGAAATATACTTAAGATGCGGTCACAGTACATATTGACTGCATGTCCCACAACTCCCAGTGCAAACATAATTCGAATGATTAGTATTGTCATATTTTTGTCCTCGCCTTTCTTTGTTGTTAGTTGCATCTAACCAATCATACCATTTTGCCTGTTCTCTAGCAACCTTTTTACAATAAAATAAAAATCCGGTCGCATCTCAATCCTGCTCTACAACACTCTACATATACTTCTCCTCAAACTCACTCACCGGAATCGGCTTTGAAAAATAATAACCCTGATAAATTCCGCACCTCATCTGTGAGAGCTTGACAACCTGTTCCTGTGTCTCCACGCCCTCTGTTATCACAGAAAGACCAAGCATTTTACTAAGAGATATAATCATATTTAAAATCGTCATACTTCTTTCCAAATGTTCCGGTTTTGTTGTTCTTAAAAATCCCATATCGATTTTTAACACGTCAACATCCATATCCTTCAATGTATTAAGAGAAGAATAACCGCTTCCGAAATCATCAATTTCCACTTCAAAGCCATATTTTCTAAACCGACCGATGATTTCAAGTTCTCCGACAGTTCCCGTCATGATAGCCGTTTCCGTAATCTCCAGTTTCAAAGTTGATGGCACAATTTGATACTTTTATCCTATGTATTCACCCTTTTTTGCAAATAACTTTCTATATTCAATATCATAATAATGTATTTCATTATCAATCGTCCTTTGGGCACTCCATTCCGCACAATCTCTTTTATCAAAATCATGCCCATAAAGCCAATTCCCGCTCTGAAACAGAGTCACTTCGTTAAATACCCGTGTGTACTGTTGTGAATACTGCAATATATGAATCAACAGCATATCAAAGGAAAACAGATACAGTCCTTCCATAAAATATGAAAACAGCTGATTATCTGAAAATACAAATAACCCATTACTAAGAATGGTGATAATCGCAAAAACAAGACATTTTACAATAGAAGATGCCACTTCGCTTTTTACTTTTCCCGCGTATTTTATACAGACCAATATGGGAATTATCATTACCAACAATACCATTATATACACTTTGTCCATGCAGATGTCCTTTCTTCAAATGTAATATATCCAACTGCATTACACAAGGAAAATGTACTTGTCAAATGCTCTTTCAAAGCTTATAACTCTTATTTTCTCACCACACAATGCATGCGCATTCCCTTTCGAATCTCCAGTTTTTCTATCTTTAAACCTGCCTTTTTACAGCAGTCCGTAACCACATCTCTTGTAGCGATTGTCACATCCCCGTGCCCACACAAATTTGCCAAGGGAAGTTCTATCTTATCCATAAACCATAATAACAATTTATTATCACTGGTTACATCCCGAAGCACCAACCTTCCACCGGGACGAAGACACCTTTTTACGCTGTCAAAAAATGCCTGTGGATTCGGATAATGATGAAAACTATTCGAGCAGATAATGGCATCAAATGTATTGTCCTCAAATGGAAAATTCTCGCAGTCACCAACTACAAAATCAGCATTCGGAATATTTTTCTTATTTGCCTGTTCAATCATTGCCGGTGTCAAATCAAGTCCTGTATAATGACGATCCGGATATTTTTCCACAAGCAGAGAAATCATTGGTGCAGGTCCACATCCGGCATCTAGTAAGTCTGAAAATTCTTCCTTTTCAAGTTCCTCCAAAATATCCGGGTAATCTTTCTTACACATCTTATAAAGCCCTGCATGGTCACTTTCATAATTCTTAGCCACCTTTGTAAATTCTTTCACCGACATATTTTTATATTCTTCATCTGTCATCACATTTCCCCCTTCGCGATTAGTTGCATCTAACTAATGTCATTTTAGCATAACCAGTCACAAATGCAAGAGTTAATTTCGAAATCATTATTTAAGTATCCAATTTCTTATACAAATAAATTATGGGACACCTCATAAATCAAGGTGCCCCTGCTTCATTTTCCTATTTCTTTTGTTTTCTTAAAACGATTCTTTTGCTCCACTTACTGTAATATTTTTTTCCATTTACTATCTTGTATGCTCGAATTCTGGCGTAATATCCTTTTTTCTTACCTTTCAGACGAATCCACTTATTCGTGTTCTTGGTTTTAATTTGTCTTGTCGTCTTTTTGTTAAATTTTTTAGAGGTAGAATACTGAATCTCGTATCCACTTACACCCTTCACTTTCTTCCAGTAAATTTTGACCCACTTTCTGTTTTTCTTCAAATGTTTTTTTCTGATATATGGTCTTTTTACTGTAATCTTTTCCTTTATGTAATTATCTTTTGGTGTTTCTTTTTTTTCTGTTGCGCCGGTGTTGTTCTTGGACGTGTTATTTGTGTTTGTATTTCCGTCACCTATAGTACCTGCATTAGAACCGCCGTTATCCCCGGATCCACCATTTTCCTTGTTAGGATCCTTTGTTTCACTGCCACCCGATTCACCGCCGCCCAGAGTATCCGGTTCATTCTTTTTCGCCACAATTCCATATTGACTTAGATGCATTGTGTTAAAAATCACACAACCATCTTCCACTGTACAGTTAAAACGCTCCATTATTTTACCATCTTTTACATATACAACTTCATAGGAATCATAATCCTTCAACTCGTCCGGAAGTACAAGTTTCACTCGCATCGGACAGCCATTCACCTGCACAATTTCTTGATTTTTCATCAAATTAATATCCAGCAGATATTTTAAATTTTCTTTTGCCAAGGCCTCCGGAATCGTCATATTAGCCATTTCAAGAGAATATTTTTCATCCTTTGGCAGTTCCAGTTCCACACTTCCTCCGGTACACGAAACAACCGTAACTTCGTCTTCCTCCGGTACATTAGGTGTATTGGGTTCTTTTTCCCAGAGCGCATACAAGGTTACATATTTGTAATAGCTCTCATTGTCCAGCAACTCATCTCTTTCCAGGTCATCCCCATTATCCCTACGCCAGCTTTCGCTAGATATCAACTGATATGTTTTCCCACTGCCGTCTTTTTTACTATTCCATCCCTTAAATCTGTACCCACTTCTTTGTGGAATATAGTGAAAAACAGGCATAGCCATATCATCATCCGCACCGAGATAATCGTACTTTTTCACAAATTCGTCTTCTATCATACTTCCGTTGGCATCCAGATTTAATACATACGATGTTCCCTCAAACGTTGTCTTTTTATAAAGGGCATAAATCACCAATGAATCACCGCCTTTAAAATCCGACTTATCCAGTGTACTTGTTAAAAATCCACCATTGCAGCCCCATCCGCAGAAAGTGCAGCCTTCGCGCTCTGCCGCATACTTGGACATATCTAGTGATTTGAGCTCGTCTTCCTTATATGTTAATAAAATCTTGGTCTGACCGGGCAAAGTGCTGCCAGTAATTTCTCCGCCATTCCCATTCAAAAGCACACGATACTCTTCCTGTTGTTCTATTTCATCACCTAAGAATAATGCGTATAAACTGCAGCCATTTGTAAATTGCACACCGCCCATGCTTCCTGAACTATTAAAATCATCGATGCTTAACTCTTCTATAGTATCTACAGTAGCCGAACCTTTTGCCCATCCTGAGAACTTTCTAATCTCATTATAAGCAACAACACCATTTGTAAGTTCAGACACGTTTAATACCGTTTCGCCCTCATCTACGTTAAACTTAATTACCTTGCCGGACTGACCGTCAATATTTGCTACCTCCTTATCTGAAACCTTTAGATTCAAAACCAATGCATACTTTCCATCCTCCGCAATCGTAAACGCACCGGCCTCTTTCGTTCCAAACCACATTGCCGCCACGGTAAGCACAAACATTGCAAGCATGCAAAACTTCATTTTCCCTTTCATAATCATACATATCCTCCTTTAGATGTTTTATGGTAGAATTGTATACTATCTGGGAATATTTTGCAATAATTTCCAAAAAAAGAGTGGGGTTTCCATTAAATTTTTACTATTTTTACACTAATATTTGTAACTTATTCCTCTAACAGAGGAATATTAATTAATTCCTGCAATTTCTTCTGTAACACATCCTTATCTGGCAATTGAAGCCGATACTCTGCAACCATCATTGGGGACAATGTTCTACTCATAGCATACTCAACAACTTCATCGTCTTTAGATGCACATAATATCATTCCAACACTGGGATTCTCATTTTCCTTTTTCTTCTGACGATCAAGGGCTTCCAAATAGAAATCCATTTTTGATATATATTCGGGTCTAAACTTTCCAATTTTCAATTCAAATGCCACAAGACATTGCAATCCACGATGAAAGAAAAGTAAATCAATTTTATAATCTTCACCGCCAACTTGAACCCTAAATTCTTCGTCAATGAATGTAAAATCCCTTCCAACTTCCAAAATAAAATCTTTCATATTTCTAATTAAACCCTTTCTTAAATCAGGTTCCTTGAAATTCGAAGGCAAATCCAGAAATTCTATTACATAAGAATCCAAAAATGGATTTTCTTTTAAACCTTTTACCGGTTCAGGTAGCAATTTTTCCTTAGACAACATATATCGTTCATAATATCCACTATCTATCTGACGAGCCAATTCTCGTGCTGAATAATTTTCTTTTATACAAAGTGTTATATAAAAATGTCGTTCTTCCAATGTTTTAGCCTTAGAAATTATCGCCAAATGATTAGACCAGCTTATTTGTGACAACAGTGTTGTCACAAATTCATCATCTACATAAGTTTCATAAAACTTCTTCATACGGTACAAACCACGTCTATTAAATCCCTTAATTCCAGGAAACGCATTTTTTATTTCTTCTACTACCGTATCAATATATGCATCTCCAAATGATGATTTTAAAGATTCCTTACTTAAATATTCTCCCACCTTCCAATACATCTTAATCAGTTCTTCATTAACCTTTTTTAATGCATTCTGCCTTGATTGACTAATAATCTGAATAAGATTTTCAACTGTTGACATTTCATTTTTCATAAAATCTACCACCTTTCAAACTTACAACGCGACTGTTGTCAAATAATAATGTGTCTCTTATTTAGTTTGCTATTATAAACATATATAAGACAAATTTCTTATTTTACTAATCACATCTGATTTTCTATTTTTTTAATTCTACGAATTTCACCTGCTATGTTATCTCTTTCATAAATAAATGCAGCCTCCCAATTACTCGAATCAGAAATAGAATAGTCCCCTGCATGAATTTCCTTTGCTGCATCTACAATCCCCTCCTTCCCCGTATAGTATTCAACTATCTTTTCTGCCGAATGTTTTATCTGTTCGTAACTCACATCATGTTTAAAAAATTTTGCTTAAAAACCAATCCAACGTTTATTCGTTTCATCATAGATAGGCTCTGCTTCCAAACCGTGATTATTCGGATTAGCGTGCAGATATTTAAATTGTTTATTTCCGCTGATATTTTCATTTGCAAACAATTGACGACTCAAGTCTTCAAATTTACAAATATTATACCACAAAGTAATTAAATATAGAAGTTCTGTTTTCTCTAGCACATCCCCCAAAAATTATTAAATGCAATACACTTAACCTCTTACCAGTTTTTCTTTTCCTTGCTGCTGTCATGCTGAGACTTACGTTCCTCCACCATCTTCACGAACCACTCAACCATGGCAGGGTCTTGATGTGAGAAAAATGCACTTGTCGCCGTATCCATCTGTGCAATCTGCTTCATATCTTCTTCTGTTAATGAGAAATCAAATACATTAAAATTCTCTATCATACGCTCCTTGTGAACGGACTTTGGAATCACAATCACACCCCGTTGAATGTGCCAGCGAAGCATAACCTGTGCCGTTGTTTTTCCATATTTTTCACCAATTTTCTTCAGCACTTCATTTTCAAAAAGACCATTTCTTCCCTCCCCAAAAGGAGCCCATGCCTCTAATCGGATATCATATTTATCCGTCCATTCTTTCAACTGCACCTGCTGATTAAATGGGTGTACTTCCATCTGGTTCACCATTGGTTTTATTCTCGCAAAATTTGCAAACTCAACCATTCGGTCTACATAATGATTAGAAATACCAATGGCACGCAATTTTCCGGCTTAAGCGGTCCATAATAATAAGACGAGGTTGCACCGCCATCAATTAAGAATGTAGAGCCTGTAATAAACGCCCCTTTGTCACTCATCAGAAGTTCCGCTACATTTGCCACTTCATCTGCCGTTCCCGGTCTTCCTGCCGGGCATTTGGCAAACATATTCTTGTAAAAATCGCCACGCGGCCCATTGAACTCATCAATTGCAAGCGGAGTCACAATAATGCCCGGTGCAATATCATTTAATCTTGCGCCACGTTTGCCCCATTCCACCGACTGTGCCATAACACGCTTTTCATTGCATCGTTTCGCCATCTGGTATGCGTGAAGTGTATCTTTAATGTTTTCCGGCTGTAAAATTTCAAGATTTAACAG
>CALELW010000198.1 GCA_937902905.1 uncultured Clostridium sp. | reverse complement strand
ATAATCAGTTGATGGCACGTATGGAGCACTTACTGGAAAAAGAAGGAGGCCCGGAGGATGGATGCGTATGGGAAGACATGGAATGAAAGGCGGATGATGATTCGGGAACGGGTACTGGAAGAGATTCCGCCCGGTGCAGAACTTGCGGATGAAGCTCTGCAGGCAATGATTGACCGGACAATAACAGAGCTTTTTCCGGATGAATATATTCGGCTGGAAGAAAAGCGAAAGCTGCGCCACATGGTTTTTAATTCGATTCGCCGCATGGATGTTTTGCAGGATGTGTTAGAGGATGAGACGATTACGGAAATTATGGTAAACGGACCGCATCACATCTTTGTTGAGCAGGCGGGGCGTTTGTATGAGACGGGACTTACGTTTGAGCATCAGACGAGGCTTGAAAACATTGTTCAGCAGATTGCTTCCCGAGGAAACCGTATTGTGAATGAATCAAATCCGATTTTGGATGCCCGTTTGGAAGATGGTTCCCGTGTAAATATTGTTGTGCCGCCGATTGCATTGGAAGGACCGGTGATTACCATTCGTAAGTTTCCAAAAGAGGCTATGACGATGGAGAAACTCCTTGCGCTTGGTGCATTGACAAAAGAGGCATGTGAGTTTTTACAGAAGCTTGTGATTGCCAAATACAATATTTTTATTTCCGGAGGAACCGGTGCCGGAAAAACCACATTTTTAAATGTGCTGTCTAATTTCATTCCGAAAGAAGAGCGTGTGATTACGATTGAGGATTCTGCGGAATTGCAGATTCAAAACATCGCAAATCTGGTTCGTCTGGAAGCCAGAAACCGCAATGTAGAGGGAAAGAATGAAGTTACCATCCGCGATTTGGTTAAGAGTGCATTGCGCATGCGCCCCGACCGGATTATTGTCGGAGAGATTCGGGATTCTGCAGCGATTGATTTGCTGACAGCGATGAATACCGGTCATGACGGAAGTTTGTCTACCGGTCATGCAAACAGTCCGAAAGATATGCTGAATCGTTTGGAGACGCTCTTTCTGATGGGTTTGGAAATTCCATTGGCAGCGATTCGACAGCAGATTGCGTCCGGTATTGATATTATGATTCATCTTGGACGGCTTAGAGATAAGTCGCGGCGTGTGCTGGAAATCAGTGAGGTAGGAAGTGTGGTGGACGGCAAGATAGAACTTCATCCGTTATTTGTTTTTGAGGAACAGGGAGAGACGGATGGCAGGGTGAAGGGACATCTGGTGAGGACAAAGACCGTTTTTTCGGCAACCGAAAAAGCGGAGAGAGCAGGGGTGATTTTGTGAAACGGATAATAGAGAGAAAGTGGTACCTGAAAACAATGGCAGTTGGGTTTATCGGAAGTTTTTTCCTGCTGTTTTTATTTTACCGTCAGGCGCTAATGTGCTTTCTTGGTGCAATCATAGGGAGCATTGGTTATGTAAGATACCGGATAAAAACAAAAAAGGAACAGGAAAAGTGGCAGTTGATGGTGGAATTTAAGGAGGCAATGGACAGCATGGTTTCTGCACTGGCAGCAGGATACTCGATGGAGAATGCCATCATGGAAGCATACCACGATATGAAGCTGCTGCATTCGGAAGATACGAGGATGATGAGAGAACTTTGGGATATACAGCAAAAAATTTCGCTGCATCAGCCACTGGATGAAGTGTTGTCCGCATTTGCGTCAAAAAGTGGTGTGGAGGATATTATCACTTTTGCACAAATTTATGCGACGGCAAGAAAAAGCGGAGGGAATTTAGTAAAAGTAATGAAGCGAACGGCACAGAATATCAGTGAAAAGATGGAGATACAGAGGGAAATTCAAACGATGATTGCCGGGAAAAAGATGGAAGCTAATTGTATGACGGCGATTCCCCTTTTTATTATTTTATATTTGCAGATTTGTTCTCCGGGATTTTTAGATCCTTTATATGAGGGACTTTTTGGACGGCTTTTTATGACGGGTGCACTTTTTGTATATTTGGGTGCCGCAGCATGGAGCAGACACTTAATGAAAATTGAATGTTAGGAGGTAGAAAATCATGAAAATTAAAAAAGACTGGTTTGGCATGTTTTCTTCCACGCGGGAGTATGCCAGAAGTATTTATGGGAGGGAACCGACCGAGGAAGTTGAGAAGCGGATTTGGACAAAAAGGATAAAAACAGCAGGGGTGTTAATGGCCGCTCTATTACTCAGTTTTTTGTATTGCTTTTTTCAGACGCCTGACACACAGGAAATTTTGGATGGATATGTGCTGAGACGACAGGAACAAGAGCAGTCTTTAGCGGTTACGGCTGAGAGTAATGATGGACAGAAACTCTGGCAGAAGGAGTTAGAACTTACCGTGTCAGACCGCGATTTTACGGAGCAGGAGAAGAAAAATCTGGATAGTAAGACAAAGAAGTATCTGGAGGCTGAACTTCTAGCAGAAAATCAATCACTTCAGCATGTGGATAAACCGCTGCATTTGCCGGATTCCATGCCCTCTACGCAGATGGAGATTCACTGGACGGTAGAAGACACCTATTTAAGGGAAGATGGAAGTCTTTGTAAAGAGCGGATTCCAAAGTCTGGTGTCGATACGGAGGCGACGGCAGAGGCTTCATGGAAAAACTGGAAGAAAGTGTATTCATTTCCCGTTCACATTGAACCTGTCAAGTGGAGTGAAAAGAGTTTGTGGGAGAAAAATGTGGAACGGGCAGTGGCAAAGCAAATGGAAGAACAGGCAGCAAAAGAAGTTGTAAAACTGCCGGAAAACATTGACGGTAAGAAGGTGCGCTACATTTTGAAGCAGGAAGAAAAAAGTTATGCACTTGTGTATCTGGTTCTTGGTCTGATAATTTGTTTGCCGGTATTTTGGAGAATGCAGCAAAAGAAGGAGCAGACGCTTCGCAGGGAGCAGCTCTTACTTGACCATCCGGCAGTGGTAAATCAGTTTATGCTGCTTTTAGGTGCCGGGTTAAGCGTGAGAAAAGTGATTGAACGACTGGTCAGCGAGTATGAGAAGAAGTGCCAAAGGGGATGCAAAAAAAGGTATGTGTATGAGGAACTTGGTGTTGCAATGCGTCAGATGCACGATGGCGTATCGGAGATGAAAGCGGTGGAGTGTTTTGGCAGGCGCTGTCTGTTACAGCAGTATTTACGATTTTCTTCCCTGATTACGCAGAATATGAAAAAGGGAGCAGAAGGAATGCTCGCAATTTTAGAAACGGAGGCGATTGATTCTTTAGAAAGGCGTAAAGAACATGCGCTGCAGCTGGGGGAAAAGGCAGGAACAAGATTGCTTTTCCCGATGATGTTAATGTTACTAATTGTTATGGGAATTATTATGGTTCCGGCATTTATGACGATGTGAGTGCCGGCAGAAGGAAAGGAAGGTACAACTATGAGAAACGTAATAAAAAATTATTTTTTAGAAGAAGATGCGATTGGTGTTGTTGAAATTATCTTGATTCTGGTAATTCTGATTGCTTTAGTGCTGATATTCAAAACGAAAATCACCAGTGTTGTAACGAAAGCGTTTACGAACTTTACCAGAGATACGGGGAAAATTCTTGCGTAGGCTGACGGGCTCCATCACGGTGTTTCTCTCCCTGGTTTTTCTGTTGATTTTTGCCTTGTTTGGCACACTGTTGGAAACGGCACGCTATACGGTATGCAAAAACCATGCGGCGAGAACACTGCGGACAGGAGCAGAAGGGCTTTTATCCGAGTACAATAGACCACTCTATGAACATTACGGTTTGTTTTTTATTGAGAAAGGCGGCACCCCGTATGAGCAGGTAATTGGTCGTTATGCAGGAGACACAATTTCTGCGGCGGGCAAAGGAGAAATGGATTTTTTTGATGGCGGAATTGATGACATTCAGGTGAAAAATAAAGTGTACCTGGGGGATAACCACGCGGAGGCGCTGCAAAAGCAGATTCGCTCTTACATGGGACGTGTTGTCACAAAGGAACAGTTGCAAAAGGTGTTAAATTCATCAAACGATTTGAAAAAAGTGGAAAAGTCCGCAAAAAATATCGAGACGACGGTGGAAAATCAAAAAAAGGCTGCAGAATGTTATACGGATTTACTTGAGTTGATGAGATTGGTGGATGGCATTACGGTGACGGGAGGTACGATAACCTGCGAGCAGAAATTTGTAAAGATGTTTGTTACCGGGGAGTGCAAGGGGCAGAATTTTGGTGTCACAGAAGGCGCCGTGTGGAAACAGATGAAGAAAAATCTGGATCAATCAACGAAAGACTGGAATATAAAAAATAAGCTGAAGTTCTTAGCAAAGATATCGAAGGTAAAAGGACGTATTAAACAGGCGCAGAGAATTGGTGAGAAACTAAAAAATGGGTCAGCGTCAAAAGATGATGCCATCTCGAGTGTGATTGCCGCTCTTCCGGTGCTGAAGACAAACTTGGATATTCTTACAAAAACGGAAGCAATACTGCAAAAAGACAGTGTTAAAAACTGTAAAAAACGGCTGGAAAAGCTGTGGCAGGATTACGATACTTCGTCAATCGTTTTTGATTATACCGGAGTGGAAGAAGATGGGGGAGGCGAAAATCCAAAAGATTCTTTGGATGGTTCTTTTTCAAAAGGAATTCTTTCCCTTGTTGTAAAGTCACCGTCCAAGCTGTCAAAAAAATCCATTCGGTCGCCGGATTCTTTTGCCGAGTATTACAAAGAACAGGAAAAAGATAAGGAAGATTATGAAAAGAGAATATCGGATTTTATCTCGAGCGATACGGTGTCGCTTACCGGGATTCTCGGTGATATGGCAGATTATGGGATGGATGAATTTTGTCTCGATGAGTACATAAAACATAAGTTTTGGGCATACGGAGAAAAAACGGATACCAAATGGAAACAGGCACTGGATTACGGGCTTGAATATCTGGCTGCCGGAAAGGCATCGGACGAGGAAAATCTGGAATCTGTGCTAAATCGTATTCTGCTGATTCGGACGGTAACAAACTTTGTGGCACTTGAGAGTGACTCCAAAAGACGAGGCGAGGCGCGGGCAGCCGCAATTGCGGCGGTTGGGTTTACCGGGCTTGCTCCATTAATTACATTGACGCAGACATTAATTCTTATTACGTGGAGTATGTCGGAAAGTCTAACGGATGTTGCGGCTCTTTTGAATGGAAGAGATGTGCCGCTTTGGAAAACGCCGAAAAGGTTTGTGACAAATTTTACGGAAATTGTTTTGATGAATCATGATTCGCTGCAAAAAAGGGCAAAAAGATTTCCGAAAAGTAAAAAAAGCAGTTTTGGTTATCAGCAGTATCTGATGTTGTTTCTGGCAATGACAAAACAGAGTACGAGAAGATACCGTGTGATGGACTTGATTCAGAATACAATGCAAAAAAACGGTTACAAGGGGTTTAAACTGGGTAGCTGTGTTTACGAAATGAAAGTATGTGGTGGTTTTTTATTCCCCAGTCATTTCTTTCGGATGGCACCTCTTGAAAGCGTCCTTGGACGAGATGTGAAAAACTGCCGCATCAATGTTGAAATCCGTGCGGGGTATTAAAAAAGAATCGAGGCGAGAAAGGGTATTCTATGAAAAATTTAATTGAGGAATGAACCAAATTTTACCTAAAACAAAAATATAAAACATTATTATAATGAAAACCGTGTAACAATAGGATACCCTTTCTCGCCTCGAGTTTATGTATGGGGAGGATGGAATGTGAAGAAAAAAGAAAATGGCTCTATGACGGTAGAAGCGTCAATTTGTTTACCGATATTTCTGTTTGCTATGATTTTAATTGGCTATCTGGGGCAGATGATTCGGTGTCAGGATGAGGTACAGTCTGCGCTTTCTCGGGTGGCAAAAGAAGCCGCCGCAGAGTATGGCATGTCAAAAAGTAATACGATAAAAAGTCAGGCGTATTATTTAGCAAAAATGAGTTTATATTTAGAAGGTTCGGCGGGAAAAATTACTTTTTTTCAATCCCGTCTTTTAAAAGAGAATGATGAAATCGACTTGATAGCCGGGTTCCGGGTGAAGACACCCTTTTCTATTTTTTCTCTGGGCAGTTACCAGTTTCGGCAGCGCGTACATACAAGGGCATTTACCGGTGTGGAGCGGCGGGAAAAAGAAAATGAAAACGACTGTGTTGTTTATCTAACGGAGACCGGAACAGTTTATCACCGTTCGCTGGATTGCAGTTATTTAAAACTTACGATATCGAAAGTTTTGTATCGTGATTTAGTGAATCTTAGAAACAGCAGTGGCGGAAAGTATAAGATATGCGAAAGATGCTGCCATGGCATAACGCCGCAGGACGGAGAGGAAGTTTACATCACGATTTATGGAGACCGATACCATAAATCGCGAACATGCAGCGGGCTTAAGCGGACAATCCGGGAAATTATGCTTTCACAGGTGGGAAACCGTGCGCCATGCAGCAAATGTGGTGGAAAGGAGAAGTGATAAGATGAATGTATTTATTTTTTTAATTACCGGTATTTATTTATCCGTGATGGCGGTAATTGACCACAGACTTCAAAAGATTCCGGTACTTCCCGGCGTAATGGGTATTCTTGTCATTGTGCTGGCGAGAGTGGTAGACGGCGATTTTTGGAAGTGGATGCCGGGAGTGGCAGTTGGTGTTTTTTTATATTTGATGAGCAAAGCGACAAGAGGTGCCATTGGAGAAGGTGATGCTCTTGTTTATCTGATGACAGGGGTAACGCTTGGCTTTTTTGGCAACTTAGAACTTTTGACATTGAGTTTGTTTTTTTCTGCTATTGTTTCGGGGTTTCTCCTTATTTTCCGTAAAGTGGGGAAAAAGAAACGGATTCCGTTTGTCCCCTTTACGGCAATCGCTTACGGGGTGGTGATGGTCTTATGAAAGAGGCAAGTTATACGGTGGAGGCGGTGTTTGTCGGCTGCATTACGATATGGGTCATACTAGCGCTGTTGTACAGCAGTTTTTATATTCATGACCGCATGATATTAGGCTCTGAAATAGGAAACTGGATAGAAAGTGGCGGTGAGCGGGGAGAATTGTCCGTTTCTGAAAAAGAAGAAAATAATCTTTGCCGTCTGCTCAATAAAAAATTATTTTTAATGAAAATCAATCAGGTGTCACTTACCAAAAAGATAGCATCTGTGAGTGCGGATGTCCGGTATTCACTGCCGATTTCTTTATCTGAAATAAAGGCGCTTTTTGTAACAAAGGAAACCGGGCAGAATTTTGTGTTTACAAAGGAACTGGTTCGTCCCATGGAGATGAAGTGGGATTATGATTTGCTGAAAGGAAAAGGAGGGGGAAAATGAAGCAGGAATTTGTTCAGGAGGGCATGAGAACCTATTTAAAAATTGAGGGAGATGATTTGGAAAATGTCGGAGATAAAATGTTTTCTTATCAGACAATTCCCGGTTTTGTGCCCATGGAGATTGAATGGGTGGATGAGAAAAAACAATATGTGTATGATGTGACCGGTAAGTTGAATTTGAAACAATATCTGGAAAAGAATGGTACGGGAAAACATAAGGTGAAAAAGGTTATGGAATGTTTGTTATCCCTGCCGGAGCGGTTAGAGTCATATCTACTGGACGGAAATGATGTGAGGATACTGCCGGATTGTATTTTTGTAGATAAACATTCGGATGAAGTGTATGGCATATATTATCCGGGGAATGATTGTTATGGGATGACTGCTTATGCAGCAGTTGCTGAGTTTATAATTGATTATATGAATCAAAAGGATTCCAAACTGGCATTTTTTGTGTATGGACTTCACAAAAGGTTTCTTGAAGAAGGGATGACACTTGCTGCTTTGCGGGAATATATGGATTCGGATTCTCATGTGGAAACAGATTTTGCAAAAGAGGAAGAGAAAAAAGCTTCTTTGATTTATCAGGAACAGCCAACGGCGGGGAAAGAATTATTACCGTTTAAGAAAGTGCAGATGGACACACAAGTTTTGCGGTATGCGGTTCCGATAGGAGTTTTGTTTTTGGGAATTTTAGTGCCGGTTGTTTTGTATGCGAGCGGATGGTTTCGACTCGCGGTTTCCAGTGGAACAGACTGGGTAAAAGCAGCCGGAGCATTTATATTTTTTCTTGGCGT
Organism: uncultured Clostridium sp.; assembly: GCA_937902905.1. GTDB lineage: Bacteria > Bacillota > Clostridia > Lachnospirales > Lachnospiraceae > Eubacterium_F. Next base: position 2,459 of record CALELW010000198.1, on the reverse strand, counting down.
TTCTGTATATGGGGCTTGGAAATTGTGGCCGCAAAAGGAGATTGTTACTTCTTGGGATGAGACGGATTTGGTATCGGTCTGTCTGATTCCCTGTCAGGGAAAAGAAGAACCGGTTCCGCTTTCACATTTTCCGTTTTTGATAGGAAGTGAGAGAGCGCGAGTTGATGGCGTACTGTGTGCCAAAGGCGTAAGTGCCATTCATGCACAGTTTGTCCGGGAAGGAGATGCGGTATATCTGCTGGATGAAGAGTCCGGGCAGGGAACTTTTTATAACGATACACGATTAGTTCCGTGGCAGAAAACAAAGGTAAAGGATGGAGATATCCTGCGGTTTGGGACCGGCGAGTACGTGGTGGAAATTACTTAAAATAACAGCACAAAATTAGTGGATGTCCGGAAAAGTCATGTGGTGCAGATAGGTTTTCTGAAAATCCGGGTGTTCTCCTAAATTCAAAGGTACGCAGTCGTTTTGAATCGCCGGTTTTGCACTATGGACAGCCCATTGATACAATCCCTGAAGACAAGTATTTCCCATTACTTTTATTTCGGAAATGCAAAGGTTTGAGAACAAGCCGATGCATTGACAGTCTTCAATTGACAGATGGAACCCAAAACCGCCGCCAAGATACAGTGTAAAAGACTCATTTTTTTGTACACTGGATTCTGCCAGAAGAATGTCGATACCGGCAGCAATGGCAGCAATGGCGAGCTGGATACTGCGAAAATCTTCGGGAAGAAAGGTGATTGGTTTTCCGTCAGGGCTTTTCGACAAAACAATACCGTCTGTCTTAAATTTATCGGTCAGAACACCGTCGCTTGTCACATAGTGTTTGCGCAGTAATTCGGCACACAGGCTGATGGCACCGGAACCGCAGATGCCGATTGGATGGGCATTGTTTATTGTCTTAAGTGAAGGGAAAAGATTTCTCAAAACGACATGGGAGATAGCCCCCGCAATGCCGGGACATCCACAGGAGAGTCCGTTTCCCTCAAAGGCGGGACCTGCCGCAGTTGCAGCGGTATAGAGTTTTCCCTTGTGGCAGAGAGCCATCTCACCGTTGGTTCCCAAATCAAGAAACAAAGCATTTTCACTGGATGACGGTAAATGGCAGGCAAGAAGTCCCGCGGTAATATCGCCGCCGACAAAGGCAGAAATCCAAGGAGCGGTGTAGACGGTGCAGTTTCCAATGCAAAATGGTTCCGGGGAAGGCTCTTTGATCGTAAAAGGGCTGTGGCCAAGGCTTGCACAGTCATAACCAAACAGCATATGTATCATGGTGGTATTTCCGCCGATATAACAGAAGCGAATGGCGGAAATGTCATTATGTGTCATCTGACAGAGAAGGGCAGCTTCCTTTTTTAAATGCTTACGGATGCAATCTGTTAAATCGGAAAGGTTTCCATGCGTGGCAGCTTGGATTCGGGAAATCACATCCGAACCAAAATGAGTCTGTGGATTTGCAGAAGTTTTACACTGGCGCAGAGCACCGGTCTCTTTCTCAATTAACGCCAAGGCAACCGTTGTTGTACCAAGGTCGATTAAAAGGGTGTCGGCAGTACCATCAGATGTTTCCATTTTTTCTAAGGAGACACTTTGAATATTTTCGGAGGTATCCGGAAGGGATACATCCATTGGCTCCTTTGGAATCAGGGAGCAGTCAAAGGAATACCGCGCACCATTACAGCGATGGGCACCGTGGCAGTTGCAGGGAAGTGAAAATCCCTGCTCCTCAATCAGAGTCAGTATATTTTTGGTATTTAGCGCATCCGCATGAATGTGAATGTTCATAAGAAATCCTTTCCTCGGCAGATTGACCGACCTTTCATTCTGTGTTACAATTCATCATAGCATAAAGTTTAAAAAAGAGGAAGAACAGGGAGAAAAATATGGAGACAAAAAACCGCATTCCGGTGATGACGCTTTTGCTGATTTTGATTAATGTTGTGGTGTATCTGTATGTGGAATTTCATGGTTCCAGTTATGATGCCGAATATATGATAAAAATGGGCGCGGTGTATGAGCCGTATATTGTACAGAGACATGAGTATTACCGGCTTATTACACATTTTTTCCTTCATTTTGGATTTGACCATCTGTTTAACAATATGATTTCTCTTTTGATACTTGGCTATTCACTGGAGAAAGTAACAGGGAAAATAAGATTTTTAATTTTATACTTTTTGTCCGGAATATTGGCAGGAATTGTTTCACTAGTGTACAATCTGTCAATGGCACAGGAAAGTGTATCCTGTGGGGCATCGGGTGCCATATATGGTTTGATGGGCGCGCTGCTTGTGATGTTAGTTGTGGGGAACCGGGGAAGATTGTCTTCGGAAGTACCCCGTTATGTTCTGTATCTTGCTATTAGTCTGTACAGTGGGATGCAGGATCCGACAATAGATAATGCTGCTCATATTGGCGGTTTTGTGGCAGGTGCGGTCATTTGTTTATGCATGAC
>CALELW010000197.1 GCA_937902905.1 uncultured Clostridium sp. | reverse complement strand
ACGGCAGAACAAGGCTTCACGAGCCATGGATGGCTCGTTGAATGCCGTTCACGTCACTTTGAAATCATCTTCATCGGGCATACTTAGACTTTTCTTATGTTCCTCCATCGGAACAAAATAGACCTGACTTTCTGCAATTTGTCAGTAAAAAAACTGTAAGCTGCCTTTTGTCACCCTCATCCTGTAACGAAAAAAAGCTGCTACACGAGCCTGTCATGCTCATGTAACAGCTTTCACTTTTTTTACAATTTCTCCGGTTCTTCCTCTTCCGGCTCATCTTTTGCCCAGCCATAGGCGTATTTTACAGCTTTGTTCCAGCCTTTCCGCTTCGCATGGCGGTCCTCCTCGGACATCTGTGGTGTAAAAATACGGTCGACCGCCTGATTCTCCACAACGTCTTCTTTACTGCTCCAGTAGCCAACGGCAAGTCCTGCCAGATATGCAGCGCCCAGCGCGGTTGTCTCCACACATTTCGGGCGTTTGACCGGCGCATCAATCATGTCTGCCTGAAACTGCATCAGGAAATTATTGGCGCTGGCTCCGCCATCCACTTTCAACGCTTTCACATCGAGTCCTGCGTCCGCTTTCATCGCGTCAATAACATCGCAGACCTGAAGCGCTATGGACTCTAGGGTGGCACGTATGATGTGATTCTTGTTCGTTCCACGGGTCAGTCCGACAATCGTTCCTCGCGCGTACTGATCCCAGTGCGGTGCACCGAGTCCGGTGAACGCCGGCACCACATAACAGCCATGTGTTCCATGTACTTTATTTGCCATATATTCGGAATCGGAGGAGGAATCAATCATTCTCATATTGTCGCGGAGCCACTGGATTGCTGCTCCCGCTACGAAAATAGATCCTTCCAGCGCATAGTTTACTTTTCCATCCAATCCCCATGCAATCGTAGTTACAAGTCCATTCTTGGAAAATACCGGTTTCTCCCCTGTATTCATCAACAGGAAACATCCGGTTCCATAGGTGTTCTTTGCCTCACCTTCATGGAAACAGGTCTGTCCGAACAAGGCTGCCTGCTGGTCACCTGCCGCTCCAGCAATCGGAATCTCATCTCCCAAGAAAGATGGGTCCGTATAACCGTAAATCTGGCTGGATGGAACCGGTGTCGGAAGCATGCTTTCCGGTATGTCAAGTTCCTCTAAAATCTCTTTATCCCAGCACAAATCGTTGATATTAAAAAGCATAGTACGGGAAGCATTCGAGTAATCCGTCACATGAACTGCCCCCTTGGTAAACTTCCAAATCAGCCAGGTCTCTACCGTACCAAACAATAATTTTCCTTCTTCTGCCAGCTTTCTGGCATCTTTTACATTATCTAAAATCCACTTAATCTTTGTCGCAGAAAAATAAGCATCGATAATCAGTCCTGTCTTCTGACGATACGTCTCTTCCAGTCCTTTTTTCTTCAAACCATCTGCAATGTCCGAAGTTCTTCTGCACTGCCAGACAATCGCATTGTAAATTGGCTCCCCAGTCTCTTTATTCCATACAATGGACGTCTCTCGCTGATTCGTAATTCCGATTGCCGCAATATCCGCAGCCTCCGCTCCAATCATGTTCATCGCCTCGACCGATACACCCAGCATGG
>CALELW010000196.1 GCA_937902905.1 uncultured Clostridium sp. | reverse complement strand
AAACCAACGTTTGTCAGCACGCATTTGTTTGATGCTATTTTTCCATTCATTCCATTTGGCTTTCATGTGTTGCCTCCTTCTTCTTTTTTTGCAGCTTAACGATATTGTGGATGCAGACCCCTAATAATAGGAGAAGAATCCAGTTTACCGCATTTTTATAAAACGGCTGCTGTATCAAACAGTAATTTGGTGATGTTTTATTTACATAAATTGTAATCTGTTGTCCGGCCTCATTGGATATGCCAAAGAGATGTGGCAGGACAAAAAATTTATCTTCCTTATATTCGGTTCCTTCATATTGATAGGAAAGCTCCGCCATCGGAATCAGGAGAAGAAAACCGTCCGTCTTTTTTGTAACAATGGTGGCGGTGGTTTTCTCATAGCTTCCGTAGTTGAGTATACGGCTGCATGTATCGATGTTCATAAAGAGCAGAACCATCAAAAGAAAGAATAGTATTACCAAACGGGGCAGTACCGGCGGTGTCTTGCGAACCCGCTGTTTCCTTTCTTTTTTTTGCATAAAAGTCCTCCATTTTTCGTAAAGTATTCTTTATTATACAATTAAAAAGGCAATTTGTAAAACCTTATATGCCGATTTACCCTTCTTTTGATGCTTTTTTTCACAGAAGCAAGGCGAAAATAGAATAGACAATTACAGAGGGATTGGATATAATAAGGACAAATGCAAGAGAGGAAAGATGGTTATGAGCAGACGAAGAATGCATCAAAAGGATGCGATTTTTTTGGCAGGATTATTAGGCGGCGTGTTATTGCTGTTATTTTCCCCGCTTTGGGGACCAATGATCTGGCGTGCACCGGCATCGTCTTCAGAACCGGTGGCTGCATCCGGACAGGCAGCAAAAAAAGAAGAAAAAAAGGAAACGAAAGAAGAAGAAAAACAACTTCCTATTGTAAATGGAGAAGGGATGACGCTGGCAGAGCGTATCAACACGCCCAAAGGATATACAAGAGAAGAGGCCGAAAAGGGAAGTCTTGCAGAGTTTTTACGAAATTATTCCTTGAAAAAATCTACAGGTGTAGTAAAAACATGGGAGGGCAAAAAAGCAAAGGATATCACCAATACGCCGGCGGTTTTCAAACTTCCGTTAGCAAAAGAGAATCTTCAGTGGGCAGGCGGTTCCGTGATTCGATTGTATACCGAGTATTTGTGGGAAAATCAAATGTATGACAAAATTTCATTTCAGTTTTCCGATGGCTTTGCGGCGCAGTACCAAAAGTGGAGAGAAGGATTTCGTATCCGCAAAGATTCGACCGGCGCAATCTGGGTCAATGGAGGCGAACTGGATAAAACGAGGAAAAATCTGGAAGCATATCTGCACTGCGTTTTGACTTATACATCGGTTTCAACATTGGAAAAAGAGACGAAAAAGATTAAAAAAGATAAATTGCAGACCGGTGATTTGTTTTTGAATGCGGCGGCCGGTGATGCGGCAGTGATTGTTGATGTGTGTGTCAATGAAAATGGCGAGAAGGCATTTTTGCTTGGAAAGGGCGGAAAGCCCGCAAAACAGTTTCATTTGCTCACAAATCCGGCACACGAGGAGGACCCATGGTATTACGAATCGGAATTACAGTACCCGTTTGTAACATCAGAGGGAGAATTTAAGAAAGGTGCCCTTTGTCATCCAACCTATTTGGATTGATTGTAGAAAATATGCACAAAAAAGCATGTAATATTGTTATTTTTTTGACAAAGTGACAAAATCCTCAAAAAAACGATAAAAAAGGTTGAAGAATTTGTCGATTGCCTATATAATGGGAAATGTTGAAAAATTTTAGCTAAAAAAGAAAATTTCGAAAGGAGTTCATTATGAGCGAAAATACTTGTCTTGAGAAGCAGCCTCTGTGTGATGAGATGCTGCAGAAGATGGACACATATTGGCGTGCAGCAAACTATTTGTCCGCTGGTCAGTTGTATCTGTTGGATAACCCGCTGCTTCGCAAACCACTTACTATGGATCATGTTAAAAAGAAAATTGTAGGTCACTGGGGAACAGTACCGGGACAGAACTTTGTCTGGACTCACTGTAACCGTGTTATCAAACGTTATGATCTGGATATGATTTACATTTCCGGTCCGGGACACGGCGGAAACTTCCAGATTGCCAATACCTACATTGATGGAACATACAGTGAAATTTATCCTAATATTTCTCAGGATGTTGAGGGTATGCAGAAGATGTTCAAACAGTTCTCATTCCCATGTGGAGTACCAAGTCACTGTGCACCGGAGACTCCAGGTTCAATTAATGAAGGTGGAGAGCTTGGTTATTCAGTCGCTCATGCGTTTGGTGCCGTATTTGATAACCCGGATTTGATTGCAGTTCCTGTAGTTGGTGACGGTGAATCTGAGACAGGCCCACTGGCAACTTCCTGGCAGTCCAATAAATTCTTAAATCCAATCACAGATGGTGCGGTTCTTCCAATCCTTCATATGAACGGATACAAGATTAGTAACCCTACTGTATTTGCACGTATGTCTCATGAAGAAGTAGAGAATTTCTTCAAGGGATGTGGATGGGATCCAATCTTTGTAGAAGCAAAAGACGAAATGAACGATGGTATCGATCCGGAAGATCATATCGCTATGCACAAAGCTATGTGCGAGGCAATGGACAGCTGTATCGAGAAAATTAAAGCAATTCAGAAGCATGCTCGTGAAAACAACGATGCAAAGAGAGTTGCTTGGCCAATGATCGTACTTCGTACTCCAAAGGGATGGACAGGTCCACGAGTAGTAGACGGACAGAAAATCGAAGGCTCTTTCCGTGCACATCAGGTTCCTATGTCAATGGAAAAACCAGAGCATTTGGATCAGTTGAGAGAGTGGCTGCTTAGCTACAAACCAGAAGAACTTTTCAATGAAGACGGAAGCGTAAAACAGGAGATCGTTGATATGGCTCCTAAGGGAAATGCTCGTATGGGCGCTAACCCACATGCAAACGGTGGTCTTCTTCTGAAAGATCTTCGTCTCCCGGATTTCCGTGAGTATGGCGTAAAAGATGTTGTTCCTGGTGAGACTCAGGCACAGGATATGATTGAGCTTGGTGCTTATGTGCGTGATATCTTCACCTTAAATAAAGAAAATAAAAACTTCCGTATCTTCGGACCAGACGAGTCTATGTCTAACCGTCTGTATCATGCATTTGAAGTTGAGAATCGTCCTTGGAATGCAAATATGTACAGCGATGATGACAACCTTGCACTGGATGGACGTATCATGGATGGTATGCTTTCTGAGCATATGTGTGAAGCATGGCTGGAAGCTTATCTTCTTACCGGACGCCATGGTTTCTTCGCTTCTTACGAAGCATTTATCCGTGTCGTAGATTCGATGGCAGCACAGCATGCAAAATGGTTGAAAGTAACAAACCAGCTTTCCTGGAGACAGCCAATTGCATCCTTGAACTTCATTTTGACATCAAATGTATGGCAGCAGGATCATAACGGATTTACACATCAGGATCCAGGTTTCTTAGATCATTTGGCTAACAAGAAGGCAGACGTTGTACGTATGTACCTTCCACCGGATGCTAACTGCTTGCTTTCCTGCTTTGACCACTGTGTAAAGAGTAAGAACTATGTCAATGCAATTGTTGCATCCAAACACCCAAGCAAACAGTGGCTGACAATGGAGCAGGCTGTTAAACACTGTACACAGGGTATCAGTGTTTGGGAATGGGCTAGTAACGACCAGAACGACGAGCCGGATCTTGTTATGGCATGTTGTGGTGATACACCAACACTTGAGACTCTTGCTGCTACAACAATTCTTCGTGATGCAATGCCTGAATTGAAGATTCGTGTAATTAACGTAGTAGACTTATTCAAACTTGAGTCTGACAGCAAACATCCACATGGTCTTTCTGACCGTGAGTACGATGCTCTGTTTACAAAGGATACACCGGTTATCTTTGCATTCCACGGATATCCAACACTCATTCATGAGTTGACTTATGAGCGTCATAATAAAAACGTTTCTGTACATGGTTATCAGGAAGAGGGTACCATTACTACTCCATTTGATATGCGTGTTCAGAACGAGATTGACCGTTTCAACCTTGTTAAAGATGCAATTATGCACCTTCCACAGCTTGGAAACAAAGGTTCTTACCTTATCCAGCAGATGAACGACAAATTGGTTGAGCATAAACAGTATATTGCGGAATATGGTCAGGATCTTCCTGAAATCCGCGATTGGAAATGGCACAAATAATTTCACTGTAAGGTGAATGAGAGGGGGCTGTCAGCGGGCAGCCCTCTTTCTTTTGGAAAAATAAAGGGGAATGAAAATGAAGGCAGTTGCAACCATTTATACAGATTTTTCTGAGAAATTTGGAATTCCAAGGCAAGGGGCGCTGGCTCATGAGTCCGAAGGCGTTATTGTATTTGAACCGGAATATCGAACGGAAGATGCACTGCGAGGAATTGAGAAATATTCTCATTTGTGGCTTTTGTGGCAGTTTTCGGAAAATGTACCGAAAAAATGGTCGCCTACTGTCAGACCTCCAAGACTGGGAGGAAATAAGAGGGTAGGTGTGTTCGCTACCCGCTCACCATTTCGCCCGAATCCGATTGGACTAACTGCCGTTCGGCTCATTGGTGTAGAGCATACAAAAAATGAAGGAGCGGTGCTTCGAGTTGCCGGCGTGGACTTAATGAATGGAACGCCGATTTATGATATTAAGCCGTATTTACCGTATGCGGACAGTATCCCGGATGCTTTTTCAGGCTTTGCCGGTGAGCATTTAATGGATACGCTTATAGTGGTATGTTCCGATGAACTATGGGGGAAAATACCGGAGGATAAAAGAGGTGCCTTAGAAGAGGTACTGAGTCAGGATCCAAGACCGGCTTATCATGAAGATGAAACAAGAAAATATGGCATGGAATTTGCCGGTTTTGATATAATTTTCCATGTAAAGGAAACGATTTTATATGTGGATGAGATTAAGAAAGGAAACTTGACAACAAAATCAAAGTTGTTATAATAAGTATATCCTATCAAAATTATATGAAAAGGAGTGCGAATTATGGACTCATTAATATATTTAGACAATGCTGCAACGACAGCAGTTAAGCCGGAAGTTTTTGAACAGATGAAACCTTACTTTATGGACACATATAGTAATCCGGCGAGTGTTTACAGTTTTGCCGGAAAAGCAAAGAAAGCAGTTGATGATGCAAGAGAGCAGATTGCAAATGCTTTGAATGCGAAAACACCGGCGGAGGTTTATTTTACCGGAGGCGGAAGTGAGGCTGACAACTGGGCAATTAAGATGACAGCAGAAGCCTACCAGAATAAAGGAAAACACATTATTACAACGAAAATTGAGCATCACGCTGTACTTCATACAACTGCATGGTTAGAGCGCAAAGGTTTTGAAGTGACTTATCTCGATGTGGATGAGGATGGTTTGATTTCGTTAGACGAGCTGGAAAAAGCCATTCGTCCGGATACGATTTTGATTTCCGTGATGTTTGCCAATAATGAAATTGGAACGCTGGAGCCAATTAAGGAGATTGGTGCCATTGCCAAGAAACATGATATTTTGTTCCACACAGATGCGGTTCAGGCATTTGGTCATGTACCGATTGACGTGCAGGAAATGAACATTGATATGTTAAGTGCAAGTGGTCATAAATTCCATGGTCCGAAAGGGATCGGATTTATGTATCTGCGCAATGGCGTAAAGATTGGACCATTGATTCATGGTGGTGCGCAGGAACGTTCTCGTCGTGCCGGCACACACAATGTACCGGGAATCGTTGGTATGGGGGCAGCGACTGCACTGGCTGTACAGAATATGGAAGAAAATGCGAAAAAGCAGATTGAAGTCCGCGACTATTTGATTTCCCGTATTGAGAAGGAAATTCCTTATGTGAAAGTGAATGGTCATAGAGAAAAGAGACTTCCAAATAATGTAAATGTATGCTTCCGATTTATTGAGGGAGAGTCTCTTCTGATTATGCTTGACCAGAAAGGAATTTGTGCATCAAGTGGTTCGGCATGTACATCCGGTTCTTTGGATCCTTCGCATGTATTACTGGCAATTGGACTTCCTCATGAGATTGCACATGGTTCACTTCGTTTGACGTTGTCCGAAGAAACAACCAAAGAAGATGCTGATTATGTTGTGGACAATCTGAAAATGATTGTTGAGAGACTTCGCAGCATGTCACCTCTTTATGATGATTTTGTAAAGAAAGAAAGCGAGGGAAAATAAATGTACAGTGAAAAAGTAATGGATCATTTTTCAAATCCGAGAAATGTTGGCGAGATTGAAAATGCCAGTGGTGTAGGAACTGTTGGAAATGCTAAGTGCGGTGATATCATGAGAATGTACTTAGACATTGATGAAGATACAAAAATTATTAAAGAATGTAAATTTAAGACATTTGGATGCGGAGCAGCAGTTGCGACCAGCAGTATGGCAACGGAACTGGTAAAAGGAAAAACGATTTACGAGGCGCTCGAAGTGACAAACAAAGCAGTAATGGAAGCTTTGGATGGACTTCCGCCGGTAAAAGTTCACTGCTCGCTTTTGGCAGAAGAAGCCATTCATGCTGCTTTGTGGGATTATGCTGAGAAGCATGGAATTAAGATTGAAGGACTGGATAAACCAAAGGCAGACATTAGTGATGAAGAATAAGAAAACGGTAGTGGTAGGCATGTCCGGAGGGGTTGATTCCTCTGCGGCTGCCTACCTTTTAAAACAACAGGGATACGATGTAATTGGCGTAACGATGCAGATTTGGCAGCAGGAAGATACCTGCACCATCGAGCGCGAGGGCGGATGCTGCGGACTGAGTGCTGTCGAGGATGCCAGACGTGTGGCAAATCAGATTGGAATCCCTTATTATGTAATGAATTTCCGTAAAGAATTTCAGGAAAATGTCATTGATTATTTTGTGAAAGAATATAGAGAGGGCAGAACACCGAATCCGTGTATAGCCTGTAACCGTTATGTGAAATGGGAATCTTTGCTGCAAAAAAGTTTAGCGATTGGTGCTGATTATATTGCGACCGGTCACTATGCCAAGATTGTGCAGTTGGAAAATGGAAGATATACGCTGATTCGCTCGGATGCAAAAGGAAAAGACCAGACTTATGCCTTATATAATCTGACACAGAATCAGTTATCACATACACTTTTTCCGATTGGCTCCTATGAAAAACCGCAGATTCGTGCAATTGCAGAAAAGGCGGGGCTCCAAGTGGCACATAAGCCCGACAGTCAGGAAATTTGCTTTGTGCCGGATAATGATTACGCCGGTTTTATTGAGCGTGAGACCAATGAAGTGGAAAAGCCCGGAAATTTTGTCTCAACTTCCGGCGAAATTCTCGGTACACACAAAGGAATCGGACATTATACAATTGGCCAGCGAAAGGGCTTAGGGATTGCTTTTGGTGAGCCGATGTTTGTTGTGGAAATCTGTCCGGAGACAAATGAAGTTGTACTTGGAAAAAATGATGAAGTATTTACGGACTGGTTAAAGGCAAATCAGGTAAATCATATGGCAGTGGACCACTTTGAAGTGGGACAGGAAGTGACTGCAAGAATCCGCTACAATCATGGCGGGGCAAAAGCAGTAATTTCAGAAGTGACAGAGGATTCTTTTTCTCTTACCTTTAAAGAACCTGTCCGGGCGGTTACACCGGGACAGGCCGTTGTTTTATACGATGGTGATTATGTACTTGGCGGCGGAACGATTTGCCGCAAAGAAAAAGAAGATTAGAAGATTAACACCATCCACCGTCAATTGTCAGAATTTGACCCGTCAGATAGATGGGAGCCTTAGCAAGAAGTGAAATTGTTTGTGCCACTTCTTCTACGCTGCCCATTCGTCCGGCGGGTATTTCTTCGCATATTTCACGAATTTCGTCTTTTGAAAAACAAGCATTCATCGGTGTGTCAATCATACCACAGGCAAGAGCATTTACGGCGATGTTACTTGGCGCAAGTTCCTTGGAGAGCGCTTTTGTAAACAGATTGATGCCGCCTTTGGCTGCCGAATAAGCAACTTCGCAGGAAGCCCCTACATTTCCCCATACAGAAGAAATCATAAGAATTCGTCCTGATTTTTTTGATACCATATAAGGTACAACTTTCCTACAACAGTAGAACGCCGAAGATAAGTCACTGTTGATTACATTCATCCATTCCTCGTCGGTCATATCCGTCAGTAATCCAATGTGGGAAATGCCGGCACAGTGCAGAAATAAATCCACATGTCCGAGTGACTCGACGGCTTTTTCTATTAGCTGCCCCGCTTCTTTTGCGTTACTCAAATCTCCGCAGAGGGGAAAGATAACCGCATCGCTGTTTGACTGTGCATCTATGCACGCTTGTCTGACTGCCTGAAGTTTTTCTTTGGAACGGTTTCCTAATAAAGCAAGTGAATACCCCTCTTTTGCTAACTGGATGGCGGCTGCTCCGCCGATTCCTCCGGATGCCCCGGTGATGACTGCTGTTTTTTTCATTTTCATGCCTCACTTGTTTTTTTCTTATTTTAGAGCATAAGAGGGGGCAGTGCAAGTAATCTGGCAGGAATTTTTTTGTTTTCACGATTTGTCAGCAAAATTTGTGATTCATGGGCCGCTCCCGCTAAGACAAACGCACAGGGGTATCGGCACGCAGACTACGCATTGCCTGATACCCGTGTGTTTGTATCCCATTTATCACAAATTTTCCTGCCTAATCGTTGGAAACTAAAGAAAATTGTGACAGATTGTACATCTTGGTTTTGGGGAATTAGGGGAGGGCAATAAGCGGTTGGATTTTGTGTTTCTCAGGATTCTAATAATTCAGCAAGAAGAATTCGCAGCGAGTGGGTACAAATACGCAAGTATCAGGCATTGCGTATTTTGCATGCCGATACTTCTGCGTATTTGTCTGAGCGGGAGCGCCCACGAGATGCGAATCCTTCTTACTGAATTGCTAGAAACCGAAAAAACACCAACCAATGATTGAATTCCTCCCCATCATCTGATATAATATTAACACTTATGTGCACATGGCACGCAATTTTTGCGGGAGGAATAGTATGAAAAATCGAAGTATTGCACAAATTATACTTATCAATTTTTTTAAGACAATTGGTGTTATTGTATTGCTGTTAGGTGTTGGCGTACTCAGTTATTATCTTACGATGCTGTTTTTGAAACAGACGCAGCGAGTGGAGAGAAGTACACAGTACGAGCATGTGATTGATGTAAATCCCGGCAGCATGGAGTCCAGTAACCTAATTTACAGCTATGACAAAAAGAGTGGCAAAATCGAGGCGATGGTGCTTGAATTGTTTGATGCGGGAACGAAGAACATGACATATGTGACGATTCCTGCCAGTACGCAGATTACGATTTCGGCAAAGACTTATAATGATTTGTTAAAGAAAAGTTCCAAACTGCCGCAGGTGGTTACGATGTCAGAAATTAACTCTTATTTTGAGGGAGATGTCAAATATGAGTATGGTATTCTCATTTTGCAGGAGGAATTAAAAGCGGATATCGGTTATTTCACCGCGATGACATCGGATGAATTTAACAAATGTTTTGAATGGGAAAATAGCAAAAAGAAAAAACTTCGCCCGACGAAACAGATTTTGGATGAGGCGGCGAAGTGCAGTGATGAAAGCGATATGAATGATTTGATTGAATCCAAATGGGATTCTTTGATTAGTGATGTGACATTGAGTCAGAAGCAGCATTACAGCAAAGAATTAAAACAGGTCAATCGCGAATACATCTACACATATCGTGCGAAAGGGCAGACGTTTAACAAGAAATTTAAGTTAGACAAAACAAAGACTGCCAAGATGATTGAGAAAATTTGGGAGAAAAAAGCTTACCAGAGTGCACAAAACAGTTCGAGCAGTACATCTTCCGCGGGAAGTAAAGGAACGGTGTGGATTTATAATGGAAGTAAGATAACCGGACTTGCTGCAAAATATCAGAAAAAACTGCAGGAAGATGGTTATGAAGTAAAAGGTGTTGGCAATGCGACAGGCAGCATCCGCTCGCAGACAGTTATTTATGCGACAAAGAAAAAGAAAGCCAATGCATTGAAGAAATATTTCAAAAATCCGCTGATTCAGACGGCTGATAATATGAGCAGTGGGGCATCCATCGAGATTGTACTCGGTACGGATGATGACATACAGTAACGAAAACCGAACATTCTGACAGAAAGCGAGGTGTTTGCGTGGGGACTAAAGTAAATATCATGGACATGCAGGTGGATTTGCTGACCAAAGAAACACTGAAGCAGGAAATGCAGAATTTTTTGGAGAATGAAACGGTGAATGTAGCGCATGTTATTTCACTGGATTATATGGATGCCTATGATAAAAATGAGCTTGTGCGTGAGTCACTTGCCCATGCAGACCTTATTCTTCCCGGTGAAAAAGCGATACTGACAAGACATCATGTTGATGTTTTGGAGACCGGCGGTATGGCGGTTGATTATCATGCGGTGTTAGAATTGCTTTCGCTCGCAAATGAGAATAATCGGACAATTTATTTGGTTCTGCGAAGTGAAAAAGAGGCTAAAATGGTATATCGCTTTTTGTCCGAATATATTGACAGAGACCAGATTGTCGGTGTCTATGCGGCGGATGGAGAGGTTGCAGAGGACAGTCTGATTAATGACATTAACATGAAACTGCCGGATATTGTGCTCTTATCGATGGAGAGCACAGAGCAGGAAGAATGGCTTGAGAATAACCGTGCGAAGGTGAATACAAAACTTTGTGTGGTGATAGGAAGTGTGATGCCGCTTTTGTTCCGGGAAAATGTGCCGGTGCCAAAATGGCTGAAAAAATTACATCTGGGAGGTATTTACCGCTGGTTTTTGGTGATGCCGTATTCCCATTCGCTCAGAAGACGTATATTTCATAGAAAAATGGACGATTATAATACCAAGAAAAAATTTCGGAGGTAGCAAAATGTCCATATCAAAGAAGCGTATTTTTCGTTCCTATGGTATGATTACCATGGGAACTTTTTTGATGGCTTTGGGAACCTGTCTCATTTATGAGCCGATGTCAATGGTTACCGGAGGTTTTTCGGGTGTGGGAATTGTACTTGAAAAATTATTTGGAATCCCGGTGTTTGCCGTGACATTTCTTTTAAACGTGCCTTTGTTTTTTATGGCGAGAAAATTCCACACAAGGGAATATTTATTTCGCTCGCTGTATGCCATGATTACGTTCTCACTGGCGTTAGCGGTGATTCCCGTTACCTCCGTTACGCATCAGGACTATCTGATGGCGGCAATACTGGGCGGTGCGTTTCATGGCGGAGGGCTTGGACTTGTGTTTCTTGCGGGAAGTTCCACCGGTGGCACGGATTTGTTAAGTACCCTTTTGCATCCGCTGTTCCCAATGATGCGGCTGGCAAATATCATTGGAATTGTCGATGGTATAATTGTTGTTGTCGGTATGCTGGTTTTTGGTGTGCGGACGGCACTGTATTCCATTGTGGCGGTTTTTGTGACTTCGAAAGTAATGGATGGAGTGACATCCGGAATGCGTTATGCGAAAATTATGTATATCATTTCCGACCAGTCAGCAGAAATTGCAGAAATAATTCTGCACCAATTTGAGCGTGGGGTGACGGCACTGCGGGGAAATGGTATGTATTCCGGGCAGGAAAAGCAGATTTTAATGTGTGTTGTTTCACGCCGTGAGGCTGTTTCTATGGTGAAATATGTTAAGGAAGCCGATGAGAGGGCATTCGTGATTGTTGCCGATGCCAGAGAGGTGTTAGGGGAGGGTTTTGGTACCAGTGATTAGTATGTTAAACGGAATCTGTGCAATTTACACAAAAGATTTTTGAATTATTTAGGTATTTTGAATATGGTGTTTTTATTAAAGATAGTGTATAGTATCAGTTAGATGTTTGTGACAATATTATATCCTAGGAGGAATTTCAAATGGCAAGTTTATCTTTAAAAAACATCAATAAAGTATATCCAAACGGCTTCCATGCTGTTAAGGACTTTAACTTAGAGATTGAAGACAAAGAGTTTATTATTTTCGTAGGACCATCCGGATGTGGTAAATCTACTACACTTCGTATGATTGCCGGCTTGGAAGAGATTTCCAGCGGTGAGTTGTGGATTGGTGATAAATTGGTGAACGACGTTGAGCCAAAAGACAGAGATATCGCGATGGA
>CALELW010000195.1 GCA_937902905.1 uncultured Clostridium sp. | reverse complement strand
ACGAGGTAGATACTGAGACTTACAACTACGTTCCATTTGTTGCACAGCATGTTAATAAAAGAAAAGCAAAAAAGGCAAGAGATAAAATGCGCTTTATAATCTCAAACAATGCTTTATTATATCTCATGTCGCAAGATGAACGCGAAAAGGCAATTGCCGATAGAATTGCCTTTGAAAAAAGATTCGCACTTTACAAACATTATGCAGATGAGTATACTGCCATTACTTATGAATATCCAAAATCAACTACGCGGGAGATAAAAGAAAAAGAATGGGAGAGAGCATTTACACGTATGTAAACAGATTGAGAAAGGAAATTTGTATATGAATCAAGAATCAATAAAAGACGCACTGATTTCAGCAGATGCAGGAATTATACATGACAACACTGTGGATGGTAAATGCATTGGATGTGGTGAATGTTGTTCAAACAGACTGCCTGTACTTAATAGCGAAGTCACCAATATTAAAAGATACATGAAAATACACAACATTAAAGAACAGTCACATTTTGCGCCATATGCAAATGTTCCAGTTGCAGATTTAACATGTCCATTCCTCATGCTAGGGAAAAAGAAAAAATGTGCCATTTACGAAGTAAGACCTAAAGCATGTAGGGATTTTATTTGCAATCAGAAAAAAGAAATGACACCGGAAGAATTTATTTCATTTGCCACTAATGGTCAGGTAATAGATATGCGAAAAACATTCTTTAAATAATATTCGGTATTCTGGTATTACTATAGTATAATGTATACATCACATAGAGAGGAATTTTCACCATGAATTTTGCAAAATATACTAAAAATAATAAAATTGTAAAAGCGTCTACATTTGAACTTGTTCCGGTTGGCAGAACAAGAGAATTTATTGAAAAACACAATACATTGCAGGAAGACACTGTAAGGAAAGAAAACGCAGGCATTGTTAAAATCATTGCAGATGCGTTTATCAAGGACTTTCTGAAAGAATTCGGGCATGGATTAAGCTATGATTGGAATAAACTATACGCGATTGTAACCACAGGAACTACAGATGAAATTAAAAGTGAAAGTGAAAAATTCAAAGAATTTATTGCAAAAGAAGCGACAAAAGCTTTAAATGATTATATTAATTTTTTCTTGAATACAAATGGGTACAATGAAAAAGTTATCAAAAGAGACACATCGGACTTCGTAGATGTTGTGTTAGATATGTATTGCAACGTCAATAAGGACTTTGATAAACCAATGTACCACGATGCAATCAAATCAATGTGCGGAGCATTCAGTTCGCTTTTTAAAAGATACAATATTTCATATGAAAAAATCATCGGCGGTACTAAAGCAGGCTCTATTGCATTCAGAACATACGAAAATTTCAATACTTTCTGCATGAATAAGAAAACCGTAGAACGTATTTTGACCATTTTCCCGGAATTGAATATTGATGAAATGCTTGTCAATACGGATGATACATCATTTTGCATGTCGCAGGAAGGCATTGATAAATACAATTCGTTCATTGGAGATTTGTACAATGATGATGGTGAACTTATCAGAAGAGGAATCAATTTTAAACTCAACGAATGGAATCAGAATAATAAAGATAAAAAAGAACGTCTTCCAATGCTGATTAAAATGAAAAAGCAAATTTTAGGAGATACGCAGAAAGCGTTTACTGTAGATACGATTTCAACAAAGCAGGAATTTGTTGAAATGATGGAAAAAATCCGTGACTTAGATGTAAATGTCACGGAAGAGACTAAAAAAATTGTCTCAAATTTAGCAAATGGATACTACATCAATAAATCTGTATTTGTTACAAGAGCAGGATGTACAAAATTAGCACATAAGTTTGCAAAATGGAATTGCTTTGAAATGATAAAAAAGGAATCCTTAGAGGATAAAATCAAGGCAGACTTTTTTGCAGAAAAAGGTCGTGTAAAAAAGACACTTACACAGAGGGATGAAAAAGAAGTAGAAAAGGCATTGTCAAATATGACATGTTCCATTGCCGAACTTAACGATATGGCAAGAACTCAAACTTCTCGGACTATGGAAACTATCATTTCTGAAATGTTTAAAAAGGCACTTTCTGAAAAAGAGGAAGCATATCGGGAAATGAAACAGTTATCCATGTGGAGTACGAACAACAAACCTACATATAATGACAATGAATTCATTCAGAAATATTTAGACGCAGTTCTTAATGTGTGCCATATTACAAAACTGTTCTGTATTAATGACAGCACACTGGAAATGGATATGGTATTTGTGGAGGATGTAGATAACATTTCCACGAGTAAAAAAGACATTGTAAAAGGTTACAATATGGTAAGAAATTACCTTACCACAAAGAATGAAAACGAAGCAAAAGCAAAAAGAATCCAGTTATGCTTTGGTCGTCCTGTTCATTTTGAGCAGAGATGGGACAATAAGCAAGCCGGGAAGTTTGGAAATGTTGATGCGGGACTGATTGAATATAACGGTATGTATTATTTTATTGTACCTGCATCCAAAACAACTCGGAAGTTGAACTTCCCGCTTTCAGACACACCTCACGAGGGAGAAAATTACAATTACTTATCAACAAAAAAGACGAGCGGGCTTGTTAAATGTCTTCCAAAAATGACTTTTAAATCTGCCGAAGCTTACAAACGTTATGAAACTACTGATTCGGAATTCGAAATTCCAGTTGGCAATTCAACAATCACCGTATCGAAGAAAATGTTCGATGATTACAACAATAAAACATTCAGAGAGTCAAAAGAAGCATTAGTGAAGCTGATTAACTTTGGAAAAGAATTTATTTCAAAGAGTCCGATTTATGCGCCTTATGATTTTTCCGGTCTAAAACAATCTGAAGAATATGCAAATTACAACGACTTCTGCAATGAGGTAGATAGCATTGCATTTCGCGTAAATAGACTGTATGTTTCAAAAAAACTTGTTGATGATGCAGTAGAAGATGGAAACCTGTACATGTTTATGATTAACAGCCAAGATATGTACAAAGAAAAGGGCAAAAAGCAGAATATTACAAGCAAGAGATTCAATGCCATTATGAATGCAATGTTCACGGGAGACAATACAATCATCATCAATAATGCTCCTACAAATTACTACAGACCTGCAATTATTGAAGCAGAAGACAAACATCCGGTAGGAAGTATGCTTGTAAACAAACTGACCATAGATGGAAAAACAATTCCTAGCGAAATTTATCTTGAGTTATGCGCATTTTACAATGGGGAAAAAGATAAACTTTCTCCACAGGCATCCGCATATAATGAAAAAGTATCTGTGAAAAAATCTACATTTGCACACATTAAAGACAAACACTATACAGAGGAAAAATTCTCAATCATTATTACTTACACAATGAATAAATCCTTAACGAAAGCTACTTCTGTGTTTGAATTGAATGAGCAGGTGAAAGAAGATATTCGAAACAATGGTTGCAACGTAATGAGCATTATCCGAGGCGTTGACAATTTGCTATACTACTGCATTGTAGATGAAAATGGTAATAAAATTGAAGCCGGAAACTTAAATGTAGTTGGGGGAGCAGATTTCTATGAAAAACTTACAGTATTAAGTTCTCAGAGATATATTGATGCTAAGAACTGGAAATACGAAAAGAAAGTGGCTGAGTTGAAAGACACTTATCTTGGACAGGTATGTAGAAAGATTGTTAAAATTGCACTTGAAAATAATGCAGTAATCAGTATTGATAAGATTTCTGAAAACATCAAGAACAAGTACAGTGCTTTTGACAACCGCGTATATAAAAAATTTGAAGCAAAGTTAACAAGTGCGCTTGCTAATTATTATAACACTGAATTAGCAGATAACGAGGTCGGTGGCAGTTTAAATCCACTACAGCTTGCGGTAGAAGGAGCAGATACTATGCAGAATGGTATTCTATTCCATGTTTCTGAAACAAGCATTCGAAACATTTGTATGGAGTCTGGCTATATCAATTTGCTGAATACATTTAATATTACAACAATAAAACAGAAATTACAGTTTTTAAGTAATATTTCACGTATTTATTATGCTGAAAACAAAGACGTATTTGTATTTGAATTTACATGGGAAAAGCTTGGATGTTCTTTGAAAAACGATGAAATCAAATTATATAACGGCATGAATAAAATTTGGAAAGTAAATACACGGTTAACACGTTATCGTAAAAACCGCGAAGCAAAAAAATACGAGGAAGTTGATGGAACGCAGTTACTAAAGAATATGATGCGTGAACATCATCCAGATATGATTGGAAAAGACATTGACGTAACAAAGTTATTTTCACAGGAAATCCAAACCATTTACGAAATATTCACACTTTATGCAAATGGCTATCTTCCAAAATTAAATTCAGATGATGAAAGTGGCTATATTTCTCCGGTCACAGATTGGTCAACTATTGGTACTATGCCATATGACGAGATGACTGCGTATCAGTTAGCAAAAAAAACATTGTTAACTGTAAACAAAATTAAGCAAGGATTGGATAATAAGCAGTTAGTTGTATATCGTACAGAATGGTTAAATTCTTTACTTAAAAAATAATTATTTGAGCAAAAAGAGGCGGATTATCTAGTAATATGAGAAAGGATAATCCGCTGAAAGAAGCTACCTAGTTATAGAATACCGAAAAATACCTGCTGTTGCAGGACTAAATACATTGCAAGTCTTTGCCCAACAAGTTATAGAATACCGAAAAACACCTGCTGTTGCAGGGGTTGAATAGAATGAATAACGTTCTTGAAGTTATAGGATATGTAAAAATTCCTGCTGTTGCAGGTCATGTCGGTATCAGTTTTAGAAGAGAGAGTTATAAAATGCTTAAATTTTTCTGCCATTGCAGGAACTAACTATCATTTCACTAAAAAATAAGAGGGTATGTATGATTTATAATGAGAAAATTTGCGATTTGTTTACAGTTCCATCAAAATATTTCTTAGCCCACTGTATTAGCAGTGATTTTGGAATGGGTGCAGGAATTGCAGTACAATTTAATAAAAAATATAACATGAAAAATATTTTAAGAGAAAAATATCCAACATACGAAGAAATCTTCACTAAAAACGGGATGAATGGAGATTGTATTAAAATTGGAAGAGTATTTAATCTTATCACAAAACGAAAAGTATATGATAAGCCTACATACGATTCACTCAGAAGCGCACTTATAAAGTGCAGAACCTTGTGTAATAAACATGATATTAAATTTTTGGCAATGCCGTTAATAGGCTGTGGCATTGATGGATTGAATTGGGATAAAGTAAAAAACATTATCTGTGAGGAATTCAATGATACAGATATAGATGTTTTGGTTTGCAAATTATAATAAAGGAGAAAAAATAATTTATGGATAAAAAGGATGTACTTGAATTAAAAAGAAGAATGAAAAAAGATGCCTGCACTTTCACACGGATTTCGGGTTGTTATGTTGATGGTGACAAAAACAAGGTTGCAAAGTTTAATGATACTTTCTTGAATTTAGATGATGAAGTATTCTATAAATACCTTGAAATGGCAAAGAAAGTATTTTCTGGAAAAATGCAGAACAATATTCTTGTTTTGCCGTTCAAAAACGAATACGATGATGAAAAGCAAGTATTGCTTGGATTAAGAGACAGCAGATTAAAGAATGATGATTTGCTCGATGTTTTTTATGACCGGGTAATTGATAGCTACGATACGGCTGACCATTATTTGATTGTTGTATTTCACGATGCATACGACGTCATGACCAAAACTTCCGATAATAATAAATTAGACGAATCTGAGGAAGTATATGATTATTTACTGTGCGCAGTTTGCCCGGTTGCACTTTCAAAGCCGGGACTTGGCTATCTTGAATCCGAGAACAATATTGGCGCAAGAATCCGTGACTGGGTTGTGGGCGTGCCAGAAACAGGATTTGTATTTCCTGCATTTTCAGACAGAAGTACAGACATGGATAACGTAATGTTTTATACCAAGAATGCAAAAGCCCCTCATATGGAATTTGCAGAGGAATGTCTTGGCGTAGAAAGTAAAATGACAAGTGCCGAGAAAAAAGAGGCATTTACTGACCTTATTGTAGATACATTAGGAGATGAAAACAAAGACGTTTATTTCGATATTCAAGAAAAAATCAATTCCATTACAGAAAATAATGACGCCGAACCAGACAGCTTATCAAAGGAATTGACCAAGGAAGCCGTAGTTAACATTCTTTCAGACTGCGGATTAGACAGCGAAAGCGTGTCTGCAATCAGTAAACAGTATGAAAATGTGTTCAATGAAGATTTGCCATCGTCCGAGCAACTTCTTGATAGCAAGGCAGTTGTTATTGCTGAAATTAGAAACAGCGCAATGGAAAAAGCCGTGGCTAAAATCTGCGGTACAAATGAAACAGATGTCAACGTTGTAGTAAATAAAGGCGTCAGAGATGCGGTTAAGCAAGATATTATTGATGGTCAGAAATATTTGCTGATTCCTATTACAGATGAGACACATATTAATATAACGGAAAAATAAGCTATGCAAAATCCTGCAAACATGTTATAATAAAACGGTAAACAAAAATAATAAACCAACAAAAAAGACAGATGTGAAGGCGTCTGTCTTTTTTTGTACCCCAAAAGTGGGAGAAAGCGAGGGACACATGCAAATTACATTAAGAAATTTAACACAGGACATTGATAAAACATTATTGATGCCTATGTCTGAATCCAAGTTGTCAGAGATACTTGGAAAAGACGAATGGATAATTGTTGATTCTCCAATAGGAGATGGATTTACAAGCATTCGTAAATTAAATAATTTATTACAAAATATGGATGAAGAAACTGTCTTCATTCTCTCCAAGGGTTTTTACATTGAAGAGATATTTGAGATGGCAGAAAACCAGAATTTTGTAATAGTAAACTTCAACGATGAGACAGCAAGTTATAACTGCGGAAATGGAGTAGTTGATAACGAGTGGTGGAAAGGCTTTGTTCTACATGATTTGGGATATGAAAGCTTCCCATTCAAGTACGAGCCGGAAATGGAAGACTATGTAAAGTTTGAGGAATTATGGTACACAGCAGAGTCCGAAGGTTGGATTTCTGTTACCTATAATTCTAACACATATCTTCTAAAAAGAATTTAAGGAGGGAACAAAAAATGTTAGAAATCAAAACATTATTTGGTGACTGGAAAGAAGTTACCAAGGAACAAGCAGAAATGTTTTATGAACATTTCTTTGAACATGCTACGGCTGTAGCATGGAATGATAGACATGATTACTTCAATAAACATCATATTAGAGGTGGTCATGTTATGCTCAATGGAAAAGTGGAAACTTTTGAAGAGCAAAGAAAACGAGTTTTTAATTTCTACAAAAAAGAATTGATTACAAGTGCCTTTGAAGCTGGAAAGGTGAGATTTCTTTGTATTGAGTACGTATGTAACAATTCAAAATATGTGAACCCATACGATTTG
>CALELW010000194.1 GCA_937902905.1 uncultured Clostridium sp. | reverse complement strand
CAACTATCAGACACATCCAGAGGCAGAGCAGACCGTTAATATCCCAGAAGATAAGGCAAACGGTACATATTACACAACTCTGGATGCAGATTATAAATACATGGGTGCGTTAAGCGGTACATATTCACTCCCGACAATCGAGGATACGGATGCGGATACGTCCTACAATGCAATCTGGGGCGAAACAGACCATATTGTAAATGACGGACGTACTTATAAGCAGAACGAGCCTGTAGTCGTCCATTCGCCTATCATATCGCCTTTCAACATCACTCTGCCGGGTGAGACACATGCAGAAACGCAGACACAGGCACAGCAGTCGGACGCAGTAGGGGCACAGATGATTCTCGACAACAATTACACGCTCAACTTCAAGTGGCAACAGTACTTTGCTTTAAAAGGCTATGACATGCCCGCCGGATGGACAAAATATGTAAAAACCAAGTATGCACGATTCCCATTCACAGTAGAAGTGAACGGAAAGACCTATGAGCCAAAGAAAGACGACATTACCGCAGGACAGGCACATGTGAATGATGATAATGCCAATGAAGAAATGGCGACAGATGCCGGGTATACGGCATGGATTGATGTGGGAGCGGTAGAAAGCTTTGACTTCTATCTTCCAACATGGGCGACAGAAGGTATTTATGGAAGTACAAGCACAACAGACCAAGCCAGATATGACTACAACAGCCTTCCGGTGCAGGTAAAATGCTTTGCAAACAACTACGTGAAGGATTTGGGACAGATTGGCGAGGAATACGAAGCCAACGTCACACAGATTAACGGCACGACCTACAATTACGTTGCAACCTACGATTATCCGGTACAGATAAGCGGTGTCATTTATGACATGACCGCCACAGCAGTAAATGACGAAAGCTATTTTGGAGACATTGAACGTAAAAACGGTGTATGGCAGTTCTTTAAGTACTTGCAGGACAAGAAATTAGGCTATAACAACCGTTTTGGCGACAATGCCACAAGATATTTTTCTACAGGCGACGTTGCAACAACTTGGGAATATGCAAACACACTGCCGTTCACAACCGGAAAATCGAACGCACTTTCCGAGATGGGATACCTTATCAGAGGAAACAAGTTCGGCTTTACCTTGAAAACAATCGGAAATCTGAATGGAACGGATGATACAATTGTCATAAAGCCGACCTACCGATATATTGACGAAAACGGAAATGTATATGAGGACGGAACATTCAACCTATATTACTCCGACGGAAATGACTATTACATGCCGTTTGGTAGTGATAAAGATAAAAGCCATATGCAGGAAGTAGAAGTTGGCGGACAGTACTTTGATATGGATTTATATCAGTTCAGAACATATGATAAGGCACAGTTCACGGCAGATACGTTTGGAAAAACTTGGAACAACGTTGTTCATACAAAGACACCAAGTTATTGCGCTGGCAGTATCACTCTTTATTCAACACAGAAGCTTTTGAGCGGTGATGAAGAAGAACTTCGTGAAAACGAGTACAACAACGGCACGGATGCATTGAGATACAACAGCGGACTTGGCAATATCAGTGCGAGCCAGTACAATTTATTCAAAAAATCCATGCAGACATGGTATGGAGAATATCAAGTACCGAACAATTTATTTGTATCTCTTGTAGATGCCAATACAGGCAAGGACGCCTTTACAACAGCATTTGATGACGGTGATTATGTTACAGACCAGTCCGATTGTTGGAAAGATGGCGGATACTTGGTTCTGAATTTTGAAATCATCACATACAGGAATGGAAACGAACATTTACACTACTATGTGAATAATGACGTAAGTGGAAAATGGCTGAACATGTGGACAAGGGAGCAGGGCAACATGCCGACTGTCACAACATGCCGTTCTGGAAGGGCAGTAAATGACATCCAGTTAAGGACGGGTGACGTTGCAGTAATCAACATGACAAGAGAACCTTATTCTGCAAGATACAGCAGAGGTATCTTATATCTTAATTAAAAGGAATCCCCATGGCATTGATGTTATGGGGATTATCCGTAAAGGAGAATTATGAAAAAATCATTTTTAAAATTGATGAAATCACATGAAATGTGTATTCTTCATTTGATAATCATACTTTCGCTGACGATGTTAGATGTAGATATTATTTTGCAGACAAACTGGAATGGAACATGGTGGAGTGCACCACTTTTTTTTCTGCTTTTGATAATAACAGATGTGTACTTCGAAATCTTGTATTTACGATGCTATATATTGGCAAAACATGAACTAAGAGCATTTCTACTTTCAATATTAGGATTAATAATCATTGTATTGTGTGGTCATATCTATGGGATTGTTTGTGATATTTCCCCGATAGTTATAAAAGCATATGATATTCTGCAACTCGTTGCATATGCACAGTTCCGGGCAAAATATCATTTGGAAAGAAAAAATATCGAATTGGAAGAAGCAAAAAAAGCAATTACAAAGGAGGATTAGAAGAGTTGAAAGATTTTTTAAAAGAATATGCCGGATTTTTGGCATCACTGGCAGTTGCAATAGTCACAGTTGTTTTGTTTGCCGTCTTGGGTTTGGATGTATTGCATAATGTACTGTTTAGAAATTTTGCAATATTTGTAGTAGCAAATATCGTTGGAATTTTATTGCAAAAGCAAAGTATTTACGCAATTGTTCTGCTTATTGATATTACTTACTGGGTAATGTTTTTGCTTTTGGGGATAAAGCTGATATATACCGCACGTAATGCAATATTAATAATTCCATTTGTAATATTTTACATTTGCGTGATTGTAATGACAGTCAATTTCGATAAAAATGTAGCGTAAACTAACAATACAACAAGAAAAAGTGAGATTCGATAATGAAATGAACGCTTCAAAGCCGGGTCAGGTATTAATCTTGACTTTTAAGTAACTCATTGCTATTATAGCAATAAGGGTTCTACTGATAGACGGTTAGCCCAGTAATTGTTTAATTATTTTTCGAATAATCGCCAATTTCTAGGTTGGCGGTTATTTTTTTATACGGCAACTACACCTTTCCAAAACTTGACTTTACATATTCCTGTTGCTATGATAATAGTAAGGGTGTTACCGTAGATGGTTAGCTTGGTGTGCTAAAACCGTATCATGGCTAGGACGGTTTTTCGAATGTGATTATCTTTCCCTATCAGGTAAAATAATCCGGCAACGCTTATCAATAAACTCATTAACTGCAAAAGTTCACTTGTTGTTATCACTAGCATCACCTATATTTACGATTTTTTTTTGAAGGTTTCTATGTAATCAGATGCTATAGATACCTCTTATTGAAGACTAACTACCTACTTTTAGAGTAGCATCCAATTAGTTATTTGAAATGACCGCATCTTGGGCAGAGTGCGGTTATTTCTTTTTATTACAGTTTTTCTTTCTACGGAGTGTTTACATATGTGTAAAAAGAAGAAAATACGCAAAACAAAGGGTAAACGGCTTATGTCTAAAAACTTTATAAGACAAGTAAATCCGTATAAGAAAATCGAACCATTAAAGTTTGACTTAAGAGAATATGCTCAATATGCAAAAGAACATAATCTAAACGGATTGCATATGCCAGAGAAAATAATGAAAAATTTTAAACTGTAACACAAGGAGTTGTCATTTTTTTTTGGTGGCAACTCCTTTATGTTACTACAATAATTGCTCACTTGCTTATTGCACACAGTATGGTATAATAAGGGCATAAACAATTAATTAAACTAACACATTATCAAGAATTATTAATGATAATGGTTAATCAGATTGATTGTAAAAAAAAAATAGGGGCATCCCTAAATAATTACAGGGGATGCTTAAATAGCTTTCTCTGTATAAAAAAAATTAACACACAGAGAAAGGAATAAAAAATTATGATTACGTTTAAAATTAATGAGGTTATACCTCACCTAAAGGAAATGAAGACAGAGCCTATTTACGAAACAGAGGTTATCCGCATTAAGCGGAAGTGCATTTTGAAAAAGTTCAACAGCCGTAACGGATGGTATGTTAACTGGCACTATCTTTCAAGAAATACCGAAGTATATGCATTAGTATTAAAAGGTACTTATGCAATACAAGGTATGATTGCTGTCCAATACGACGACAAAGCGAGAGCTGTTCGTGTAGTATGGGGTTGCGCCGCCCAGCATGATGATTCTTGGCGACGTGGCAAAAAAAGATTTTCTGGCGTTGGCGGTTATTTACTTGCCATCGCATCTGATTTATCCATAAAACATGGATATGATGGTTTCATTTATGGTGAAGCTATGGATAAAGAAGTCTATGAATATTATTGCAAGGAGTACGATGCATTGCCTATACCAACAAATAATAATTCATATGGTTTCATGTTATCAAATACTGCGACGGCTTGCTTAAGGGAGGTGTTCGCATATGAGTGGAGGGATGAAATCCTCTAAAAAAAATGTTTTATGAAGCAGAAATTACAAAAAATTTGAATTATAATATAAAGGAGTTGTCACTTTTTGGTAGCAACTCCTTTATACCTAATTTGCTTATTATACCATACTACGTATAATAAAGATGTATTAAAAAAGGGGCATCCCTAGATTACATGGGATGCTTAGATAGCTTTCCCTGTAATTGAGCAAAAATAACTGCATATGCAGGGAAAGAAGGATAAAATGGGAAATAAAGACACCACCGAAAAAGTGCTTGCAGACTATAAAGATGTGTTTGCAGACATTATCAATGCTTTGGTATTTAAAGGGGAACAAAGGGTAAAATCAGAAGCTCTGGAAAATACTATGGCAAAATCAATGTACAAAAGTGATAATTCACAACTCCACGAACAGGAACGTGATGTTGTAAAAATCTGGAAAGAATGTAACATTGAACTCGCAATATGTGGCATTGAAAATCAGACAAAAACTGAAAAATATATGCCATTAAGAATTTTAGGATATGATGGTGCATCTTACCGAAGCCAATTACTTGACAAGAAATCATCTCCGGTAGCGGTAATGACGATTGTATTGTATTTTGGCACGGACAAGAAATGGGATGAACCAACACATCTTAAAGATGTAATTCGTATACCAGACGGATTAGATGATTACATCAATGACTACAAAATCACAGTTTTTAATATTGCGTGGTTGACGGATGAAGAGATTGCAAGATTTAAAAGCGATTTTAAAATTGTAGCAGATTTCTTTGTACAAAAGAGAAAGAATAATAGCTATGTACCAGATAACAAAACGACAATTCAACATTTGGATGCAATGCTGAAATTGTTGTCTGTAATGACTGGTGACAGCAGGTACGAGGAAGTTCTGGAAGGCAATGACATGGAAGGAGAGAATACTATGGACGTTGTATATGAAAACATCTTAAAAAAAGGTGAAGTAAAAGGCAAGGCAGAAGGCAAGGCAGAAGGTGAAGCAAAATTAGGAAAACTCATAAATCTTTTATTGCAGGACAACAGAGTAGAAGATGTAAAAAAGGCTTCCGCAGATGAGGAAGCAAGAAAGAAATTCTATAAAGAATTTGGAATTATTGATTAAAACAAGAAAAAAGAGCTATCCATTGTGATAGCTCTTTTTTTGTGCATAAAATACCGCGTTTTAACGGTATTATTATGGTATTTTGTGCTTTACAATGAAGTTTATTTATGGTATAATATGTCTATAAACATAGAATAATGTTATTGATATAGAGATTTTTTAGGAAAGGAGGAGCTATTAAGGTTAAACGCC
>CALELW010000193.1 GCA_937902905.1 uncultured Clostridium sp. | reverse complement strand
GTTAATACCGGCAACAAGTCCTTGTGCAGCAGCTTCTTCATATCCGGAACTTCCATTTGCCTGTCCGGCACTAAAAAGGCCTTTTACTTTTTTCAACTCAAGCGTCGGTAAAAGTTCTAAAGAATCCAAACAATCATATTCAATCGCATAAGCATTTCTTACAATCTTTGCATGTTCAAGTCCCGGTACTGAACGGTACATTTTCTCCTGAACATCTTCCGGCAGAGAACTTGACATACCGCCAACATACATTTCATTTGTATAATTTCCCTCCGGCTCAATAAATACCTGATGTCTGTTTTTATCTGCAAACCGAACAACCTTATCTTCAATTGATGGACAATATCTTGGACCGGTTCCTTTGATATAACCGGAATACAAAGGTGAGCGGTCAAGATTCTCTCTTATTACTTTATGTGTCTCTTCATTTGTATAAGTGAGCCAGCACTTCACCTGCTCTCTTTCCAAATCTTCCGGTTTATTTTCAAAGGAAAAAGGAACGATTTTTTCATCACCGTACTGAGGCTCCATTTTACTGTAATCAATTGTTCTTCCATCCATGCGGGCAGGAGTTCCCGTCTTAAACCGGCGCATGGAAATACCAAGTTTTTTTAATGAATCCGTAAGATGTGTTGCTGACTGAAGTCCATTTGGCCCGGTATATACAGAAGTCTCTCCTGTAATACATCTCGCATTCAAATAAGTACCGGTACATAATACAACAACTTTACATGGATAAATGGTTCCGGTATAAGATTTGACGCCACATACTTTTCCATCTTCTACTATAATATCTGTGATTTCTCCCTGCTTAATGGATACACCATCTGTCTCCTCAATCACTTTTCGCATTGCATAGCTGTACTCTTTTTTATCTGCCTGCGCACGTAAAGAATGTACAGCAGGTCCTTTCGACTGATTGAGCATCTTTGACTGGATAAATGTGCGGTCAATATTTTTTCCCATCTCACCGCCCAATGCATCAATTTCTCTTACTAAATGTCCTTTCGACGTTCCTCCAACATTTGGATTGCAGGGCATCATTGCAATGCTGTCAACGCTGACAGTAAACAATGCTGTCTTGCAGGAAAGACGAGCTAATGCAAGAGCAGCCTCGCATCCGGCATGACCTGCTCCAATTACGATGGCATCAAATTGTTCTGTCATAATTTTCTCTCCTTTATTTTCCCATACAAAAATCTTTAAATATTTTATTAATGATATCTTCTTCGAGTGTCTCTCCGATAATTTTACCAAGCGACTCATAAGCATTTGTCAAATCAATTGCATATAAATCCTCCGGCATACCGAGTTCAATACTTTCCAACACTTTTTCCAGACTATCCTTTGTCTGAACCAAAGCTTCTTTCTGTCTAGCATTGGTAATATATAAATCATCTTTTTCTTCTATTTTCGATTCAATAAATTGTCTCTTAATATAGGATTCGAGTTCATCCAATCCATCTCCCTTTGCAGCGGAAAATGAAATGACATCTTTTCCTGACAAATTATGAATTTCTTCCATCTTCAATGTTTGTTCCAAATCTGATTTATTTACTAAAACAACACCTGTACTATTTTTACATAAATCAAGAATTTCATAATCTTCTTTGGATAATTCTTTGCTGCTATCCAAAACAATAATTACGAAATCCGCTTTCTCAAGAGACTCTTTCGTCTTTTTGATACCAATACTCTCAATTTCATTTTCTGTCTCTCGGATTCCGGCTGTATCAATTAAATGTAATAATATATTTCCTATCACAATATCTTCTTCTAAGGTATCTCTTGTTGTACCCGGAATATTCGTTACAATTGCACGGTTTTCACGAAGCAGACAATTCAATAAAGAAGATTTTCCTACATTTGGTTTTCCAACAATTACCGTCTGGATTCCTTCTTTCATAATTCTTCCATTGTTACAATTTTCAAGCAAATGATTGGTATCCTTTAACAGTGCCTGCACATGACCTTCAATGGTTTCATCGAAAGAATCCAAAGAAATATGTTCCGGATCATCAAGTGCCGCTTCCAAATAAGCAACATCTTCCAATATTACTTCACGAAGTTTTTGGATTCTATTCTTAATGCTTCCTCTCAACTGACTCATCGAATTAGAAAGTGCTAATTCACTTTTCGACTGAATCACATCCATCACGGCTTCTGCCTGTGATAAATCAAGTCTCCCATTTAAAAAAGCACGTTTTGTAAATTCACCCGGCTCCGCAACTCTTACACCATGACGAACTAACAAATTCAAAATCACTTGACAGATATAATGACCGCCATGACACTGGATTTCTACTACATCTTCCGCCGTATAACTTTTTGGAGCCTTCATGAGAAGTACAAGAACTTCATCAATTTTCTTCAAACCATCAAAAATAAAACCATACTGAATCGTGTGGCTTTTCTTTTCATTTAAATCAATCGAATTTCCTTTTTCATTACAAAAAATACGGCTCACAATGGAAAAAGAATTTTCTCCGCTCACTCGAATTACGCTGATACTTCCATTTTTCGATGATGTAGCAATTGCGGCAATTGTCTCCTGTTCAAACATAAAAACTCCTTTTCTTTGTCAAAAAAGGCTGAATCCTAAGAATCAGCCTTTCACACTTTTCTCTCAATCTTTCTTTTCCTGATATGGTCTCTTGCGGTCACGGGAATAATTATTGTTTCTTCTCCGATAATTATTTCTTCTTGGAAGTTCCGAAGCAAATTCCCGATTCAAAGTAACAACCACTTTACGATGTGGCTCTTCACCT
The DNA here is from genome assembly GCA_937902905.1 of uncultured Clostridium sp. Taxonomy (GTDB): domain Bacteria; phylum Bacillota; class Clostridia; order Lachnospirales; family Lachnospiraceae; genus Eubacterium_F. Next base: position 2,960 of record CALELW010000193.1, on the reverse strand, counting down.
TCACTATGTGTATCCACATATTTGTCGGCCTGCAATTCCGCATGAATAATTCTTCTTTCATATGGATTCATCGGCTCTAAGAAAGCAGGACGTCCTGTCTTCTTAACTTTGCTTGCCACATTTCTTGCCAGATTCTCAATTGTTTCTTTTCTTCTCTGACGATAATTTTCCGTATCAATCTTAATCTTCGTATAAGTATCTTTGTTTTTATTTGCAACAAGAGAAGTCAAATACTGAAGGGAATCCAAAGTCTGTCCACGTTTTCCGATTAACATACCCATCTCAGTACCCTTCAACTCGATGCGGATTTCATTTTCAACTTCGTCAAACTCTGTTTCAATCTTTACATCTAATTTCATAGCCTGGAATGTTTTTGCTAAAAAGTTCTTAACCGTATCCACTACATTCTCTTTTTTACGAACGCGGATAACTGCCGGTTTACTAAACAATCCTAAAATTCCACTTTTTTCTTCTTCAACTACTTCATATTCAATCTGGTCACTTGTTGTTTCCATCTGGATTAAAGCATTTGTCAAAGCTTCATCTGCTGTTTTTGCAGAAAACTCTTTCCACTCTTCCATCTTAAATTCCTCCTATTTTTTATCTTTCTTTCCAGAAAGCATGTGTGCATATCCCGCAATACTGCCGGAATCAAAATATTTGTTTACATGAGTCTGAACCTCTTCCTCTTTGGAAGATGAATCAGCGGTATTCTGATAAGCGGAAGCAGATTTAATTCCTGCTGTTTTCTTTTTCGCATACTCTTCCATCTGACGATTCATGGCTTCACGTTTTGCACTTTTCTTCGTTGCTTTACCTTTATTCTTTTCAATCAATTCATCCAAAGAAATGCTGTCTACTTTGCGGTTAATCAAAATAGCCTGTACAATTCTAAACAAACTACCGATAATCCAGTAAATACCAATACTTACGTCAAAGGAAAGACAGAAAAATCCGGACATAACAGGCATCATGTAGTTCATCATCTTCATAGAACTCTGCATCTGGTCCTGCTCACCAGCATCTGTTTTTACCTGAATCAGTTTCGTATTAATAAACTGAAGAACCATAGCCAAAATCGGAATCAAAAATACCAAAATTCCGGCATACGGATAATTTGCTCTGTCTCTAAACAAAGACATCGGAGATTCATTAACCAAAAGCCCTAAAAATTTGTAAGCTTCCGGATTCTCTTTCATCGAACCAATTCCATTTACATAATATGGAATGTTACGAATGACATTATACAAAGCAAAAAGAATCGGCATTGTAATCAAAAGAGGAAGGCATCCACCAAATGGACTAATTCCATATTTTGCATAAATATCCTGCGTCTCCTGATTCATCTTCATCTGAGATGCCTGGTCTTTTTTATTCTTGTATTTCTTCTGAATTGCTTTAATCTCCGGGTTAATCTTATTCATCAACCGGGATGATTTCTGCTGTTTCGCGTTGAGAGGATACATAAGAATATATACAAATAATGTAAATATTACAATACACCAACCAACATTATGCACGCCTAATAAATGGTACATACACCAGTCGATGCCATTCATAGCCAACCCCAATAACTGATTCAACCAACCTAATGGGAACATATTTTCCTCCTAATACTGTTTACGGCACAGGATCATAACCACCTTTGTGAAAAGGGTGGCATCTTAAAATTCTTTTTATAGCCAAAAAACCACCTTTTCCTGCACCATACTTTTTGATTGCCTGAGCAGCATACTCAGAACAACACGGTGTATAGATACAGGAAGGTGTTCTTTTCAATGGTGATATATATTTTTGATAGATGTGTATCACAGCTAATAAAATTTTCTTCACACAATCACTTCATTTCAATATTCCATGTATTTTCAATAAATGAAAAACTGCGCCGTCTACTTCTTTAAAATTCTTATTTTTTACATCTTTTCGGGCAACGATAATAATTCGGTTACCCTCTTTCACCAATGCGTCATTCTTACGAACGGATTCTCTTAATAATCTGGTGATGTGATGACGCACAACACTGTTACCAACTTTCTTACTTACAGAAAAGCCGTAACGACTGGGACCACTCTCCCCTGTTTTAACATACATAACCAGATACTTATTTGCTTTTGATCTACCTTGCTTGTAGACCTTTTGAAATTCAGGATTCTTTCCTAATTTTTCAAACATTTTCTTTTCCTCATCAGGGAGAAGAAAAGGTCAGTAAAAATCTGACCTTATGCAGACAATTTCTTTCTTCCCTTAGCTCTTCTTCTGGCAAGCACTTTTCTACCATTTGAAGTGCTCATTCTTTTACGAAAACCGTGAACTTTCGAACGCTGTCTCTTTTTTGGCTGATATGTCATCTTCATTTTGCATACACCTCCTTTATGAAATAATAACGAAATCCGTATCAAGCCTAATTATATTATCATATATTCCAATAGTCAAGCAGTTCTTTGCGTTTATCAACAATTTTTTCTAAAATCATGTCAATAAAATTTGCTTTTGCCTCTTATTTGTAGTACAATAAAAACGTATGATTTTACCCAAATTCAATTTTTATTAGGATAGGCAGGAAATTTAATGGAAAATGAAATTAAAGACAAATGGAACGAAATAATTACATATATGAGGGATACTTATAATATCAACGGCGTTCTTTTTCGTACATGGATTAGTCCACTTACAATTGTCTCTTGTGATAATGATACAATTATCCTTGCAATTGATGAAAAAGAACAGGGCGATATCCTTGGTTTAATCGAAAAAAAATACAAAGTTGCTTTTCAGGTATCCATCGAAGTTATTACAAATCATCAACTGGATGTCCGTTTTATTTATCAAAATGACATGGATGCAAAAGGAGTTTCTTCCTATAATAAAGAGGAAATATTGGAAGAAAAATATCCGTTCTTAAAACAAGGTCATTCCTTTGATACATTTGTCGTAAGTAACAGTAACAACATTGCTTATAA
>CALELW010000192.1 GCA_937902905.1 uncultured Clostridium sp. | reverse complement strand
ATTATCTATGTATAAAATATCATCCGGAGATACCTTTACTATATTCGTATGATTTTTCCCGACTATATAGGATATTCTATTCGTTCGATTCATTTTCTCTACTGTAAGAAGACATTCTTCCTCCGACGTAACTTCATAAAAGGCAACTTGATGCTCGCTCAAGTCGCATCGCAAGAGCATTTCTTTCATATAGGAAATAAAATTTTTATCATCACCACAAATAACGATCTTATACATAACGTCCTCCCCTATTTTTTTTTCTGTATAGCATATGTGTCTTTCGTTGTCAATTTTTGTGTGTTTTTTTGTATGCGTATATGGTGTCTAAAATTTAATTTATACTAAGTAATTCGCTGGAGTATGTTAATACAGTAGCTATGCTAGCGTCTGTGATTTATATTGATAGTCACCGTGGGAGTTTAAGAGACAAATTTTTTGTTTAAATAAATATAAAGTGCGTAAGCTTATTGTTAGTAACTTACGCACTTTAAAATTTTTATTCACGAATTCTTTTTACTTTTACAATTGCATATACATGAATCTTTGAACTGGAATAAAGTTTCTTGATTTTATTCTTTTTCACCGTTTTAGTCTTTGATTTGCCATTCTTTTTATATTTGACAAGGTAGGAAATCTGCTTTTTATAATCACCATCGTAACTAGGTGCAAGTTTAAAGTAAGGTTTTGACCATGTATAATTTCCGGATTTCTTTTTTGCAAGGGTTCCCATATCAATTTGTGTTCGAGTAATTGATGTTAGCATCGGATCAATGCTTACCTTTGTCTTTTTGCTCTTAATATAAAGTCCTTTTATTGTGTTGCTGTCAGATATATATATGTCCTTAACTGACTTTGCAACAATTAATTTTTGGATTTTTGAACCAGCGCTTATGGTTACATTTCTTTTTCCCTTAACATCTAATTGTTTAATTGTTCCATGCATACCATCTCTTAATGGCCAATCAATATCTTCCCAGAGGTTACTTCTCAAATTGCCATTTAGTACTACGTTTTTCATATTACCGAACGAGTTTCTAACACAGATTGAACCTTTGAATACAATTTTGGTTAATTTTACAGCATCCAAAAAATTTTCTGCATAAATATACTTTAGGCTTTTTGGAAGATTAAGTTGTTTTAGATTAGGTGTATTTGCAAAGGAAAATTCGCCAATTTTTTTTACGCCCTCCGGAATTGTAATTTTTTCAACTGATTTGCTGTCTGTGGAAAATACATGTCGGGAATTTTTAAACGCAGCATACTCACTGTCTGTAGTAAAAGGAGGTTCATTTTCATCTTTTAAGTAATAATCATATTCATCCCAGCATATTCCAATCTGTACAATGGAATATCCATCAATTGTTTTTGGAATGTTTACTTCTTTTGCTGCTGTTCCAATCTTTAGTAATGTTGCGGTTTTTTTTGCTTCATCAAGAACGGCATATTCATAGTTTCCGGATGTGATTCGCTTATACTGTGAGATTGCTTTACTTGTTGTGCCGTTTGTGATTGATGTAAACAAAAGTGCTGTTAACATAATAATTGATACGATTTTTTTCATATTCATATTTTGCCTCCTATCCATTTAACTTTACGCTACTCAAAAAATCATGTACTGTTAGTTTACTGCAAAAACCTCCACATTTCAATAGAAATGACAATTTTTGCAAAATGAGGGGCCATTTTTGCAGTTTTGAAAAGGACGCTTACTCAGCGTCCTACTTCATTTAATAATTCTTTTTTCATTTCATACAATTTGTCAGATAAATCAACAAATACTTCCTGAGGATTAACCAGACGTCTTGATTCTTCCCACATCGTCTCCAATTGCTCCTTGCAGTGTTTTTGAATTTCCATAACAGATGGCGAGTCGTAAACACATTGTCCGTTTTTGAAAATAGGAACTAAAATTTCTTTCATCGTGTAGGTGCCACCCTCAAGCCGTGTTTTTTTCCAAGTAGCATTCGGGTCAAAAAGAAGCAAATCTTCGGACTCGTCAAAGGTTTCGTCCGCAAGTGTTATATAATCGGCGCGGATTTTACCGGATTTTTTGTCGTAAATGCGGTAAACGGTTTTATTGCCCGGATTTGTGATTTTTGCCGGGTTTTCAGATAATTTGATTTTCGGAATCATTTCTCCGTCAATCTCTACTGCAGCCAATTTGTATACACCGCCAAACGCAGGTGTGTTTTTGGATGTAATCAGATTTGTTCCCACGCCCCAGGAATCAATGCAGGCACCCTGTGAGAGCAGGGAGTCAATCAGATATTCATCCAAATCACTTGAAGCACAGATTTCGGCGTCCGGAAATCCCGCATCGTCTAACATTTTTCTTGCTTTTTTGGAAAGGTAAGCGAGGTCACCGCTGTCGAGACGAATGCCATATTTTTTTGGCATGCGGTTCTGCTCACTCAATTCTTCAAATACACGGATGGCATTCGGTACGCCCGAACGAAGCGTGTCGTAGGTGTCAACAAGAAGTGTCGTGTTATTCGGATACAATTCGGCGTATTTGCGGAATGCGGTCAATTCATCCCCATAACTCATAATCCAGCTGTGTGCATGAGTGCCAAGCGCAGGGACATCATATTCTTTCGCACAAATTACGTTACTTGTACCAATACAGCCGCCAATGACTGCCGCACGTGCCCCAAATGTACCGGCATCCGGTCCCTGTGCGCGCCGCAGACCAAATTCCATAACGCCACCGCCCTTTGCCGCATAGCAGACACGGGAAGCCTTTGTTGCAATCAGGCTTTGGTGGTTAATCAGATTCAAGAGCGCCGTTTCTACTAACTGTGCCTCCAAAATCGGAGCGACAACTTTCAAAAGCGGCTCGCGTGGAAAGACTACCGTACCTTCCGGAATCGCATAAATATCTCCTGTAAAATGAAAACTTGCAAGATAATCCAAAAAGTCTTCATCAAACACGCCAAGACCACGTAAGTAATCAATATCTTCATAATCAAAGTGAAGGCTTTTGACATAGTCAATTACCTGAGCCAGTCCGGCACATACGGCATACGCACCATCATCCGGATTCTGACGGTAAAACAAATCAAAAACAACACGATTTGATGCATGATTTTTAAAGTAGCCCTGCATCATTGTAATTTCGTAAAAATCAGTAAGCAGAGTAAAATTTCGATTATCCATACTAACCTCTCAATCTGCGCAAAACTCAAAAGTGCGCGTTTGCTTTTCAATCGTAATTCTTATTTTAGTCGAAAAAGAGATATCTTTCAAGTTAAACTGAGTTTTGGTTTGTGTTAGGGGGCGTTGGTGGTTTTTGTTTTCCAGAAATTTATCAAGAAAAGTTTGTACTTCGTGGTTCTGCGTTCCACTCCGGTCCGCGCAGGTCAGAGGTTCCCCAAACCTCTTGCGCCACTTTCGCTTAACAAACGCGTAAGGGTATGGGCATGCAAAATACGCACGCCTCATACCCACGTGTTTGTACCCACGAGCCACAAACCGTTTCTACGGAATTAC
>CALELW010000191.1 GCA_937902905.1 uncultured Clostridium sp. | reverse complement strand
GCAACGGATACCGCTGTTTTCCAGGAGAGCACACAATCTCCGCAAATGGTTTTTACGAATGATAAATAAATTGGACATTTTTAATCCGGCAATCAATGGCGCACACTGAAGAACAAATTGATTCTCAACCTGTTCCATATCCATCTTCCGAATCATCTCAATGGCTTCCTTGCTCATGCAATTGGATTCCTCCTTGGTTAGTTTTGTCTAACTTGTGTTAATCATATCAAACTCTGTATCTGCTGTCAATACATCTTACTGATACAATTTCCTATTAAGAATCCAATTATTCGATCCAATTTGTAGAAATCAACTCTGGAAACCACAAGCCTTTAATCCACTGGCAATCACCTGATTCCACTGTGCCTGTGTCAGTTCCAGACTGGTTCCATCATTTAATTTTACCTCGCAGTTATCTTTCGCCCGGCAGTCATCACCACAATCAATGCGGTACATCGTATTTCTGCTGATTGCACCGATATCCTCTAATGTATTTATCATACGGTAAACAGTCGCAATACCAATCGACGAATCTTTTTTTGCCGCTTTGTAATAAATTTCTTTGCAGCAGGAATATTCTTCCTGCAAAATAATATCAAGTAAAAGCTGACGCTGCTTTGTGATGCGGCATCCCTGTTCACGCAATTTTTCCAGTATTTCTTCTCTCTGCATGGAATGTTCCTCCTTACGAAAATGATGTTTTTTTCATTGTTAGTATAAACTAACTCTCGTAAGTTGTCAAGAACACCCGTCCGTTATTGCCAACTTTTTTTCAAAAACAACGCACTCGAATCCACATCCTTGAGATTCTCCGATTCGCTTCCTCACTAAAACACTGCATGACAGCACTGCGTTTCAAGACACTTTGTTCCGGATACTGGGCACTCACCTGCCGTGAAACCTGCGATTTTGGCACCTCCAATACATACTTGTTTTTGGACGTTTTCGCACCGGAGAAAAAATAAGATAAGTCATAAGGAGATACTTCCTCTTCATCCTCCTCTGCGCCATAGCACCAATCTGCATACTTAAAAACCAAATCACTGTCACCACCGGCAATCACTGAAGTATAACCGACATAATACATATTGCGGATTACATTGTCCGGCCGTGAAATATAATTGATAAAAGCTTGCGCCGCCTGTTTCTTTTTCGCATCGCCGGAAATTCCGTTTTTCATCATGCAAAAGCCATCAAACCAAAGGTTGCTTCCCTCTTCCGGCACTGCATAACTAAGTTCCATCCCGTCTTTTTCGGCCTCATCCATCGTATAAACACCATCGCCGGACCACTGCATGTTAAGAACGACTTTACCGGTCACCATATCCGCTTTTCCACTGTCCGTTTCCAGTGAATACGAATTTTTCCGCATTTTTTCCAGAATCGTCTGCACCTTGGTAACCGTCTGTTCCGATGTGTCATTTAACTCATCCGTCAGGCAATGCGTAGTCTCCATCGCTTTTTGAAATTCTTCCGACAACAATTTTTTCTCTTTTAAAATGGTAAGGGCAACTAAGTAAGAATCGCGTACACTGTCCTTCATCGTCACCTGTTTACTATACTTATTATCAAGCAAAACCGACCAGTGGCGGACATCTTCTTTTGACACCGCCGAAGGATTATACACAAGCCCCATAACGCCCCACATATAGCCGGCACCATAGCGGCTTAACGATTCCCCACCTATTTTTAAATCATCAAATACATTTTTAATATAAGGAGAGACACCGCGGCTGTAATAATTTTCTTTTTTTGAAGTATCGAAAAAATCTTCCGAAAACGGCTCCAGTTTTTTCTCCTTCATCAACTTCATAATCATATATTCCGATGGGCAGACCAAATCAAAAGTATCTCCCAATGTCATCTGATTATACAAATCTTCATTTGTTCCAAAAGTAGAATACTCAACGCGCACTTTCTCCCCATATGTTTTTTCATACCAGGTTTCGAACTCGTCTACCATATTTTCTCTGCCTAAAATTTTTGTTTTCTCATCCAAATCAATTGTCTCATCTTCATCCCAGCCGCCTTCATCTAAATATTCCTCCCAGTTGGCAATCCGAAGCACAATTTCTTCGTCTTGATTCTCCTTATTCTCACAGCCAAAGAAAACTGCACTGCAAAGAAGCAGAGAAAAACAAAATATCATCCATCTTTTTTTCATCGTTTTTGTTTCCTCCCCGCTTTCATATTCATTCCAATCACAACGAGAACAACAACCAGAAATATAACCGCAGACAACGCCCACAACGCCGTCTTAATTTCGGTTCTTGCCCCCTTCGTTGCATTTACCACGTAGGTGCTGATTGTATCAAACACCGCTGGTTTTGTATACGTTGTAATAAAATAGTCGTCAAGCGATAACGTGACAGACAACATAAATCCGGATGAAATTCCCGGCATAATTTCGCGCACAATCACGCGCCACAAAGCCTGTCTGTGATTGCAGCCAAGGTCCAAAGCCGCTTCATATAAATTCGGATCCATCTGTTTTAATTTCGGCAGCACCGACAAATACGCAAATGGAGCGCACAACACCGTCTGTCCGGCAAGCATCGGCAGATATGTGTCCTTGTCCACACCAAATAAAACAATCATCAAAACGCAGATACTAAAACCGGTTACAACTTCCGCATTGGCAATCGGAATCTGATTCAAAAAATTGATGCACTGCCCGCTTTTTTTCCCGGCGTAAAAAGAACCGATTGCACCAATGGTTCCCAGAAGAGTTGACAAAAAAGCAACCGTAACCGCTAAAAGAAGCGTTCCGCCAATCATATGGAGCAATTCCTTCGTGGTAAATAATGTGACATAATGCTCCAGTGAAAAACCACGAATCGCACCAATCATCGTAGAACTTGTAAAACTGTAAACAATCAGCACAAGAATCGGTGCATACAAAAACGCAAACACCAAGAAAAGCCAGAGTCTTTGTCCTAATTTTTTCACCATATGCCACCTCCTCTCGCTTCCACTTCCTGCTTCTTCGCAAAACGGTCTGTAATCCATGTTACAAAGAACATTAAAATAAGAAGAAGAATTGAAATCATGGAGCCATTGTGCCAGTCATACGCATTAAAATAACTGCCAATCAGGCTTCCCATAATATAGGTACTGTTATAAATCATATCTAACACAACATAATTTGTCATCGCCGGCAAAAATACCATTGTCACACCGCTGATAATCCCCGGTAACGTCATCGGAATCATAACTCGCCAGAACACACGGAAAGACGATGCGCCTAAATCAGCCGCTGCTTCCGGAATACTGTCATCCAATTTGGATATCGTTGTGTACAGGGGCAGAATCATAAAGGGAAGAAAATCATACACCATGCAGAGTATCGTATTGAAAAATGGATACATCGCAAGATTTCCCTCAATGACATCTAAAATTTCTTTGACCGCCGTAATGCGCAGCGTAAAATTTATCCACATCGGCATCACAAGCAAAATCACATAAACCGGTCCCCGTTTCAGATTGCCACGCGCCAGTATATAAGCAGTCGGATACGCAATCAACAGACAGACAATCGTCGTCGTAACAGCAATCATAAGACTGTAAAACAAAGTTCCCATGGTTTTCCCATCGACAAAAAACTCACGAAAATTTTCCCATGTAAACTGTCCCTCTCCATTCGTAAGTGCATAGTATAAAATAACCAAAAGTGGCAATACCACAAACACAAGCAGAAAAATAAGGTAGGGAATCCTAAGCTGTTTCCTTGAAAATCTAATCATCCTGCTCCCCCTTATTTACCACTTCATAAGTTATTTTTTCATCCGGCACTACCACGCTGACATAGTCGCCCATATTCCACAGCCACTCGTCATCCACATAATAATCCACATCATTTTTGCTTCGGATTTTATATTTGTAATGGTCGCCTTTATATATAATAGAAATAATATTTCCCTCGACAAATCCTGCTGCCGGGTCATCACTTAAATTTGCATCTGCCGGCAAAAAGGACGCCATAACATGAATTCCTTCCGTATTTTCCGGCACCTTTCCTGAAAAAAGTTTTGTCAAATCCGGTTTCCTGCTGCCGTCCACAAATAGAACATGTCCACTCACATCCATCAGTCCCTCATAATGGTTGATGTTCTGATTGTATGGCATAACATGAATTCCCTGCGGTTTGATATCAATTCCGACCTCTGTACCCTCTTCAATTGCTTCCTCATTTTGCGCTACAATTTCGCTTTTGCCGGAATAAATAACAATCTCGTGAAACGTTCCCTTAAACACAGAAGAATGAACTTTTCCTTGTATTTTTCCTTCTCCTGCCGGACAAAGAATAACCGACTCCGGTCGAATCACAGCCTCAACATGGTCGCCAAGCGGAAAATTCTCCTTACAGCCAAACTCCACACCGTGAATCGAAAGCCTGCAGTCACCGACCATTTTGGCATCAAAAATATTGCTCTCGCCAATAAAATCGGCGACAAATGCATTTTCCGGCACCTTATAAATATCTTCCGGTTTTCCTGCCTGCTGTATTTTTCCATCCGCCATAACCACAACCTTATCCGAAAGCGCCAGTGCTTCCTCCTGGTCATGCGTGACAAAAATAAACGTAATGCCAAGCTCTTTATGCATTTCCTTTAATTCAAACTGCATTTCTTTCCGCATCTTGTAATCCAGAGCTCCAAGCGGTTCATCTAACAAAAGGATTTCAGGCTCATTAACAATTGCTCTCGCAATCGCAACACGCTGCTGCTGTCCGCCGGACAACGTGGAAATTTTTCTTTTTTCAAACCCTTCTAAATCAACCACTTCCAACACTTTTTTTACCTTTTCCCGAATCACTTCTTTCGGCATTTTTTTCATTTTCAAGCCAAAGGCAATGTTGTCATAAATATTGAGATACGGAAACAAGGCATACTTCTGAAACACCGTATTAATCGGACGTTTCGCCGGTGGAAGTTTGCTGATGTCTTTTCCGTGTAATAAAATTTCTCCCCCGGTCGGCTGCTCAAAGCCGCCAATCATACGCAGTATCGTCGTTTTCCCACAGCCGGACGGTCCCAAAAAGGTAACAAATTCCCCTTTTTTTATCGTAAGGGAAAAATCCTTGATAACGGGTGTGTCCTTTTCATAACACTTTTTTACATGACGCAATTCAATGATATTATTTTCTGTAGCCATCTTTGTACCTCGCAAGCAAATTTGCCGTTATTATAGCGTATTTGGGGGGCAAAAATCAAGTGCATCTAATTTTTTGCTTTTTTGGTTGAAATTATCATTAACTTTTCTGGTTTCCTGTAAATTAGGAGAAATGCTTTGCGTCTCGTGGGCGTTTTCACTAATTGAGTGCGTAGCGGTATGGGCACTGAGACCACCAGTGCCGCATACCGACGTACTCAAAACCCACGAGTCACAAAGCATTTCTCCTAATTTACAGGAATTCCAAATAGTTTAACAATGATTTCTTGACACAAAAGCAAAAGATTAGATATCCATTACCAAATGCTTTGGTTGGTAATTTTTCTGACAGCTGTGGCTTGGGCTAAATCAACTTGGGTTAAGTGGGTTATAAGTGTGTCGGTATGAGACCACCGGTAGTTTCGGTGTCCATACCGCTACACAACTTATCTAAGCGAGAGCGCCCACTTAACCCAAGTTGATTTAGCCCAAGCCACAGCTGTCAGAAAAATTACATCCTCTTACATCATGGAATACTGTCTGCTGTACACAGCATTCCCCATCCTACTCTGTCATTTGGAAAGGTTTCAAATGCTCTTGTTCTTCTGGCGCCCCGGATTAGATAGGCTTTTACTTTCTGTCCGTATAGGTATGAATCTTTTCCATTGATTATCCCATACTGCATTAGGAGGGCGGCGCTTCCGGTGACAAAAGGACACGCCATTGAAGTTCCGCTTTTTCTTGTATATCCGCCACCGGGTGCACAAGACAAAATTCCGACGCCCGGTGCCGCCAAATCCGGCTTGCTTTGATTGCAGCAGACATAACCGCGTCCGGAAAAAGGCGCATAGGTGTCTGTATTCGCATCGTATGCCGCTACGGTAATTGGTCGTCTGGCAGTTGAGGGAATGGTAAGCGTAAGTGCTGATTCGGAAACTAAAAATCCCGTTTCTTCGTTAATTTGTGCACCGCTTGGCATCCACAAATCAAAACGCCCATCCACCAGTTGTTTGGGCGTGAGTGTTAATTTCCAGATGCCTCCCTGAATCATTGTCCGGTCAGATACGGGGATAATTTCCAGATAAATTTCCTGCAAAATCTGATAGGGAGACGGCTCACCAAAATACCACAGAATTTCCATTCCATCCTGCAAAGAGCGAAAGGTTCCTGCCGTTTCCTCCGATACGATAATCCGGCTTCCGGATGGTGTTGTTAAGGTAATTTGAAAAGAATCCACATACTGCTTCCACAATTGAATGGACAGACTTGTTTCATAGGGAGAGACACTAAATTCCACAACTTTTTCACTGCCTGCCTCTAACTGCCCGGAAGCGTGCCGCCGCAAATTGCCTTCGTTGCCGCTGCCAATACAGATTGTTGTACGCCCCACTAAAGCTGCTTCATCCAAATATGTTTCCAATAATGACGTACCGGTATGTGAGCCATAGTTATTGCCATAACTTAAATTTAAGGCAAGAGGCTGGTTTCTTTCTGCCGCAAAACGAATACAAAAATCAATTGCCTGCATCAGTTCTGCCGTCTGCGGAAAATCTCCCTGCGTCCTGCCGCCTAATTTCACAATTAACAACTGTGATTCATACGCCACACCGCGATTTTCTCCCCGGCTGGCACGTCCATTGCCTGCTGCAATTCCGGCAACATGTGTTCCATGTCCGCTTGCATCCACTGCCGGCGCAGGGCCTAATGCTTGTAACAATTCATTTATTTTTTCTTCCGAATAAAACAAGCCGAAGGAATAACCGGACGGTGGCATAAGCTCCATTTCGCCCTCGTTTGCCGCCGTCTGGTCCCAAATTCCCACGATTCTTGTTGTTCCATCTTCCTTTCGAAAATCCGGATGATAAATATCAATTCCGGAATCTATGATTCCTACCAGAATACCCTGTCCGGTCAGAGAAAGGGGCTCCCTCTGTACGGGAGGAATGCACGATACCAGTTTTCCTTCGTATACGGCAAAAGACAACGCCTTTGGCTTTTCAATATATTCTACCTGTGGTTCTTCTGCCAACGCTCTCAACTGTTTTTCTGTCACTTCTAAAACAGCGTACCCTCCTAACAGCGGCGTCACCCGCTCATAGTTACCTGCCAATTGCAAAAGTTCTCCGGAATACCGAATAATCACCTGCCACAACTTTTCTTCCGGGTCATAACCGGCAGATAAATTTTCGCTTTTTTCTCTTGTATCTTCTGAGACATCTAAAGATAACTCCAGTAAATTTTCTATTTTAGGATCCGACATCTCAATTTTTTCTCCTTCCATAATCATATGCACGCCGAAGCTTTTGTAATGCCTTTTTTTCAATCCGGCTCACATAACTGCGGGAAATACCAAGTCGTTTGGCAATTTCACGCTGCGTAATTTCCGGATGTTCCGGCGTTCCTTTTCCTTCGGACACACCATAGCGGAGGCGGATAATTAACTTTTCTCGTTCCGTCAGATTTTTCTCAATATAACCGTATAATTTTTCTATATTTTCTTCCTTTTCCATCCGCTCCGGAATATCCTCGTCCACACTCTCCAAGACATCCAGAAATCGAAGCGCATTTCCCTCACCATCATCCCCGCTAATCGGCTCATACAAAAAAATTTCCCGTGCCCGCTTCTTATCACTCCGAAATGTCATCAACAATTCATTGTCGATACAGCGGGAGGCATACGTCGCTAACCGAACGCCCTTCCCCATTCGATATGTGTCGACCGCTTTAATCAGTCCAATTGTCCCTATGGAAATCAAATCATCGACACTATGGTCGGAATTACTGTATTTCTTCACCAGATAGGCAACCAGCCGAAGATTGCGTTCAATCAGAATGTTTCTTGCCTCTCTGTCACCCTGTTCCCATCTCCCAATTGCTTCATTTTCTTCCTCTACACTTAAAGGCTGTGGAAATGACTGCATGATACACCTCAGAGATTGTCGTTACTTTCATCCTATGTAATTTTTTGTCCATAAGTGCCTGGACGTAAAAAAAAGAGATGTCCTCGGGGCATCTCTTTTTTTAGGATAAACTTCTCTACAAACCACGAATAATATTCAAATAATCTTGGCGTTGATCTACGACAGCATATACAATCACTTGCTTATTTCCCTCATCAATTTCATCAATTTTATAAAATACTAGGTCTTTTTCTAAAATAAGCACTTTATACCCCTGTCTCCTAAGAATAAGATATCTTGGCTCGGTTCCAATATATGGATCAGCTCCTAATTCAAGAATTCGTTTTTCAATCTCGCCAAGCCTCTCAAGCGC
>CALELW010000190.1 GCA_937902905.1 uncultured Clostridium sp. | reverse complement strand
CGAGGGTGGCCGTTACTTCTATATAAAAGACGGTGATACCGTATGGAATCCAGGCTGGATGCCGGTCAAGACTGACTTAGATTCCTATGAATGCCGCCACGGTATGGGTTACACCCGCTTTTTATCCGAGAAAAACGGAATCAAAGCAAATCTTTTGACTTTTGTTCCGGTTCACGACAATTGTGAAATCAATGAAATCACAATTAGCAACACAACGGATAACGAGCGCACCATAACTTTATTTTCCTATATTGAGTTCTGTCTCTGGAATGCAATGGATGATATGACAAACTTCCAGAGAAACTTAAATACCGGAGAAGTAGAGGTTATCGGTTCCCGCATTTACCACAAAACAGAATACCGCGAGCGCCGCAATCATTATGCGGTCTTTGCCGTAAATCATGATATTGACGGATTTGACACAAGCCGCGACGCCTTTCTTGGTGCATACCGCAGTGCTGCAGCCCCTCTTGCCATCGAGCAGGGAAATGCTACCGATTCGATTGCAAGCGGCTGGTATCCGATTGGCTCACACCAGATTAATCTGACATTGAAACCAGGCGAAAGCGAGACACTTGTATTTGTTCTCGGCTACTGTGAAAATGACCCGGATGATAAATTTGAAGCACCAAATGTAATTAACAAAAAACCGGCAGACGAACTGCTTAACAAATACCAGACGAAAGAGCAGGTAAGCGATGCCTTCCACGAATTGAACGAACATTGGAACAGTCTCCTCTCCCACTATACGGTGAAGTCAGGGGATGAAAAATTAAATCGCATGGTAAATATCTGGAACCAGTATCAGTGCATGGTTACTTTTAATATGTCACGTTCCGCTTCTTATTATGAATCCGGAATCGGACGAGGCATGGGATTCCGTGATTCCTGTCAGGATTTGCTTGGCTTTGTCCACCTGATTCCGGACCGTGCCAGAGAACGAATCATTGATATCGCATCCACTCAGTTTGCTGACGGTAGTGCTTACCATCAGTATCAGCCATTAACCAAAAAAGGAAACAGTGATATCGGAAGCGGCTTCAATGATGACCCATTGTGGCTGATTGCCGGAACTTCCGCTTATATTCGTGAAACCGGTGATTTCTCCATTTTGGACGAAACCGTTCCTTATGATAATGATTTCAGCGTGGCAACAAGTTTGTTTGAACATCTGACACGCTCCTTTAACTACACAGTCAACCACAAAGGACCACACAATCTTCCATTGATTGGACGCGCCGACTGGAACGACTGCCTGAACTTGAACTGTTTCTCCAAAGAACCGGGTGAATCCTTCCAGACATTTGGACCAAGCGAAGGACCGGTCGCTGAATCCGTATTTATTGCCGGTATGTTTGTCAAATACGGTAAAGAATACGCTGACCTCTGCGACGCAATTAATAAACTGGAAGAAGCAAAAAGAGCCAGAGAAGAAGTTGAAAAAATGGTCGCAGCCATTGAAGAAAGCGGCTGGGACGGCGAATGGTTCTTACGTGCTTACGACGCAGACGGCAACAAAGTCGGTTCCAAAGAATGTGAAGAGGGACAGATTTACATTGAACCTCAGGGCTTCTGTGTACTGGCAGGTGTCGGTGTAGAAAACGGTCTTGCAAAAAAAGCATTAGATTCCGTAAAAGAAAAACTGGATACCAAATATGGTATTGTACTTTTGCAGCCACCATACACAAGATACTATGTAAACCTTGGCGAAATTTCTTCTTATCCACCGGGATACAAGGAAAATGCCGGTATCTTCTGTCACAATAACCCTTGGATTTCCGCTGCTGAAACACAGATTGGACGCGGTGACAGAGCTTTTGAAATTTACCGCAAAACCTGCCCGGCTTATTTAGAAGAAATCAGCGAAGTCCATCGCACCGAACCGTATGTCTATTCCCAGATGATTGCCGGAAAAGATGCTAAGACATTTGGTGAGGCGAAAAACAGCTGGCTCACAGGAACTGCTGCCTGGACCTTCTTAAATGTATCCCAGTACATTTTAGGTGTTGAGCCAACCTTAAAGGGATTGAGTGTGAATCCATGTATTCCGAAAAACTTTGGTGACTTTACAATTACCCGTACATTCCGCGGTGTTGAGTATAACATCGAAGTAAAGAATCCGGATAATGTTGAAAAGGGTGTAAAAGAATTGATTGTCGACGGACAAAGTCTTGGACAGACAACCGTAATTCCGTATGACGCATCCAAAAAACAAGTTTCTGTAACCGTACAAATGGGTTAATAAAGCAAAAAAAGGACCTGCCGCGCAGTAGACCACACGGCAGGTCCTTTTTTGCTTATTCTTTTAACTCCACTGAGCATCAAATAATTTCTTATAAAATCCATTTGCGGCTAACAGTTCTTCATGATTTCCCTGCTCCACGATTTTTCCATCCCGCATCACAAGAATCACATCCGCTTCCTGAATGGTTGACAAACGATGTGCCACGAGAAAACTCGTTCTTCCCTGCATCATCGTAGCAAACGCCTTCTGAATCTTCATCTCCGTACGCGTATCAATGGATGAAGTTGCCTCATCCAAAATCAGCATTGGCGGCAGACAAAGCATTACCCTTGTAATACATAACAACTGTTTTTGTCCTGCCGACAAACTTCCGCCATCTTCACCAATCACGGTATCGTAACCGTTTGGAAGTCTCTTAATAAAACTGTGCGCGTGGCTTGCTTTTGCCGCTGCTAACACTTCATCATCCGTTGCATCTTCGCGCCCCATCACGATATTTTCCCGGATGGTTCCCTGCTTTAACCACGTTTCCTGAAGCACCATACCATAATTAGCACGAAGGCTCTCTCTCGTCACTTTCCGGATATCCTTTTCACTTACTTTAATTGCACCGGAATTTACATCATAAAACCGCATCAAAAGATTAATTAACGTCGTTTTACCACAGCCGGTAGGACCAACAATTGCCACACGCTGACCCGGCTTAACCTGCAAATTAAAATGCTCAATCAATTTCTGATTCGGCTCATAGGAAAAATAAACATCTTCAATTTCTACTTTTCCATCTGCCTTGCCAAGTTCTATGGCATCTTCTGAATCCGGAATCTCCGGTGTTTCTTCAATCAACTCAAGCACTCGTCCGGCACAGGCAATCGCATTTTGAAGCTCTGTCACGACACCGGAAATTTCGTTAAACGGTTTTGTATACTGGTTTGCATAGCTTAAGAAACAGGAAAGCTGTCCGACTGAAATACCACCCTGAATCGCGAAAAAAGCACCAAACACACCAACTGCCGCATACACAAGTGCATTGACAAAACGAGTGGACGGATTGGTAATGGATGAGAAAAAGGTTCCCTGAAGCGAATACTTGGAAAGACGGTCATTAATTTCATCAAAACGGTCTCCTACTTCTTTCTCCTGTCCAAATGCCTGAACTACCTTCTGATTGCCAATCATTTCTTCAATCAGTGCCGTCTGCTCTCCTCTGGTCTCTGACTGCATACGGAACATCTGATATGTTCTTTTCGCAATAAACGCTGCCACAAACAGAGATACCGGTGTCAGGACCACGACGACTAATGCAATCGGCACACTGACACTAAGCATAAAGCCAAGCGTTCCTAAAATCGTAATTACGCCGGTAAACAACTGGGTAAATCCCATCAGCAATCCATCGGCAAACTGGTCGGCATCCGCAATGACGCGGCTCACAATTTCACCATAGGAATGACTGTCAATATAACTAAGCGGAAGCACCTGAATTTTCTCAAAAGCATCCGTACGAATATCACGCACAACACTATAAGTGATTTTGTTATTGGCAACATTCATCACCCACTGTGCCACCATCGTAAGCAAAATAGCAATTCCAATTTTCACACAAATGCGATAAACACCGGCGAAATCAACTTCTCCTTTTCCTACAATCAAATCCACTGCCTGTCCGGTAAGAATCGGCACGTAAAGGGTAAGCACAACCGTAATCAGCGCCAGTACAAGAGAAACAATTAAGAAAAACCAGTAGCGGCGGATATAATGCAGCACCTTTTTTATCGTTTCCTTCTGCGTCATGACTATCTTGCCCCCTTTCCGTATTGGGATTCGTAAATTTCCCGGTAGACCTCACAGGAATCAATCAGCGTATTATGCGTTCCCATTCCTACAATCACACCATCATCAAGCACAACAATCTTATCTGCATTCCGCACCGAAGCCGCACGCTGGGAAACAATAAAAAGTGTCATATCTTTTAATTCTTCACGAATTGCCTTTCTAAGAGCGGCATCCGTTGCATAATCGAGTGCCGAGGCACTATCATCCATAATCAATATTTCCGGTCTTCTCACTAATGCTCTGGCAATCGTCAGACGCTGTTTCTGCCCGCCGGAGAAATTTCGTCCTCCCTGCTCCACAACCGAATCCAGTCCATCCGGTTTTCCAAGAACAACTTCTTTTGCCTGAGCAATTTCAAGCGCCTTCCACATTTCCTCTTCCGTTGCATCCTTTTTGCCCCATTGCAAATTGGAACGGATGGTCCCCTCAAACAAAACGGCTTTCTGAAGCACAACGCCAATCCGGTTTCTCAGCGAGGCAAGGGACTGCTTATGAACCTCCACGCCATCAACAAGTAATTTCCCGGATGTAATATCATAAAATCTCGGAATCAAATGAACTAACGATGTTTTTCCGGAACCGGTACCACCGATAACACCAACGGTCTCTCCCTTTTTCACGGAAAAATGAATATCGGTAAGGGATTCCGTATGGGTGCCCGGATAGATAAGACCGACATGTTCAAATGAAACAGCAATGTCGCCATCCCCCGGCTTTGTCTCCTCATCCGGCGTAGAAAGTCCCGGTTCTCTCTCAAAGACTTCCTGCACACGGTCGCCACAGGCAATCGCTTTATTTACCATAACAATCATGTTTGCCAGTTTGATTAACTCTACCAAAATCTGTGCCGTATAATTTACTAACGCAACCACCTGTCCCTGAGACAGATAACCGGCATCTACTTTCAGTGCGCCAATCCAGATTAATGCAATTACTCCGGCATTGATAATCAGATAGGTAATCGGGTTTGTAAGTGCGGAAACTCTTCCCACTACCATCTGGAACTTATTTAATGCCTGATTTTCCTCTGCAAATTTTTCCTTCTCCTGCTCCTGCTTATTAAATGCACGCTGCACACGGACACCCGACAAATTCTCGCGGGTTCTTCCTAACAGCTTATCAAGTGCCTCCTGCACACGGCGGTACATCGGAATGCTGACAAACATAACACCGAAAATAACGATTGATAATAACGGAATGACAACTACAAAAACAAGTGCTGCCTTGACATCAATCGTAAATGCCATAACCATCGCACCGAGCACAACAAACGGTGAACGTAAAAACAAACGCAGTGCCATATTAACGGCTGCCTGCAACTGGTTCGTATCACTTGTCAAACGGGTAATCAATGTGGAACTTCCTACCTGGTCAACATCCCCAAACGATAAGGACTGAATATGGCGGAACAACGCCTGTCTGAGTCCGGCGGCAAATCCCACGGCTGCTTTCGCCGCAAAATACTGCGCCACAAGAGCAGCGGTCAGACCAACCGCTGCCAAAAGAACCAATATACCTCCCATCCATCCAATAAAACCATAATCTTTACTTCCGATTCCATGGTCAATAATTGCCGCCATAACAAGCGGTACAAATAATTCTAACGTCGCCTCAAACAATTTAAACAACGGCGCTAAAATACATTCTTTTTTGTATGAACTTAAAAACTTAAATAACTGCTTCACGCTTTCCTCCTAGTGGTAAATTTTCGTCTCCCTGCATTGCTAACTGTGCTTTTACAAGTCGATAATAAATACCTCTTTTTGCAATCAATTCTTCATGAGACCCCACTTCTGCAACACGATGTCCGTCAATTACAACAAGTCTGTCTGCATGTTTTAACGTCGAAAGACGATGCGCAATCGCAAAGGTAGTACGCCCCTTGGTCAAACGCTCCAATGCTTGTTGTATCATAAATTCACTCTCCGTGTCAAGACTTGCCGTTGCCTCATCTAAAATTAACAGCCTTGGTTCATTCAAAATTGCCCTTGCAATCGCAATCCGCTGTCTCTCTCCACCGGACAAACTGTGCCCTTTTTCTCCCACATATGTATTATAACCATCCGGCGTCTGTGATATAAATTCATGTGCATTTGCCATTTTTGCCGCCATTATCACTTCTTCTAATGAGGCATCCGGTCTGGCAAAACGGATATTTTCAAGAATTGTCCCGGAAAATAAAAATGTCTCCTGTAACACCACACCAATTTGTGAATGAAAATAATCCGACTGAATTTCCTTTATATTATGCCCATCAACTAACAATTTACCATCATCGACTTCATAAAGACGCATAATCAGATTGATAAGCGTAGACTTTCCGGTTCCGGATGCGCCTACAATACCAATCATTTCCCCTTTTTTTATCGTAAGGTTTAAATCTTCCAAAACCGGCTGATACGATTTGTACCCAAACGAGGCATGCTCAAACCGGATTTCGCCTTCCACATC
The DNA here is from genome assembly GCA_937902905.1 of uncultured Clostridium sp. GTDB lineage: Bacteria > Bacillota > Clostridia > Lachnospirales > Lachnospiraceae > Eubacterium_F. The sequence goes on along the minus strand of CALELW010000190.1, from coordinate 1,898 downwards.
AAGGTGAATTGGCTCTTTCACATCCTCAATAAATGGTTCCTGCGTCAAAACATCATTAATTCTTTCCATACTGCTAATCAGATTCATCAGTTCCCTCGGCATATTCGTCATCCAGTTTAAGTACATATATAAAAGTTGTGTATAAGTTACAAACTGTAACAGTTCACCGGTCGTCATCGTGCCGCCTAACACATCCAGTCCGCCAAAATAGATTACAAGGAACACACCGGCGCCCATCAAAAGGCTGACCATCGGCATAAATACCGCCCAGAACACTTCATTTTTTGTCTGCACGCGGCAGAACTCATCTGTGAGCGCATTAAACTTATCCCGTTCACTCTCTTCTTTTCCATAGGACTTCACCACACGCATACCGGATATCACATCCTGTAAACTGCTGTTTACCTCATCGCTCTTTTTAAACTGCAAATGAAACCGCCTGTGAATATTCTTTCGGAACGCATACGTCACAAATACTGCCGCCGGAATGAAAATAAACGCAAACAGTGCAAGTTTTACATTGAGTAACATCATAAAAATAATGTCACAGGCAAAAATAAAACAGACCGTAAACATATTACAAAAAGTTCGCTCCATAAACTCCCGAATTTTTCCCGTATCAAAAACAATTCGGTTCATCAATTCGCCCGGCCGCCTGTCATTAATAAAATTCAGCGATAAAATCTGAATGTGGGAAAACAGCCGCTGCCGCAAATCTTTTGAAATGGTCGCACCTAAAACGGTACAGTAATACGTTTTCAAAATGTTAATCACAACAATTCCGACACTTAACAAAAACATGATACCAAGGCAGATAAAAGCGGTTGAAATTCCACCCTCTCCGCGTTTCAAAACATCATCCACCAAATGCTTTTGTATTTCCGGATTCAAGAGTGTCACAACGGCAGCCAGAATCATTAACACAATAATCCCCGCAAACTTTCTCTTATACGGTGCCGCCATTTTCAAAAAACCTTTCCAGAACCCGCCCTCTTTGGTGCAGTGAGGACAATATTTCGTGCCCGGTATCGCATGGTGGCATTTCGGACATATTTTCTCGTATTCCGTACTGACTACCTCTTCCTCTCTGCCGGACGCCAGAATGTGGATTCCTCTGGCAATATAAGCATAACGTGATAAATGTCTCGCCGAATAATGGACAATATGTTTTGGCACACCGTCAAAATTGATTACCAAAAGCCCGCCACCGATTTTTGCTTCTGCTTTTACATCGAAACATTTGGAAACATCGTATTCCTGTTTGATACTGCCCTTTTCCACAACAAAAAGTCTGCGGTTTGTGACAATAAAATAGGAGTCTTCTAAAAAATTTCCGGCATCATCAATATCGATTGGAACCGCATAGTAAATGCGTTCATTGTCCGTAAGCGAAATAACCTGCTCTGCCTCTTTTGGCAGTTCATATCTTAAAATCATACTGCTACCTCAAACTTTCCTATCCTACAAGAACAAATCCAGTTTTCTTTGTTCCTTCTGTGAAAGAGCAAATACATCCCGTATCTCAAACCGGTTTTCGTCCAAATCAGTGATGAGAAGCCGGCAGTCACTTAACCGCACCACTGCATTACTTCCCATATTAATTGTAAAACGACACTCCCCGCGGTCGGTCATAACATGAAAATACGCATAACCATACTCATCCTTGATATCCAGAATCTTCTGAATCACCGGAGTAAAATAATGAAGATTTAGCTGCTCTAAAAGCATCTTTCTCGTTTTCTTATCTACCTCTTTGATATTTTTTATTACACCAATTTCATGGGAGCGTTCTTCTACCGTCCGAATCGAAAGAAACGAATCCGGCTCGGTAAATGGGAACAGACGAATCACCTGAATCCTGTCCCACTTCTTACCCTCGTAAGAAAGGGATAAAAAGA
>CALELW010000189.1 GCA_937902905.1 uncultured Clostridium sp. | reverse complement strand
ATAAAGGCGAGTGCAGGGTAGAGAATACGAAAATTGTAACGAAAGATAAAATTACAATTGCTAACATGTATCAAGCAAGTACAGCAGTCGTGTTAGACAATCCGTCTATATTTTGGATTCGGTATTTTAACCATAGTAAGATAGAATTAGGAAAGGATAACGGTGTTTATTCGGCAGGAATATACCCAGTTGTCGGAGATGGTGAGAAAAAGGTACATGAAGATGCTTTGAAATATAAAACATCGTTTGAAAGTATAATATTATCATTAAATGAGACGATGAAATCGGAGATTTCCGTACATAATAAAATAGTGAATATTTATGGTTTTGTGGTAAAAAATGGAAGTGCATCTTGCACAAAAATGATTAAGATGCTTTGTGATTATTATGAAATCCCGTGTGTTATTGTATTTAACAAAAACAAGATGTGGAATCAAGTGAAAATAAACGGAAATTGGTATTTGCTGGATGCTTCGATGGATATAGGTAAAACATCAAATTATAACTGCTTTTTAAAGGGGAGAAATGATTTAAAAGGTGGTGGTTACCAGACGATAAGTAACTATTTGTGTGATATGACGGGGAAACTTATTAAAGAATATGCCAATTATGAAATGCCTATTCTTTCAGAAGAAGATTATTTTGAGCCACAAAGTTCAACACAGAATAAAAATGCGATGTCGTTGCCATCGTCCAATTCATCAAACCCGATTGTTGCAAAGGCTAAGACGGTGACAAAAGGCAAGGTAGTATACCAGATTAGCGGTAAGAGTGCTTTCGTTAAAAAGGTTACAAGCAAAAAGCTGAAGAAAGTAATAATTCAGAAAACAGTAACTATTAATGGCAAAAAGTACAAAGTAACCGCAATTGCTAAAAACGCCTTTAAGGGCTGCAAGAAACTGAAAACGATTACCATTAAGAGCGTTTCCTTGAAAAAGGTTGGAAAGAACGCAATTAAGGGTATCAGTAAAAAGGCTAAGATTAAAGTGCCTAAGAAGTATTTGAAGAAATACAAGAAACTGTTCACAAAGAAAACCGGATTCGTTAAGACAATGAAAGTCAGAAAATGAAATCTGGAATAGAAAAGAGGGAGCAAAGGCTCCCTCTTATTATAGAGAGAGCAATATATTTTTTGACAAATGTTGACAGGCTAAGTATATATAGTATATAATATAAAAAAACAATTTGTAATATATGAACAAGATATTTTCTAATTTACATTCAGAAAGATATATCAGTATGATAATCAGAAGTAAATGAAAAGTGTCGCATGATGCAATGCGTTTAATAAAGGCAGTATAACAATTGTAGAAAGGAAGTGATAGCCGAATGCCGATTAGACTTATTTCTGTAAATGATAAAGATATGGCTAATGGAATGAGAGATACATCAAAAACACCATTATCTGAATCAGAAATCGAATTTGTAAAATCAGAGATACAAAGAATTGGTGCTGATTTATCAGTATTTGTTTTCAATGATGAGGAACATATTTCTGTAAGTACTTGTTATAATTTTGTCGAGGATAAAATATATGTTACGAGGAACGTTTTCCCTGATGAAAAATATGGTTCTACACATCCGAGAGATTTGATGAGTGTTGGTGCTGTATTGGCTCACGAATATTTTGGTCATAGACCTTATAGAGATGAGTATTTATCTGACATGGAACAAGGCGACGATTATCACACAACCCCTATATGGCAAGATGAATGTAGAGCAAGTATAAACGCTGCCAAAACAGCTTATAATTTGACTGATAAAGATAAAAGTAACCTTGTTATGGATGCGATTTATAGAGCAAAAGAATTTGGTCACTTAATAGAAATGGACGATTTCATGAAGGAGGTAGTATATGGTTACTCAAACAGAGAAAAAAACATTTCCTACGATATCACGCCAATCAATTATGTTAGCGAAACAAGCGAGGTTAGAATATCAGAAAAACGGATATGTGACAGTGATATGTCCGAAATGTCAAGGACATCCAGAGATTACGATGACCTCGAAAGGTGAAAGAACTATTATTAGTTGCCCTTGCGGGTATGTAAAAAACATCGAAATTAATTTTTAAGAAGAATAAGTTGTTAAAAAGAGATAACTCCTATCTCATAGAGGGCTATCTCTTTTTTCTTCATATGTTAAGTTGTATCAACTGCTTAACAGACATATTAATACTATACTAAAAACAACAGGAGTCCGGTAGTAATTAACTGCCGTACAACTGAATCGCTTTAAGAAAGGAGATTATTTATGAAAGCAAGAAAAAGAAATATCATATCCTTTGCTATCTGCGCATTGTTTGTTGCCGGCCTGCTAGCCGGTTCTTGTTATATTAAAGAAGGAAAACAGAATGCGGTAGTGCCGGTAAAAGGATATAATTCTAAAACGCAAGGAGAAATAAAATGGGCGTATGATACTATTTCTGGTGATAATGATAGTCCTGCAATGAATCTTCGTATAGTGGGAATATATCAGAATGGTGACTTTTCTGAAAAAGTAACAAACGACATCGTTATTCCGGATAAAGTACCGGAATGTAATGAAGATGGAGAAATCATCGCCTATCACAAGGTAGAATCGTTAGGAGATGCAGATGCGAAAAACAAGGATTCGTTTTTTTTCGGCTCCTTCAACGTCACCAGTTCAGGCATTGTCGTTGACGCCACGGCTTGTACGGGGCTGAAAACGGTTAATGATTGGGCGTTTAGTCAGGGAGCTTATGGAAGTATTGATGATGGATATGGCGGACGTGTTGACATCTATTTGCCGGATTCGCTTGAAAGAATAGGAACAAATTGCTTTAAAAGAAATCTTGTATATTGTAATTCGCCTAATTTAACATTAAGTAATTTAGAAGATTCAACAGATAGCGACTTCGCATTCCGCGGACCAGTAACAACTCCGGAAAACACATTAAAAACTGTTTACAAAACGAAGTACAAAACCAACATCCCGGCCATCTTAAAAGACCCGGACAAGTTCTCTTACATCGGTGCAGCCGCAAAAG
>CALELW010000188.1 GCA_937902905.1 uncultured Clostridium sp. | reverse complement strand
GCAGATTTATTGCATAAATCGCTACTTTCTCATGTTTGGCGGGTACCAAGGTCCAGCCTCTTATCATGCAAGCATGAACGAGTCTGGACTTTGTGCCTTGTTGAATTGCAAACAATGATACGGATTGCTCCGTTGTTTCACAACTTTCGCAATCCTGCAAACATTCGAAATCCGCAGATTTATTGCATAAATCGCTACTTTCTCATGTTTGGCGGGTACCAAGGTCCAACCTCTTATCATGCAAGCATGAACGAGCTTAGACTTTGGTACCCTTGTATCATTGTATGCGCAGCGAGGAGAAACTATGACAAACTATGCCATATTGTTTGCGGTTTTGTATTTATAAATCATCTCTGCGTGATTTTGTTCTTCTGTCTGGATGTGATTTAAGAGTCTTCGGATATTGCTGGCAGAAAAACGGAAAACGTCATCGTTATAGGTGGATGAAACGAGTTTTTCTGTTGCAATACAGTCGGTACATAAAAATTCGTCGTGTTTTTTCTCTTCGGAGTTATTACCGGCTGCGTAACTTTCGGAAGGTGTGTATCCTTCCATACCGCTGCGGGCAGCACTTACATTTGGTACATCCCCTTTGAGCACCATGCCTAAGGAGTCAAAATGCTCCTGCTCCTCATCACCAATGCGGTGAAATAAGTTTTTCAGTTCTTCGTCATGGGCAGACTGCTCATAAAAGCGGTATTTGTCAACACATGCTTTTTCCTGTGTCTGTAAATCTTTGATTACGTTGGTTTCCTGTTCTGTTAATTGCATCGTAATTACCTCCATTTCCTCTGTTAGTATGCACAAAGGATGGAAAAATATTCATGACTGATTGTGATATTAAAGGATGATTTTTACCGGTAAAAAAAAGAAAAAGCGAGTTTGAAAAGATGGAGCTGTGAAAAATGTTTGTTGCTGGTTCCTTTGGATTCCAGTAATTCCGTAGAAAAACTTTGTGACTCGTGGGTACAAACACGTGGGTATGAGGCTTGCGTATTTTGCATGCCCATACCCTTACGCGTTTGTTAAACGGGAGTGCCCACGAGACGCAAAGCTTTTCTACGGAATTACGGAAAACAAAAAAATGACAACGAATCCTTGTGTAAATCTAGTTGAAAGCCTGAGAATAAACGAATATAATAAGACCATACAGTTTTGTTTTGAAATTATACATAGGAAGAGGTGTTCAAATGAAAAAAATCATGAGACGGTGGGAAGCAGTGTTAATTTGTATAGCATTATTAGTTTCCTTGTTTTCACTTCATACAGTAGAAGCGAAAGATGGAGAAATATCGAAAACTACTTTTCCAATCCATGTGATTCATAAGACAGGTGATGATAAAGAAAATTTTGTCATTGTAATTATGGGAGATGGCTACACGGCAGATGAACAGGACAAATTTTTACAGGATGCGAAGCAGAAAGCACAGGGAATGTTAAGCTGGTCGCCATATAAAGAGTATTCTGACCACATTAATATCTATGCGGTGCAGGCGGTCTCAAATGAGTCTGGTGTTAGTGTCTATGGCGGAAAGAGTGTGGATACTTATTTTCATGTTAAAGTGCTTGGAAAAGCGGCCGGGTTTACAAGCGGCGGAGATGAGAAAGCAAAAGCATTGCGGCAGGAACTGGAGGAAAATTATCTGGATGAAGGAGCCAATGTGGGAACTATTCATGTGATTTCCAATACGGACGGCAGTTATGGTGCTTCCGTGAATTCACTGTTTTCTTTTTCTTCTAATTCGGGAGATAACGTAAACGGAACGGTTATGGCTCATGAAATTGCACACAGTATTGGTGGATTGGGAGATGAGTACGAGAGATACACGAATAAACCAAATACTTCGGATACCTCGAATCCGGATACGATTAAATGGAGTAAAATGCTTGGCTTTCGAGGAATTGGCGTCACAATGGCAGGAACGGAAACGGCATTTGCACCAAGCCGCGAATGTATGATGAGATGGCTGGGACAGCCTTTCTGTGAAGTGTGTAAAATGGAATTGGCAAGGAAGTTAAATAATACGGATTATGTAAGCAAGCCGGCAGAAATTTATGTCAGTAATCCTGAAATTTCAATTCCACATAGTAAAACGGGAACATTAGACCAGGATAGTGAAAAATATAGAATCAGCGAGAAAAACATAACAAAGGCAAACGATACGGATTTGGAATTTCGTACCGTGGTACAAAATCTGGTAAACAGAGAGCAGCATTTGAAAATGAGCTTTCAGATTATTGGAGCTGATGGTAAAACGGTTAAGTATCAGGAAGAAAAGAATTATACGATTCCGGCACTCAGTAATTCATACAATCCGGATGAGGCAAGAGAATCACTTTCTATTGTGCTTTCGGATGTATATGGCTTGTCAAATGGTGACAGAGTGGATGGAAAAGTTATCAATGCGGATACGGGAGAAGTGCTGGCAACGGACAAAACGGCGGAGCAGGAATGGAGCAGAGTCAACATTCATTATCAGGTAAAGAATGAGGACGGGACAAGTGCCTTGCTTCCTTGCGCGGATACGGCAACTGTGTATGTACCGAAAAATTCCACCTATATACTGCGAAATCCTGAATTGTTTGGATATACATTGGCAGGGAACAGCCTGAATCAAGATGCATTGAAAGTGACAGAGGAGGATACCGATATTACATATTACTATCAGGTAAAGTCCGATCAACCGGAGGCAACGCCAACGATGACCCCGACAATAACGCCTAGTGCGACACCAACAGTGCCCCCGACAATGACGCCTAGTGTGACACCAACAGCGACACCAACAATAACGCCTAGTGTGACGCCAACGATGGCACCGACAATAACGCCTAGTGCAGCTCCAACAGCGACGCCAACAATAACGCCTAGTGCAGCACCGACGGTGACGCCGACAATGACACCTCGTGCAACTCCAATGCAGCAGAAGAAGGACTTGAAAAAAACGAAAAACATTGTAGTTGTGGTAAAGGTAACAGGAAGCAAAAGCACTTCAAATGTCAGCCGTTCTGTCAAAAAAGCAGTTAAAAAGGCATTGAAAAAGGCAGGCAGACAAAGAAAGAATATTACGGTCAGACTGAAAAGCAAATCAAAGAAAAATACTACTTTGAAGTTCGATAAGTCAACCATCAGGTTTTTGGCTGCAAAAAATGTAAAAAGTGTGCAATGGGACAGAGGAAAAACAAGGGTTACCATGAGCTTAAAAAGGTTAAAAAAAGTAAACAAACGGATGAAGAAAAATGTTTATTTGAGAGTAAAAAAAGGTGTTTTGGTTGCTTATTATACTCGTAGGTAAAATTAATTGTTTTTTTATAATGTAAATTGGTGTATAATCCCGTCTTTGACAGTTGTTAGAATAAAAAATCGCTGTATCCCTTATATT
>CALELW010000187.1 GCA_937902905.1 uncultured Clostridium sp. | reverse complement strand
CGCAACTCCATTAACATCGGACTTCCGATTATTGAGTGCAAAGAGGCATCTGAGCGCATTGAAGCCGGTGATGAAGTGGAAATTGATTTTGACAGCGGTATCATTACAAATAAGACAAAGGGTGAGTCCTACAAAGGACAGGCATTCCCTGAGTTTATGCAGAAAATCATCAAGGCAGAAGGTCTGATGAATTATATCAATGCCAAAGAGGCATAAATTAGATTTTGGCAGGAGACCTTATGCGCATGTGTAAGGTCTCTTGTTACATAGAAACGAGGGAAAATGATGAAAGTAGCAACAAGACATTTTGTCAGACCTGAATTTATGAACCATCACCAGACTTTATACGCCGGCTACATATCCGAGTGGGTGACGGAAGCAGCGATGATTGGCGTGACCGAAAAGTTAGGGACCAATGAACAGGTTGTACTTGCCGCATTGAAAGAAGTTGTTGTAAAAAAAGAAGTCGTAAGTGGTATGATATTGCAATTGGATTATGAGGTATCAAAAATCGGGGTGACAAGTATTGAGATTTTGGTAGAAGGAAAGAATTTTCTGACCGGTGAGAGTCATTTGACCGGGCGTGCTGTCTTTGTGACAGTGGATGAAAATGGGAAGAAAAGGGCACATGGGCTGTCATAAGAAATGAGGGGAATGGATGAAGGATTTTAAAACGGAGTACAGGCAAAAACTGAGAAGTCCCGCAGAGGCTGTCTCGGTTGTAAAAGATGGTGACTGGGTGGATTATACAAGCTGTCTTGGAAAACCAATTCTTTTAGACCGTGCATTAGCAAAGAGAAGAGACGAACTTCATGATGTGAAAATCCGCGGCAATCTGATGGCGGGACCGGTTGCAGTTGCAGAATGCGATGAGACGCAGGAGCATTTTGTGTACCACAGCTGGCACTGCTCGGCGTATGAGAGAAGGCTCTGCGATAAAGGGCTCTGCTATTATATCCCGATGGTTTTTCATAACAATGCCGCTTATTATGAATACTTTTTAGATGTCAATGTTGTTATGGTGAGTGTGGCTCCGATGGATAAACACGGGTATTTTAATTTTTCGGTAAATACCGGTGTTGCCGCACCGATTGCCCGCATGGCAGACATTGTGATTGTAGAAGTAAATGAAAATCTTCCGCAGGTGCGTGGCGGTTATGACGAATGTATTCATATTTCGGATGTCGATTATATTGTGGAAGGGGAGCATGAGCCTTTTGTCAATATGGAAGCACCGGAACCGACGGAAATTGACCGGCAGATTGCAAAACATCTGATTCCGCATATTGTTGATGGGGCGACTTTACAGCTTGGAATTGGAAGTATGCCAAATGCACTTGGGGAAATTATTGCAAAATCCGATTTGAAAGATTTGGGGATGCATACGGAACTTTGTTCGGATGCGTATCTGCAAATGTATTTAGCCGGGAAATTAACAAACAGACAGAAAAAACTGGAACCCGGAAAAGGCGTATTTGGATGTGCCATTGGTTCCAATGCGCTGTATGAGTGGTTAGATGATAATCCGGGAGTAGCGGCATATCCACTTGAGTATGTGAACCGCCCAAGTGTAATCGCGCAGATTGACCATATGGTGTCGATTAACAGTTGTGTTGCTGTTGATTTATATGGACAGGTGGCGGCAGAGAGTTCCGGAGTCAGACAGATTAGCGGAACCGGCGGACAGTTAGATTTTTTGATTGGGGCATCGGCTTCCCGTGGCGGCAAGGCATTTATTTGTATGAGCAGTGTGTATGTGGACAAGGATGGACAGACTCATTCACGCGTTCGTCCGCAGTTTAATGGCGATATTATCACATCGCCGCGCAGCCAGGTTTATTTTCTGGCAACGGAATATGGGGTTGTGAACCTTGAGGGGCGTTCGACATGGGAACGTGCGGAAGCGTTAGTGAGCATTGCACATCCGGCATTCCGTGATTATTTAATAAAAGAAGCGGAGAAAAGGAAAATCTGGAGGCGGAGCAACCGTATCCGCTAACGGTTCACACATACAATACAAACGGCATATAGTAGTAGTAAAACAAAAAAAGAGGAAACGACAAGGATGGAAATGACAAATATCAAACCGGGGATGATGCCACCAAAACCGGAGAAGAAAGATTGTTTTACGAAGGGAATTCATGAACTTGGAGTTTCGGTGCCGATTACGGTTACACCATATGCCCGCGTGAAGGAGTCGAAAATCGTATGTTGTGGAAAACCGGAAGTAATCATGTGCGATAAGCCTTGTGAGGGACAGAAAAACGGAGTCTGCAAATTTATCATCAGTCAGGTGATTGGCGTGGAAGTGCCGGTTGAGTTTGGAGCCAACATTATCGCCGGAGACACGTATGTAAAATGTCATGACTGTGGGAAAAATCCGCATTGTGAGGAAAAACCAAGAGATGGATTTTCAGACAAACCCGAATAACAGGCTTTGACAGAAGAAAATGATTTTTAAAAGAAGATTTGCCGCAGTCAGATTGGCAAATCTTCTTTCTTTCGTCACACTTTTGTGCTAAAATGGCAATAGAAAAATGTACTGGAGGATATTATGAAGGCGAAGAAAAAAGCATGGATTGTAATTATTGTATTGGCTGTGATTGGGCTTTGTGCCGGCTTTTATTTTGGATATAAGGCAAAAAAAGATAAGCAGGAACAAACGAACACACAGACAAGAACGCAGGAAAAAGAAATACAGGCACAGGGCGAGATGAAAGACGGAGAGCTAGTCGACTATACAAAAAATAATATGTTAGAGCTTGGTAAGTATAAAGGGAGAACGGTTACCGTTACGCCGACTGAGACGGAAGTTTATCAGGCGATTTTATTGGAGGCAGAGGACTGGAAGAAAAAGGTGGCCGATGGAGAGCGGGTAGAGAAAGGCGACTGGATTTCTCTGGACTATGAAGGCTATGTTGATGACCAGCCATCCAATGATTTGAGTGAGAGCGGTGCCGTGATTCAAGTTGGTGCGGGAAATTTGTTTAATGCGGCGTTTGAACGTGGCTTAATGGGATTGAAATTAGGAGAGATATATAATCTGAATGTAACATTTGCAGAGGATGATGCAGACCCGGATGTGGCAGGAAAAACGATTACTTTTTCCGTTGAGGTGAATGCGAAGTTTAATGATGCATATGCGAAAAAGATGTCAAAAAACAAATATCCGAATGTAAAGGCGTATTATGCATACGCAAAAGCGAAGGAAGAGAAAGAAAACAGAGAGGGAATTGGTGATACGGTATGGGAGGATTTATTAAAAGAATGTAAAGTGAAAAAATATCCGACAGGTTCCAGAAAACAGGCATACAAAGACCAGAAACGCTCGTATCAGGTCTTTGCCAAAGTAAGTGGGCAATCGTATGAAGAATTTATCGGTGCATTAGGACAGACCGATGAAGATATTCAGTCGTCGGCTGACGATCAGGTGAAAGCACGTATGACAGCGAAGACAATTGCCATAAAAGAAGGGCTTACATTATCGGATGCAGATTATGAGCGTTTTCTTTTGGCGTTTTTAGAGCCGGAAGAAGAAGAGGACAAGACTTTGAAAGCAATGGAGAAAAGATATATCGAAGAACAGAGCTGCTATCCGAGAGATGATATGCTTATTGAATTGGTAAAAGAGTATCTTGGCAAAAATTCAAAGATGAAATAAAGGCGGGGATTTATATGGCTGACAATTATGTAACGAATCAGTATTCTTTTGAGAGCCGTGAGTCGTATGAACAGACGAAAAAAGAAGCGGAGCAGATAAAAAAACTGATTCACTCAGCGGATTTGAAAAATCCGAAAATTGCTTTGAAAATTTATAATAAATGTGTGTCAGACAAGCTGTTTCACACGATGGCAGGCTATAATTTCTTGATGGAACTGCGGCATTTTATTGGAAAAAGCGGACTGGTGAGCGAGCAGTCCTTAGAACCAATTCCGATTAAGGAAGAAAATGAGAAAAAGCCGGATGTTATTGCGCAGACATCACGAAAAGAAGCAAAGTGGAAACGGCTGTATGAAGGGCAGCAGTTACTGAATAAGAAATTGAAAATTGCCCTTTTTGCGGCGGTTGTTTTTTTTTTTTTGTTTTTTGTTATAAAATTTTTTTTTTTATAAATTTTCGATTTGAATACTCAATTTTCACATATTTTACAAATTATAAGGCTAATATGGAAGAAGAGTTGATAGACAAATATGAAAAATGGGAAGAACGTCTTCAGCAAAAAGAGGACAGTCTGAATCAGTGAAAGGAGTTTATATATGGCAGGAAATACAATTTTAGTCGTAGATGATGAACAGCGTATGAGAAAGCTGGTGCGCGATTTTTTGACAAAGCAGAATTTCCATGTATTAGAGGCGGCAGATGGCGAAGAAGCCGTAGATATTTTTATGGAAAATAAGGACATTGTTCTTGTGATTTTGGATGTTATGATGCCAAAGATGGATGGCTGGGAAACCTGCAGGGAAATCCGTCAGTACTCCAAAGTGCCTATTATTATGCTGACGGCACGTGGCGGAGAAAATGACGAACTGCGAGGTTTTGAACTTGGCGTGGACGAGTATATTGCAAAGCCGTTTAGTCCAAAGATTTTAGTGGCGCGTGTAGAGGCACTGCTTCGCAGAACCAATTCGGCAAATGAGAAAAATCTCGAATACGGCGGAATTGTGTTAAACCGCTCCGCACATGAAGTTATAATTGATGGTGAGAAAGTGGATTTGAGTTTCAAGGAATTTGAGCTGCTTTCCTATTTTATGGAAAATAAAGATATTGCTCTTTCGCGTGAGCGGATTTTGAATCATGTGTGGGATTATGATTATTTTGGCGATGCCAGAACGATTGATACCCATGTGAAGAAACTCCGCAGTAAAATGGGTGAAAAAGGAAAGTACATTAAGACAATCTGGGGTATGGGATACAAATTTGAAGTATAAGAAATGGAGTGATTATCTTGAAACGTTCCATGAAAACAAGACTGGTAGCGATTTTTGTCGTTACCATTGTCATTATTATCGGTGTTATCAGTCTGGCAAATGTTGTGCTTTTGCCATATTTTTACCAGTCCAATAAAGTGAGCCAGATGCAGGGTGTTTATTCACGTGTCATAAATATCTGTGAAAATGTTGACTGGGATAAGATAGACAGCGGACAGAAAAATACGATTTATGATAAGTTGGACCAGCTTTCCAGTAATACCAACATGAGCATTTATCTTGTGCAGATTCGGGTTTATCAGGGGTCTGGTGATATTGCAGAATTAGCATATGTATATCCGAGTGACAGTGAGCGTTTGCAGCAGGTGACGAAAAATCAGCTTGATAAGTATGTGAAATCGATTTACTTTGGACAGAAGTTAGATGATAACTGCAAAATGATTACGCAGACGGCAAATTATTCAATGTATAATGTCTATGACACGAGAGTGGATTCTAATTTCTTAGAACTAACGGGAAAGATGCCTGACAATTACTGGATTTATCTGCGCAGTAATTATCAGAGTATACAGGAAAGTGCCAGTGTATCGAATCAGTTTATGCTGTATGTCGGAATGATTGTGATGATTGCCGGCGTGTTTATTATGTATTTTGTAAGCAATCAATATACGAAGCCGATTCTGCGTCTGGCAGCCCATGCAAAAAATATGCAGAAACTTGACTTTTCGACTCGATACAAGGACGACAGAGATGATGAAATCGGAGTGCTTGGCAACAGTATGAATGCTTTGTCAGACCGCTTAGAGAAAACAATTTCAGAATTAAAGACGGCGAATAATGAATTGCAGTTAGATTTGCAGAGGCGTTCGGAGCAGGAACAGATGAGACAGGAATTTTTGGCGAATGTTTCTCATGAACTGAAGACGCCGATTGCCCTGATTCAGGGGTATGCAGAAGGTTTGCAGGAAAATATTAATGATGATGCGGAAAGCCGTGAGTTTTACTGTGAAGTCATTGTGGACGAGGCTGAAAAGATGAACAAGATGGTAAAAAAACTGCTAAGTCTGAATCAGTTAGAGTTTGGAAATGACCAGGTTCATTTTGAACATTTTGACTTGCGAAGCGTAATTCAGTCTGTGGTTAATTCGTCCGATATTTTGTTCCGCCAGAAAGAAGTTACGCTGTCATACCATCCGGATGAGGAACCAATTATGGTCTGGGCAGATGAATATATGATTGAGGAAGTTGTCAGCAATTATGTGAGCAATGCACTCAATCATGTGAAATACGAGAATAAAATTGAAATTAAGACGATTCGGAAAGGCGACCGTGTCTGCACCAGTGTATTCAATACCGGAGATCCGATTCCGGAGGAAGATATGGATAAAATCTGGTCGAAATTTTACAAAGTGGACAAGGCACGGACAAGAGAATATGGCGGCAATGGAATTGGCTTATCTATCGTAAAAGCCGTTATGGATGCCCATAATCAGAAGTTTGGTGTGAAAAATTATGACAATGGTGTCGAATTTTGGTTTGAACTTGACGTGAAAAGTGTTGATTGATAGATGGGATATGTGCTATAATAAATAAACTGGATTTAATTGTAAAAGGAGGGGTTTTTTGAAACAGATACGTTTTTTATGTGCCGTTTTGGCTGTGTCCGTTCTATCCCTTACCGGATGTGCGGATATAAAAAATTTGTCTGAGGAGCAGGAGAATGAAATTGCGGAGTACGCAGCAGGTGTTTTGCTCCAGAATTCTGACAAATATCCGTACCGACTTATCACAAAAGAAGAAAAAGAGGTTACAGAAACGCCGACACCGATGCCGGCAGCACCAACAAAAACATCGGCAGCTGCACAGGCGTCAGACGCGCCACAGGAATCGCAGCCGGAACAGACAAAAGATGCGCCGGAAGATACCAAAAAGGAAGTTTCGCTGGATGACTTGTATCATCTGAAAGGTGTTTCGATTTCGTATACTTCTTATCGCCTGACAGATAAATATGGAAGTTCACAGATTCGTGCCGAACAGGGGAAAAAGCTGCTTGTTGCAGAGTTTTCACTAAAAAATAATTCCGGTGCGAAAAAAAGGGTTAAGCTGATTGACAGGCGAAAAATCACCTATCAGCTGAATGTGGATGGAACAACTTATTCTCCACAGATTAGTTTGTTGGCGAATCAACTGGATTATTTGGAAACTGCGATTGCGAAAGGAAAGTCACAGAAGGCAGTGTTAGTATTCCAGGTAGATAAAAATGCAGCAAATGCTTCTTCAATTGATTTGTCGATTGAAGAGGGGGATAATAAAACATCAGTGAAAATGAAATAGGAGGCATTTATGTATCAGGAAAAAAAGAGAAGTTTGTTTTTTGGACTGCCGCTTTCTTTTACCACTTATCGTGTTGAGGAAAAGGTAGTAAATATAAAAAAAGGTTTTCTCAGAACGGAAGAAGATGATACATTGATGTATCGGATTCAGGATGTAAAACTTGTGACCGGTTTCTTAGAGAGAATTTTTCGTTTGGGAACGGTCGTATGTTATTCGAGTGATGTGACGGACCCGATGCTTGAATTAAAGCATATCCGGCACGCAAAGGAAATCAAAGATTATATATTAGTTACGGCAGAACAAGAACGGCGTAAAGTCAGAACCCTTCATACGATGGGACTGGATGCAGACGCTGCTCAGTTTGATGATATCGATGACATGGAGTAAGGAGGAGAGAGACAATGGCAGTAGAAACAGGAATTTTATTAGAGAGTGGTACCAATGAACTTGAGTTACTGGAGTTTGTGGTTGGCAATCAGCATTATGGGATTAATGTGGCAAAGATTAATGAACTTTGTCCATATCAGGAGCCGACGATGGTGCCAAATGCACATGAGTACATAGAGGGAATCTTCATGCCGAGAGAACGGCTGATTACCGTAATTGATTTGGCAAAAGCATTAGGTATTCCGTCCAGTGGTGATACATCTCATGATATGTATATTATTACGAATTTTAACCGCCTGCACACGGCATTTCATGTTCAGCAGGTACTTGGTATTCACCGTGTATCATGGGAAGATATCGCAAAACCGGATTCTACCATCAGTGGCAATGGTAAAGGTGTGGCAACCGGTATTACAAAGATTGATGGAAGAATTATTATTGTCCTTGATTTTGAGAAAATTGTTACAGAAGTTAATCCGGAAACGGGACTTAAGTTGTCTGAGATTGAGGCAATGGGCGAGCGCTCCCGTATTGATTACACAATTCTTCTTGCGGAGGATTCACCGC
>CALELW010000186.1 GCA_937902905.1 uncultured Clostridium sp. | reverse complement strand
ATGCAGAGCATCTGAAGAAGGTTAGAAAGTCCGGCACCGATGATAATTTGTTCCGGACGGCATATAACCCCGCGGGATCCACGAAGATAATCCGCAATTGCCTGACGAAGCGGTAAATCCCCTTTGGCATCACCGGCACTAAAATTGGATGGTAAATCCAGTTGGTTTTTTCCAATGGATTTCCAAATCGAATAAGGGAAATGCTCTAGGTCAATGGAATCCGGGTTAAAATCAAAGCATATTGGTGGTGCTGCCTTTGTGTCTTTTGTATTGTTTTCTTTTTGTGGAGCAGAAGTCGGGATTTGTTTTAAATGCGTAACGTGGTTTGCGAAATATCCTTGTCTTGGGCGGGCGTCCAGATATCCTTCGGCAACCAACTGGTCGTAAGCGGTATCCACCGTGCTCCGGCTCACATTTAGGTTTGCGGCTAAATTTCGCGCCGATGGCAGTTTTTCTTCTGCGGCAATATTTCCATTCAATATCTCTTTACGGATGTATTCATAAATCTGTATATAAAAAGGTTTTATGTCTGTATTGTCAAGTGGTATGGTTATCATACAAAAAGTCCTCCTAGTTAAGCATACCAATAGTATAACACATTTACAGAAGAATAAAAAAGTGTTATATTATATAAATAAACTTGATAGACAATAGAGGAGGGAATATCAAATGAAAAAAATAATTGTACTTTCTATGATTTTTTGTCTGATTCTAACCAGCTGTCGGATAAATCCAAAAGAGACGAAACAAAGTGAGAATAATGTATTAGAACAGAAACAAACAGAAGCTTTAGGTGATTATCAGTGGATCACCAGTCATTGCACATATCGCACAGATATCGATGAAGAAGATGATTATGAAGAGATTCTCATTCAGTGTGATTATAAGGGGAAGGTGCTGCAGAAAATTCCTGCAGATAAATTTAGTGTAGAGGACTCATCCGAGGTTTCTGTTATCAATGTATCAGAGGGGGAGTTACTGTTTACCTATGAATACGGTGAAAGAGATGTATATCACACAAGCGTGTACACGGTTCCTCTTGTATGGGAAGATGGAAAAGAAAAAATTAATTATAGTCAGAAAAGATTGCTTTTTTCTAAAGCATCCGATAATTCTCCAAAGTATATTGCAGGAACCAAGGCTCATATTATATTGGATTGGGATGGTGAGATGGCGGAGTATAATCGTCAGGACAAGAAGTTTACAAAGTTAAAATATAATCATAAACCAGTATATTATGAGGCTTCTCTATCATCTATAAAAAGCAAAAATTATTTTTTGTTTTTGGGAAAATGTGAGGATGCGCATAAACATGCAGCATATCAGTATATTTATGGAAAAAAAGAGGTGCGGGAAATTACAGAGGATAATAACTGCATGATATATCAGTGTGGGGACAACAAATTGTTCTTTAGTGGCGTGAAAGATGGAAAAGGAGCCTTCTGTTATGATGTAATTCAATATGATTGTCAAAGTGAGAAAAAGTCTGTTCTTGTATCAGAAGGAGAAATAAAAAATAATCTTTCGGAAAAACCAGAGGATGGACTTGATTTGCTAAGACAAATGGCATATGAAGATGGAATTTTGAAATTGGAAGTTTATGACAAAGGGAAAAGTGTTGTTTTTTCTGTTGACATACAGACGGGGAAAATGCAGCGGGAGCGAGAGGGCAGACTTGAAAAACAACAAGAATACCAGTTAAAAAAACCATTAGTAAATGCAGATAAAAAGTATAAGAATGCAAATAATCATAATGTGTTTATCAAAAAGATAATAGATGACAATGGAATTGATGATGTTTTGGATGAATATACACTGGATGGAAAGTTTGTGCGCCGTATCTTTACACATGATTTGTATGATTGGTCTTTAGTGTATGCTAATGATAAGGAATTGATATTTCGTGTTTATGGAGAGAATAAAAAGGGTTATTTCTATACAGTTCCATTGCTGAACGTGGATGGAAATGATTTTCCTCAGATGGCAAAGGCGAAGAAAGTCTGCCCTATATATGGGAAAATGTCATCAGATATGGCAGAGATATTCGATTTGTATGTAGATGAAAATTATCTTGTATATAATACAAATTACCATGATATTGGTGTGTATAATAGGAAAAAGAAAAAGTTTGTTAATGTGAAAGGAATTCCATTGACAAATATGTACTTTATTGCGGCAAGAAAATTTCACATAGGAGATAAAATTATATTAGAAAGTAAACCGTATGGAAAAGAAGGAAAAGAAAAGTATGCTTTTTCCTATTATAAAATCGGATCTGACAAAATACATATCATGGATCCGGCATGTTATACATCGGCAATAAAGATTTGTGATGAGAAGAGAAATCAGGTCATTTATGCGTTGGACACAGGAATTTGGTGCTATAATCTGAAAAAGGAAAAGAAGGAGAAGTTAATTACAAACAAAGAGATTGCTTCCCTGTTTGGCAAAACTAATAATGTTTTCGAGATGTGTGTGTGGAGCGATTTGTTATATTTGTTTACCGCAGATGATAAGATATATTCTTACTCACTAGAGAAAAAAGGAAAAGTTCGATATGAGAAGGTATTTTCAGAAAAGCTGAAACAAATATGTAAAGAAAAAGAAGAGGGAGGTCTTAGCACATGGTGTTCTGAGGTTTACATGATTGAAGGGGAAATATATTTAAAGATAGAACTAGACTCAGAGGAAGATGACACGGTTGGAGATATCTATTGTTGTTATGACCCTGCAGCTAAACGATTCAAGGAAATAAAGAAAAATGATGAAGAAATGTTTTATTGTATGCTAGACTAAATTTGTAATAAAGAAATGGAGATGAATACCCGGATGGAAAAGCAGATAATTTTTGATATGGATGGAGTTCTGTTTGATACAGAAAATCTCGTCTTTTCATGCTGGAAATTTGCTGCCGGTAAATTTATGCTGACCGGTATTGAGGATGTTTTTTATCAGGTGATTGGCGTGTCATCGGAGGGAACAAAAAAGATATTTTCCAAAACGTATGGTGATAAATTAGATTATGCACAGTTTCGTGAGGAGACGCACCGAATGTTTGATGAAAAAATAGAGAAAAACGGTGTGCCGTTAAAAACCGGAGCAAGAGAACTACTGCAGTTTTTGAAGATTAATGGATGGCGGGTTGGTCTGGCTTCCTCGACACGTGTTCAGCGTGTGGAAGAAATGTTAAAAGCGACGAATTTATATGATTTCTTTGATGTTATAGTTGGTGGGGACATGATAGAAAAAAGCAAACCGGAACCAGATATTTATTTAGATGTTTGTGAAAAGATGAAAATAAATCCAAAGGATACATATGCAATCGAAGATTCACACAATGGTGTCCGTTCGGCGGCTGCGGCCGGACTTAAAGTTCTGCATGTGCCGGATATGTTAAAGCCAACAGAAGAAATGGAACAATTGTCCTACATGATTTTCCCGGATTTGATTGAAGTGAGAGAGTATCTTGCTAAAAATGCTTAAAAAAATCCTCCTGCAAATATGCGGGAGGATTTTTGTGTTATATTCTGATTTTTATTAAACTTCAAACAGCATATCACCGTAAGATGGTACCGGCCAGTACTCTTTGTCAACAATCATTTCCAACTCATCGATTGGTGCACGTAAGTCTGCCATTGCGGTAAATACGGTGTCACGGAAGAATTCAGCCTGTTCTTTACCTTCTTCCATAGCATTTGCTTTCTTATCTGCATCTTTCAAAGCATACAGAGCAGTCTGTGCTTTTGCAAGGAGAGAAGAGCATGTAGTAAGCAAATCTTTCTGAACGGACAAATCTGCCTCTGCACAAGCAGCAGAAATGCTGTTAATTGAATCACCAAGACTTGTTACATAACTAATGATGGCTGGGATATATTCCTTAGAAGCCATATGAATCATTGTCTTAGCTTCAATGTTGATTGCCTTTGCGTAAGCTTCGTAGTTAATCTCTGCACGAGACTCAAGCTCAGTCTTTGTATAAACATGCTGTCTCTCAAACATTTCGATGGTTTTTGGATAGAGAAGAGAAGCGGTTGCGTCTACCATTGTTTTTACGTTTGGAAGACCACGTCTTTCAGCCTCTGCAATCCACTCATCGGAGTAACCGTTTCCGTTAAAGATTACTTTCTGATGTTCTTTCAATGTCTCATAAATGATTTCATCTACAGTCTTATCTAAGTCATCAGCTTTTTCCATGCGGTCAGCCATGCCCTGAAGTACATCAGCAACGGTTGCATTAAGTACAGTGTTTGCACCGGCAATTGACATGGAAGAAGCAACCATACGGAACTCAAATTTATTTCCGGTAAAGGCAAATGGTGATGTACGGTTACGGTCGGTTGCATCCTTTTTGATTGGTGGGATGGTATGTACACCGATATCCATACGCTCGCCCTTGTTACTGTGAGTAGCAGTACCGTTTTGTAAAATCTGCTCTACGATATCCTCTAACTGTTCGCCGAGGAAAATAGAAATGATAGCCGGAGGTGCCTCATTTGCACCAAGACGATGGTCATTTCCAGGATTGGAAGCGGACATGCGTAACAGTGCGGCATTATCATCTACAGCAGCGATAACAGCGGACAAAAACAGAAGGAACTGTTTGTTGTCATATGGTGTTTTGCCGGGGCTTAATAAGTTCTTTCCTGTATTAGTAACCAAAGACCAGTTGTCATGTTTTCCGGAACCGTTTACGCCGGCAAATGGTTTTTCATGAAGAAGACACTCAAAATTGTGACGGCGTGCCACTTTTTTCATTGTCTCCATAACCAACTGGTTGTGGTCTGTTGCAATGTTTGCTGTGCTGTAAATCGGAGCCATCTCATGCTGAGCAGGAGCAACTTCGTTATGCTGTGTCTTTGACAAAATGCCAAGCTTCCACAATTCATCATTTAATTCACGCATAAATGCTGCCTGACGCTCGCGGATTGTACCAAAGTAGTGGTCATCCAATTCCTGTCCTTTTGGCGGCATATGTCCAAACAATGTACGACCGGTAAAGATTAAGTCGTCACGCTGTAAAAACTGTTCTCTGTCAATTAAGAAATATTCCTGCTCCGGTCCTACAGAACATTTTACATTTTTTACTTCCTCATCACCGAGTAAGTTCAAAACGCGGACAGCCTGTTTGCTGATTGCTTCCATCGAACGGAGAAGAGGAGTCTTTTTGTCAAGTGCCTCTCCTGTGTAAGAGCAGAATGCGGTAGGAATACAAAGAACCGTACCGATTGCATCCTCACGGAGAAATGCCGGTGATGTACAATCCCATGCAGTATAACCTCTGGCTTCGAATGTAGCACGCAGTCCGCCGGATGGGAAAGAAGAAGCATCTGGTTCACCTTTAATCAATTCTTTGCCGGAGAACTCAAGTACAGCGTGTGCATTGGATTCCGGACTTAAGAATGAGTCATGTTTTTCGGCTGTTACACCGGTCATTGGCTGGAACCAGTGGGTATAATGAGTAGCACCGTTTTTCAATGCCCATTCTTTCATTGCATGAGCAACCACGTTTGCTACTTCAGGAGCCAGCTCCTCACCATTTTCAATGGTATCCCTCAACTGGGCGTATGTCTTCTTTGGCAGGTATTCCTGCATGACATCGTCGTTAAAAACTTTTGTTCCAAAAACATCTTCGATTACATTTTTTTGCATAGTTAATTCCTTCCTTCCCATGTTATTTGAATTGCAGACGCCTGACAAAAAAGAAAGGTGTCCCCATGAATGAGAACACCTTCGTTCTTGTAAAACGTACTATGCGTATACCATATCATGTTTACATTCAAAAGTAAAGAGTTTTTTTGAAAATTTTTTTTATGATAGGCAAAAGATATCCATCCATTGATTCAATACTTGTTCTATTGTATCAGAAAAACAGGATTTTTCAATGCTTTCTGATGGGAAAACCTGGGTTTTCTGAAAAAGTTTATTATTAATATAGAAAGAAATGCTTCCGATGGGGGTGTTTTCCCGGATTGGCGCACAAAGTGCCGTGGGAATTTTGTATTCAATTTTCAGAGAATCAAAGGAAGCAGTAAGTGTTTCTTTCGGAATAACCGGTTTGAGAGATACACACTTTTTCTTGCCGTCCGTTACTGGGATTTTGGCAAGGGCAAGGTTTTGAACCGGAAGAGGTGTTTTCTGAAAATAGGAAAAACCATAATCCATTAAACTCTTTGTGTCACTCCATTTGAACGATTTGTTTGGCGGCCATCCGCTGGCGAGAACACAACTGGTAAGCGTTATGCCGTTTTTCTTTGCGGCTCCGACAAAACAGTAACCGGCCTTACCGGTAAATCCGGTTTTGATACCGAGTGCGCCTTCATAATAAGAAAGGAAGGCGTCATGGTTGGTTAGACTGTAGTGATATTTTCCGGAGCAGTCCGAAAAGGAATGGGATTTTGTCTGCACCAGAGAAAGAAAGTCTTTGTTTTTTATGGCATAGGAAGCGAGCTTACACATATCCGAAGCCGTGCTGTAATGACCATTTGCATCAAGTCCATTTGGTGTGATAAAATGAGTCGAAGACATGCCAAGAAGTTTTGCCTTTTGATTCATTTTTGCTGCGAAACCGGAAACAGAGCCGCCAAGGTGTTCGGCAATTGCGACGGCAGTGTCGTTATGGGATTCCAGCATGAGAGAGTACAAAAGGTCTTTCATATAGTATTGTCTTCCGGGCTGCATACCAAGATGGACTTTTGGCATCCCGGCTGCCTTTTTGCTTGCAGTGACCACATCGTTAAGCTGACCTGATTCCAGCGCTAAAAGGGCAGTCATGATTTTGGTGGTGCTTGCCATTGGCACTTTTTTGTCGGTGTTTTTACTATATAAAATGCGATGTGAACCGGCATCCATCAGGCACGCATAGGAGGCGTGCAAAATAAGTGGATTTGGTGCCTGCTCCATAGCATTGATTTGAATGACAGGCTCCGGCAGAACGGGAACAAAATCCGAAGAATCGGTGGATGTAAATTGTCTGTCCCACAGGATGTGGAATGCGGTAAGGGCGCATAA
>CALELW010000185.1 GCA_937902905.1 uncultured Clostridium sp. | reverse complement strand
ATTAATATATGAACAGTGTTATGATAAAAAATATCGTAACGCTTTCTCTAATCAACAAGAATTTGCTGAATATTTAGGTATTACCAAAGGAAGAATCTCTCAATATAGATATGCATATGAATATTTTTTGACCCATCAAAACAAAATTGATTTAAGAATTCTTTCTGTAGAACAAGTATATACTTTGTACAGAACTGTTGGTTCGATGCTATTTGATTTTTTAAACTGGGTTGAAAAAGAAAAAAAGAAATCATTAATTGACATAGGATTAAAGGAAACAAAGAGGATAGTTGAAGAATATCGTAATTATTCACTTAACAAAAACAGCATCATTGTAAATAATAGTTTAGCACAACATAATATTTATAATTATAAGTTATCAGAGCAGGAAAAAAGAATTATAGATTTTTACCGAAATGGAACAAATGAACAAAGGGAATGCATTAATAAGGTAATAAATAATAAAGAAGGTTGTGCAGAGTATTGCTGATATATGAAGTAATGGTAGTGTTTGACAAGATACAGAAAACTATATAAGAATAATCAACAGGCAGGTGGTCTTATAACGAGACTGCCTGCCTTCTTTTATGCTTGCAAGTGCCATTTCTCAAGGGGGTTCATTTGAACCCCCTTTGAACACCCCTAGGGAAAATATGGTTAAATTGTATCAAGTTCAGTGTTCCAACGAACCCATGCCGGTGCGGTTATTATCCAAACCGGGATAAATGCCGCTGTACGACGGCAGATATCAAGCGCTATTTAGCAAAAATCAGTGAGCCTTTGTTAGACCGGATGGACTTATGTGTAGAAACAGGGCTGCCTGAATTTTCCCTGTATGATAAAAAGGGAGAGACAAGTGAGCAGATTAGAGAGCGGGTGGAGCGGACACACAGGATTCAAAGGAAACGCTATCAAAAAGAAAACTTTTCCTATAATAGTGAATTGACACCTCAGGCAATGAAAAAATACTGCGTAAT
This sequence comes from uncultured Clostridium sp., assembly GCA_937902905.1. Classification (GTDB taxonomy): domain Bacteria; phylum Bacillota; class Clostridia; order Lachnospirales; family Lachnospiraceae; genus Eubacterium_F. The sequence goes on along the minus strand of CALELW010000185.1, from coordinate 6,026 downwards.
GGGCAAAGAAGGGAAAGAATTGTTAGAATTTCTATTTCACGAGGAACAGATGAGTGTGAGGCGGCTTTGCCGGATTGTGCGTGTATCAAGGACAATTGCGGATTTAGAGGAAAGTGATATGATTTTAGAAAGCCATATAACGGAGGCAGTTCGTTTTCGCGGTGTGGATCGCAAATATTGGGGGGTGGAGACGATATGACAAAGGAAGAAGAAAAATATCTGTTCTGGCTGACTTCCCTTTCCGGACTTGGTTTGTCTTTTGCGCAGAAATTCTTTGAGCGGTATAAAAATATGGATAAGGCGCGCTCTCTTTCGGAAATGGATATCGCAAAAGCAGAGTGGATGAAACCATGGGAAAAGAATCAGTTTGCCAAGATTTATAAACTGGAGGGCTGGCAGCATGAGTGGGAGCAGTTAGAGAAGAATCATATATCATTTTATTCCTATTTTCATGAATCTTATCCGGAGCGGTTAAAGCATATTGATTCCCCACCAAAGAGGCTTTTTGTAAAGGGCAAATTACCGGATGCAGCAAAACTTTCTGTGGCAGTTGTCGGGGCGAGAAATTGTACGCCGTACGGACGAGATATGGCACGGATGTTTGGTTATCGTCTGGCTGCGGCAGGCGTTTCTGTGATTAGCGGGATGGCACTTGGCATTGATGGATGGGGGCACCAGGGGGCGTTAGAAGCCGGGGGCGAAACCTATGCGGTATTAGGCTCCGGTGTGATGCGGTGCTATCCTTCGTGTCATCAGAATTTGTATGAGAGCATTATAAGGCATGGAGGGGTGATTTCTGAATTTCCGGTGTATGCGCGTGCAAAGCCTGTGTTCTTTCCCATGAGAAATCGTATTATCAGCGGCCTGTCGGATGGAATCTTAGTGGTGGAAGCCAGAGAAAAGAGTGGTTCTTTGATTACAGCGGATGCGGCGCTTGAGCAGGGGAAGGATGTGTTTGTTATCCCCGGAAGGATTGGCGATGAATTAAGTGTCGGATGCAACCGGCTCATTCGTATGGGGGCAGTGCCGGTTCTGACACCGGATGATATACTGGATTATTATGGAATTAAAACATCTGAAAACTCACAGAATGTGGATGAGACAGAGAAAAAAATCCTTACTTTTCTCGGCGGAAAAACAATGCATATGGATGAGATTACAGCAGGGTTATCTTTGCCGGTGACACAGGTATTAAAGAGCATGATTGTCCTTCAGAAAAAAGGATATGTCATCGAGGTCGGCAGAAGCTTTTTTATGAAAAAAATATAAATATTGCTTGAAAGCCCGATTAAAATGGTGTATGCTAGAGTTTGTGAAAATTTTTGGAAGAATATGATTCATAAAATAGAGAGCATTTATCATTATCAATGGAGGGTAATATGGCAAAGAATCTTATTATTGTAGAGTCTCCGGCAAAGTCGAAGACGATTAAAAAATTTTTAGGAAAAAATTACGAAGTGGTCGCATCCAATGGTCATGTCAGAGATATGCCAAAGAGCCAGATGGGTGTTGATTTCGAAAATGATTTTGAGCCGAAATATATTACAATCAGAGGAAAAGGTGAGTTATTGGCTTCTCTGCGAAAGGAAGTAAAGAAGGCAGATAAAATTTATCTGGCGACTGACCCCGACCGTGAGGGAGAGGCAATTTCATGGCATTTATGTCATGCTTTGAAGTTAGACCCGAAAAAGACAAGCCGAATTACCTTTAATGAAATCACAAAAAATGCAGTCCGCCAGTCGTTAAAGCAGTCGCGGGAAATTGATATGGATTTAGTGAATGCCCAGCAGGCAAGACGTGTTTTGGACCGTCTGGTTGGTTATTCCATCAGTCCGTTATTGTGGCAGAAGGTAAAAAGAGGATTGAGTGCCGGCCGTGTGCAGTCGGTAACACTGCGTCTGATTGCTGACAGGGAAAGTGAAATCGATGCCTTTATTCCGAAAGAATACTGGTCGATGGAAGCAAAATTGTCAGTGCCGGGTGTAAAAAAGCCATTGGTGGCTAAATATTATGGCAATCCGGACAAATGTGAAATCTCTTCCGGAGAAGAGGCAGAAAAAATCCGCAAAGAAATTGAAAAAGAAGATTTTAAGGTAAATAGTATTAAGAAGGGCGAGCGCACCAAGAAGCCACCTCTTCCTTTTACAACGTCTACGTTGCAGCAGGAGTGTGCAAAACATTTGAATTTTCCAACGAGAAAGACGATGCAGATTGCCCAGCAGTTATATGAAGGTGTGCAGGTAAAGGGACATGGAACAATTGGTCTGATTACGTATCTGCGTACAGATTCGGTTCGTATCTCGGAAGAAGCGGATTTAGCCTGTAAAGATTATATCCGTGAAACGTATGGAGAAGAAAATATTATTGAAAAGGCAGCAGTGTCAAAAGCAAAAGGTAAGATTCAGGATGCACACGAAGCAATCCGTCCAACGTATGTAGACTTAACACCGGTTCAGGTAAAGGAATCTTTAACCAGAGACCAGTTCCGTTTGTATCAGTTGATTTGGAAGCGGTTTGTGGCAAGTCGTATGCATTCTGCAAAATACGATACAATTTCTGTTCGAATTATGGCAGGAAAGCATCAGTTTGCAAGTTCCGGTTCAAAACTGGTATTTCCTGGCTTTTTATCGGTGTATCAGCAGGATGATGATAAAGAAGAGCCAAATGCTGTGCTTGCAAAAGTAACAAAGGATTCTGTGCTGTCTTTAAGTGAATTAGTGCCGGAACAGCATTTTACACAGCCTCCGGCACATTTTACCGAGGCTTCGTTAGTAAAAACACTCGAAGAGCTAGGGATTGGACGCCCAAGTACCTACGCGCCAACAATTTCAACATTGATTTCACGCCGTTATGTGGCAAAGGAACAGAAGAATTTGTATTTATCGGATTTAGGAGATATTGTAAATCAGATTATGGTGAGTGCGTTTCCCAGCATTGTGGATGTAAACTTTACAGCGACGATGGAAGCTTTGCTAGATGGTGTTGCCGAGGGAAATGTGGAGTGGAAGACTATTGTAAGAAACTTCTATCCGGATTTGGAAAAGGCAGTTTTACATGCAGAAAAAGCTCTAGAAAAGATTAAAATAGAAGATGAAGTAACCGATGTCGTGTGCGAATTATGCGGACGCAATATGGTAATTAAGTACGGACCACACGGTAAATTTTTGGCGTGTCCTGGATTTCCGGAGTGCAGAAACACCAAACCGTATTATGAAAAAATTGGTGTGAAATGCCCAAAATGCGGCGGTGAGATTGTTATTAAAAAGACGCAGAAAGGCCGTCGTTATTATGGCTGTGAGAACAATCCGGAGTGTGATGTGATGACTTGGCAGAAGCCATCGAATGAACGTTGTCCAAAGTGTGGCGGCATGATGTTGGAAAAAGGCAGCAAATTAGTCTGCGCCGATAACACATGTGGTTATATTCAAAAGAAAGAGAAATAAAAAACAGACGACATAATGCTTGTCAATAAGGTGAAATTGTGATAATATTGTTCCATGGGGGACAAGCAATATGAGTATTCAATTATTGGATAAGACTCGAAAAATAAACCGTCTCCTCAATGACAAACATTCATCTAAGGTGGCATTTGCGGATATTTGTTTTGTGCTGGGACAGATGCTTTTAGCAAATGCGTACATAATCAGCAGTAAGGGAAAGTTGTTGGGAACTTATGTGAATGATGACGGGATGATTCCGAGTTTTCAGAGTAAACGGGGCAGTTATATCGAGACAACGTTAAATGAGCGTTTTCTCAACGTGCTTTCGACAAAAGAAAATGTAAATCTGGAGACTCTTGGTTTTTCCAAAGAAGAAAGACAGGGAGTTGAGGCACTGATTACACCAATCAGTATTGGCGGCGAGAGACTGGGAACATTGTTTCTATGCCGGCGTCAGGAAACATTTTCGATTGAGGACATTATTTTAAGTGAATATAGCACGACTGTGGTAGGGCTTGAAATTATGAGGTCCATTCAAGAGAAATCAGATATTGAGCAGCATAAGAAGAGTAATTTCTCTTCTGCCTTAACGACGCTTACGCCACTTGAGCAGAAAGCGGTTAGTTACGTATTCCATGCAATGGGTGGTGAGGATGGTACCCTTGTGACGAGCAAGCTTGCCGGAGAAATTGGCATTACAAGGACTGTTATTGTCAATGCTTTGCGAAAATTAGAGAGCGCCGGCTTAATTAAGACAAAGTCATCCGGAGTAAAAGGAACGCACATTAAAGTCCTGAATGATATTGTCTATACCGAGTTTAACAGTTATTATCGTGAGAAATGGAATTCGTAAACGCAAAGGGAATTGTGATGGGAGTCATGATGCCGTTTGCGTTTTTCTAAGAATAAAGAAATAAGAAAGGAAGTGCTACGATGGTTTTATCCAATGCATATAATTACATCAATGTGTTAGATAAGGCGGCAGATGCGAGCTGGACAAGAAATGATGTGTTGGCAAATAATATCGCAAATGCAGACACGCCGGGTTACAAAAGAAAAGATGTACAGTTTGAGACATATTTGTCCAATGCGGTAGCAGGAACAGATTCATTAGATGAGACGGTGGCAAATCTTGATTTGAATGATTTAAATGCAACGGTATATAACGAACAGCCGGGGCTTAGTTACCGGAGTGACGGAAACAACGTTGATGTATCGACGGAAAACGTGGAACTGGCAAAAAACCAGATTAAGTATTATACGTTGATGAATTCGATTAGTCAGGAATTTTCACGGATGAAATCAGCGTTAAAGAATTCGTAAATCGATTAAGGAGGAATGACTATGTCAGTATTTGGAGCTTTGGATGTGAGCGCTACCGGCATGACGGCGCAGCAGCTTCGAATGGATACAATTTCGGAAAATATAGCCAATGTGAACACGACTCGTGGAAAAGATGGCAAACCATATAAGAGAAAGACGGTTCTTTTTGAGGAGAAAAGTTATCCGAGTTTTAGTGAAAGTCTTAGCATGGCGAACCGGCACAACATTGGGAAAGGTGTTAAGGTAAGTAAAATTGTAGAAGATAATTCCGAAGGAAGTAAAGTATATGACCCTTCTCATCCGGATGCAGACGAAGATGGATATGTGACATATCCGAATGTAAATACCGTGACCGAGATGACAAACATGATTGATGCAACAAGAGCATTTGAGGCAAATGTTACGGTGATGAATTCGACAAAAGGGATGGCGCTTAAGGCACTTGATATCGGACAGAGTTAATTGTGAATGGAGGATACCTAAATGGATATTGCTAGTTTGTCTGCCGTTAGCGGCATTGAGAATATCAGCAAATACGCAGATAACAGTTTGCAGACGGAAAAATCAAAAGGAAGCGGCACAGCAAGTTTTGACAGTTTGTTAAATTCAGCGATGAATTTAGTACAGCAGACGGAGGATTATTCCAATGCGGCAGAAGTAGAAGAAGTGAAGTATGCAATGGGTCAGAGCGACAGTCTTCATGATTTGATGGTTGCTCAGCAGAAAGCAAATGTATCACTGCAATATACGGTAGCAGTGAAAAATACAGCAGTAGAAGCATATCGTTCGATTATGAACATGCAGATTTAACTGACAAAGGCGTTGAGGAGCGATAGAAAACAATGATGGAACAATTGATTGCGCTCAAGGATAAAATTCTTGAGTTTTGGAATAAGTATACATCAAAACAGAAAACAATTATAATTTGTGTGGCATGCGCAATTCTGGTTGCGATTGTTTTGCTTGCTTATTTTATGACCCGCCCGGTGTATACCGACGTTGCTACATTGAGTGGTGAAACTGCGACGACGTTTGATACGGCACTGCAGGGGGCTGGACTTGATTATGTAAAAGAATCGGATAATAACGGAAATACAACATTTAAGGTGGAGCAGTCACAGTATTCGGATGCTGTTTTACTGATGGGGGAAAATCAGATTACGGACGATGAAATGACATGGGAAAAAGCACTTCAGTCAGACATGACGACATCTTCGGATGAAAAGCAGACCAAAGCGACACTGGCTTTGCAGTCGTCAATTC
>CALELW010000184.1 GCA_937902905.1 uncultured Clostridium sp. | reverse complement strand
TAACTTAATTCAAACATTAACCACTGTCCTTTTAACTCTACCTGTTGCTCAAAAATATGAAAAATATATTGTATTATAACGTCAGAAACCACCAGAACAGATATGATATACAAAAATTGCTGAAGCGAACCCCCTTTTACTAAATAATCAAATATGATTTTTGATAAAACAATTTTAGGAAAAGGTTGTAATGCTCCAAATAAAATATCTCCAAATAAAATTGTTACTAACATTTTATCATATTTGATTATAACTTTAAAAAAATCAATAATGCTCTTCACCTTCCCTCTCCTTCCTATAGCGGTCTTTTATTGATACCTCATGCGAAACTACGGTCTTTTACTCACACATAGTAAATCGTAATTCCACCAAAATTATTGCTTCCCTCTAATGTGAGTGTTGCCGTAACTTCGCCGTTTCTGTTATTTTTTTCATCAATCCCGCCAAAGCTGCTCTCTACATGGTTCACGATCTGCCATTCTTTTGGCACGAAAAGTTCGACACCGGCAAACGATGAATCGATGTTTATTGTTGCATTTCCGGATGGAATTCTAGCCTGGTCAAGATACACCTTAACCCCTGCAAAACTGGCATCAATTTCCGCATAACGAAAATCTTCCGATGTGATGTAGCGGATGACACTGCCAAAGGTTGACGAAATATCCAGTTCGTCATCATTCAGTTTTTCACCCTTCACTTCGTCCCAATCATCTCTTTTTTTAGAGTGTCCGCGATGGACTATTTTTTTCCGAAAACGTTCAAAAATCAGGTGCAGGCCAATCGTCAACAGAAGGGCTGCCAGTAAAACCGTCCACGGCGTGATTGCTGTGATTCCAAGCGGTTTATCATAGATAATTGCAATAAAAGCAAGTGGAAATAAAATTCCGCCAAAGTGAACATGTGGGATACTTGCCACAATCACAGCGATACATACAACGGTAAACAACAGTGAAAATACGCCTACCGCCGGAAGGTATCCAAGCTGGCTCACAACCAAATAGGCACCCGCCAAAATTAAAAATACGCCCCAAAAATAATTTTTTTTCATCATCTCATCCTCATTTCTACTAATTTTTCTTTTAATACTCTGCTATAATGTCTGGATACAAAAACCTGCTTATGGGAATTTCGAAATGCCGCACAGCTCGTCGTCGACAGATTACTCTTTTGCAGCGAATAAATTTCCGCCACATTTGCAATCGTCGATTTAGAAACACGCAGAAATTGTTTTGGAAGAATCTCCTCCAATTCGTAGAGCCGCTGCTTCGTCTCATATATTTCATCTCTTGTGTGAACCTGAACCATCGTTCCTTCGGTTTCAAAAAATAAAATATCCAAAACATCCACATAACACTCCAAATCTCCCTGATAAAGAACCAGCCGTTTTCTCTCCGTATGACCGGCTGCTAATGCCTCTTGAATTTTTTGCAGTTTTTCAGTCATCCGGCGGCAGTGAATCCGAATTTCATCATCCGGCAGATTCTCATCCAACTCAATGGTAATCTTCATAATCGCCTCCCTCTTCGTGTGTAATGCCATTATAGCAAAAGAAAATGGATTGTAAACCCATTTTCCGTAAGTGGTTCTATTTCGTTTGTAAGTGGTAAAAATAAGGACTCAAAATTCCATATCCAACATATCCAGTGAGTGAAATACACGGTCTGTGTGCGCCTTAAAATATCGTGAGACAACTTCTTTTAACTGGAAAAGCACTGCCTCACTGACCGAAAAAGTATACAGTTTTTGAAGTGGCGAGGAGAGAATCCGCTGCAAGGTGTAAATAGCAGTTTCCGACAACAAAATACCGGTCTTTCCGTCGTGGCAGTCATCGCAGACAATCCCCGCATCCCCCACATAAAAATGGTGCAGATTTTCCGTTTTTCCACACCGGATACATTCAAAAATACGCGGTGCCTCCCCGGCAATCGCCAACATCCGGAATTCATATATGTAACGCACCAGTTCTTCCGGCAGAGAAGGCACCGATAACGCCCGCAGCGACAAATACAAAAGATTCAATTCATGCTTCGCCGTCATTCCTTCTCTTGTAAAATAATCTGCCACCTCACAAAAATAAAGTGCCAGATATAAATGCTCCAGATTCTGTCTTAATTCCGGGAAATAATTTTCCACCTCAACCTGCTCTATGCTATAAGAATCCCGTCCTCTGTAAATAAAAAACTCCCCAAAGGTAAACGGTTCCGTCGCAGCAGACAGCGGACT
>CALELW010000183.1 GCA_937902905.1 uncultured Clostridium sp. | reverse complement strand
CAGAACGGGAACAAAATCCGAAGAATCGGTGGATGTAAATTGTCTGTCCCACAGAATATGGAATGCGGTCAGGGCACATAATAAAAGGATGGCAAAGCATTTTTTTTGTTTCATAAAAAGGCCACCAGACATTTTTTTACAGTATATGAGGAATTTGAAAAAATAATTCAAATAGTTGTTGCCAAGGGGGTGAAAAAGCGTTACAATTACAATTGGATAAAATTTGAGTTTTATATAAACAATAATACAGAAAGTGGAGGGCTGCAAATGAGTAACTCAGCAAAATTATCAGCAAGAGAACGTATCGAATCTCTCGTTGATGCCAACAGTTTTGTTGAAATCGGTGGCATGATTACCAAACGTAATACCGATTTTAACATGCAGGAAAAAGCAGTGCCGGCAGACGGTGTGATTACCGGTTACGGTGTTGTAAATTCAAATCTGGTCTATATCTACAGTCAGGATGTAACCGCCTTGAATGGTTCTGTAGGTGAGATGCACGCGAAGAAAATCGCCGGAATTTATGAGATGGCGATGAAAGCGGGCGCACCGGTTATCGGACTGATTGACTGTGCCGGTATCCGGGTACAGGAGGCAATGGACGCATTGGCCGGATTTGGTGACATTTACATGGCGAAAGTGAATGCATCCGGTGTAATCCCTCAGATTAGTGCAATTTTAGGTTCTTGTGGTGGCGGTGTTGCGATTTCATCTAAATTAGGTGATATCACAATCATCGAAAAGACAAACGGAAAACTGTTTGTAAACTCACCAAATGCGATTGCAGGAAACCGTATTGAGAAATGTGACACAAGCGATGCTGCATTCCAGGCAGAATGTGGAAATGCTGACATTGTATGTGAGAATGAACAGGAAGTATTTACGACAATCCGCAGTTTAATTGATTTGCTTCCGGCAAATGCAGGAGCAGCAGTGGTTGTTGAAAATTCGGACGATCCAAATCGTGTGCTGGATGGCTTTGATGGTTATGCAACCGACGCAAAAGCTGCCTTGACACAGATTGCCGATGATACAAAATTTGTGGAATTAAAAGCGGAATACGGAAAAGAAATGGTAACCGGACTTCTTTCCTTAGATGGTGTTACAGTAGGTGCGATTGCAAATGCAAAAGAAGGTATTCTTTCAACAGCCGGCTGTAAGAAAGCAGAACAGTTTATGTATTTCTGTGACGCGTTTAATATTCCGGTTGTTACATTAACAAATGTAAAAGAGTATGCAGCGGATATGCAGGAGGAAAAAACGATTTCCCAAGCAGTTGCAGATTTGACATATGCGTTTGCCAGTGCTGATGTTCCACGTATTAACGTGATTACAGGTGAGGCATACGGAAGTGCTTATGTGTCGATGAACTCCAAACATATTGGAGCAGATTTGGTTCTTGCCTTAGACTCTGCAAAAGTTGGTGTTATGGATGCCAAAGTAGCAGCACAGATTCTTTGTGAAGATGAAATTTCAAAGGCAGCAAATACCAAAGAAGCGTTGGAAGAAAAAGCAAAAGAGTTTGATGCACTTCAGGATGGTGCCGCAGCGGCAGCAAAGAGAGGTTATGTGGATAATGTAATTTCCGGCAGTGAAATTCGGAAACACTTAATTTATGCATTGCAGATGTTCGGAATGAGGTGATAGGATGTTATTACTTGATTTAGAAAAAGTAAATGCTACCGTAGGTCCCGGTGAAGCCGTGATGAACACCTTGATTGGTATGGGAACGGTATTTGTGGTACTGATTCTTATTTCCCTCATTATCTTTCTCTTGAAATATGTGCCAAAAATGTTCGAGAAAAAGAAAGCGGAACCGGAAGTGGTAAAACAGGAAAAACCGGCAGCGAAAGCTGTAGCAAAACAGGAAGTACCTGTTTCGGATAATACCCAGATTATTGCGGTAATTACCGCAGCAATAGCAGCACAGATGGAAGCTGAGACCGGTGTTTGTATACCGGCAGACGGACTTGTAATTCGTTCAATAAAAAAACGTACGTTCAATTAAGGAGGATATTGACATGAAAAGTTATACAATTACAGTAAATGGCACCGTATATGATGTTACAGTAGAAGAGAAGGCAGGCGGAGCAGCAGCTCCTGCAGCACCTGCTCAGGCGGCAGCACCGGCTCCTGCACCAGCAGCTCCGGCTCCGAAAGCACCGGCAGCATCCGGCAGTGCTGGTTCTGTTGAAGTGACAGCACCAATGCCTGGTAAAATTCTTGCTGTAAAAGCAGATGCCGGACAGAGCGTAAAGAAAGGTGAAGTTATTCTTCTTCTCGAAGCTATGAAGATGGAAAATGAGGTAGTAGCACCTCAGGATGGTACAATTGCAAGTATCAATGTGAACTCTGGTGATATGGTTGAGGCAGGAAATGTACTGGCTACTATGGACTGATTCAGCAAATGAAAAGAACCGGAGGTAAACTAAATGGAAGTAATAGAAAATCTTATTCGACAGACAGCGTTTTTCCAGGACGGAATTGACTGGAGGAACTATGTCATGATATTGGTTGCTTTTATCTTCTTGTATTTAGCAATCAAAAAAGGCTATGAGCCTTTGCTCTTACTGCCAATTGCATTTGGTATGCTCTTGGCAAATATTTATCCGCTGATTATTCAGGATGGTGGACTGTTAAATTACTTCTTTAAGTTAGACGAATGGAGTATTTTGCCATCGCTGATTTTCCTTGGCGTTGGTGCAATGACAGACTTCGGTCCGTTGATTGCCAATCCAAAGAGCTTTCTTCTTGGTGCGGCGGCACAGTTTGGTATTTTTGCCGCTTATATCCTTGCTCTTTTGTGGGGCTTCAATGGCGGTGAAGCGGCAGCCGTTTCGATTATCGGTGGTGCCGATGGACCGACATCCATTTTCCTTGCCGGTAAATTGCAGCAGGGACATTTGATGGGTAGTATTGCGGTAGCGGCATATTCCTATATGTCACTTGTTCCGATTATTCAGCCGCCTATCATGAAACTTTTGACAACGAAAAAGGAAAGAGAAATCAAGATGGAGCAGCTCCGTCCGGTATCCAAATTGGAGAGAATCCTCTTCCCAATTATCGTTACGGTTATTGTATGTCTGATTCTTCCAAGTACCGCACCACTTGTTGGTATGCTTATGCTTGGTAACTTGTTCAAAGAATCCGGCGTAGTAGGCCAGTTGTCAGAAACAGCATCGAATGCTTTGATGTATATCGTAGTTATTTTGCTTGGTACATCCGTTGGTGCTACGACGACAGGTTCTGCATTCCTTAATGTAGCAACATTGAAAATCGTAGTTCTTGGTCTGGTTGCATTTGCATTCGGAACAGCAGCCGGTGTACTGTTTGGTAAATTAATGTGTTTAGTAACCAGAGGAAAAATCAATCCATTGATTGGTTCTGCCGGTGTGTCGGCGGTTCCTATGGCAGCTCGTGTATCCCAGAAAGTTGGTTCGGAGGCAGATCCGACAAACTTCCTTTTGATGCATGCGATGGGACCAAACGTAGCAGGTGTTATCGGTACTGCGGTAGCAGCCGGTGTATTTATGGCAATTTATGGAGTATAAGGAGGATATAAAAATGGCAGAGATTAAGAAAAAGCCGATTAAAATTACGGAAACCATACTTCGTGATGCACATCAGTCATTGATTGCGACTCGTATGACAACAGAGCAGATGCTTCCGATTGTCGATAAAATGGACAAAGTTGGTTATCATTCCGTAGAGTGTTGGGGCGGTGCAACATTTGATGCATGCCTTCGCTTTTTGAAAGAAGACCCATGGGAAAGACTGCGTAAGTTAAGAGACGGATTCAAAAATACAAAATTGCAGATGTTATTCCGAGGACAGAACATTTTGGGATACAACCATTATGCCGATGATGTAGTGGAATATTTTGTTCAGAAATCCATTGCCAACGGAATTGATATTATCCGTATTTTTGACTGTTTGAATGATATTCGTAACCTTGAGACAGCAGTAAAAGCAGCAAACAAAGAAGGTGGACATGCACAGATTGCCCTTTCTTATACACTTGGCGATGCTTATACACTGGATTACTGGAAAGATATTGCAAAGAAAATTGAAGATATGGGTGCAAAATCCCTCTGTATCAAAGATATGGCTGGTCTTTTAACACCATATAAAGCAACGGAGTTAGTATCCGCTTTGAAAGAGTCGATTGAAATTCCGATTGACCTTCATACACACTATACATCCGGTGTTGCTTCCATGACTTATTTGAAAGCAGTAGAAGCAGGATGCGATATTATTGATACAGCGATGAGTCCATTTGCTCTTGGTACAAGCCAGCCGGCTACCGAAGTTATGGTTGAAACATTCCGTGGAACACCATATGATACCGGACTTGACCAGAACCTTTTGTCTGAAATCGCTGAATACTTCCGCCCAATACGTGAGGAAGCATTAGAGAGCGGTCTTATGAATACGAAGGTGCTTGGTGTAAATATCAATACTCTTCGATATCAGGTTCCTGGTGGTATGCTTTCGAACCTTGTTTCCCAGCTTAAAGAAATGGGACAGGAAGATAAGTTCGAACAGGTACTCGAAGAAGTGCCACGTGTAAGAAAAGACTTTGGTGAACCACCATTGGTTACTCCTTCTTCTCAGATTGTTGGTACTCAGGCAGTATTAAACGTAGTTTCCGGTGAGCGCTATAAGATGGTGACGAAAGAATCCAAAAAACTTTTGTCCGGTGAATTTGGACAGACAGTTAAACCATTTAATCCGGAGGTTCAGAAGAAATGCATCGGTGATACAAAGCCGATTACATGTCGTCCGGCCGATTTGATCGAGCCACAGCTTAAGAAAATTGAGGCAGAGATGTCACAGTGGAAAGAGCAGGATGAAGATGTTTTATCTTATGCTTTGTTCCCACAGGTTGCGGTTGATTTCTTCAAATATCGTGAAGCACAGCGGACGAAAGTAGATGCTACATTAGCAGATAAAGAGAATCAGACTTACCCGGTATAAAAGGATAAGATGAGCCCTCGGATTTTGAGTCCGAGGGCTATTTTTGCTATCAGAATGTATACAAGGAGGTACCATGGTGATGGAATTAGAAGAAGTGTTGGAGCAGTGTCTTGGACAGAATTTCGTGCATATGATAATCAGTAATCCGAAGAAGGCAGATTTTGCCAGAAAAGTGGATGTACGCTGCTATGAGGACAAAGGAACGCTTATGTTTCAGTTCGCCAGATACCAGAATAATCAGGTGTTTCATCTTAATTTTGCAAAAGAAGAAGCGAAAAACTATATTCTCTCCAAACTGGTACCAGATTATCGTCAGATGCAGTTCTTTACAACGGAGAAACAGTATACAATATTGATAAGCAAAAAAGGGAAAATAACAATAAAGGGAAAAAATAAAAAGAGCGAAAAACCACTTGTTTTATCGCATAACCGAAAAAAGAAATATATTTTGCCGGAAAATGAACCAATTCCTTTTCTGATTGAGCTTGGTGTTCAGACAGAAAACTGCAGAATCCGGGATAAAAAACAGAAAAAATTCCGACAGATTAACCGTTTTCTGGAATTTATAAGGGATGTATCGGATAAACTGCCAAAGAATAAAGAATTAACGATTGTTGATTTTGGATGTGGGAAATCCTATCTTACGTTTGCTATGTATTATTATCTGAATGTTTTGAAGCATTATGATATTCGGATTACAGGGCTTGACCTGAAGAGAAAGGTCATTGAGGATTGTCAGGCGCTGGCAGAGCGGTACGGTTATGATGGACTGCAGTTTTTATGCGGCGATATTGC
>CALELW010000182.1 GCA_937902905.1 uncultured Clostridium sp. | reverse complement strand
TAAACTCAATGCCAGCTTATCTTTGAACGAAGGCACGAAATCCAGCGTTAAGATTGTAAAGTGCTGATAAGTATGGATACTCCAGAAAAGGAAATGAAGTGATTTTTGGGCACCGGCAAGAATTTGCCGGTGCTTCTGCACATTATATCGTGGGAAAGGTGATTATGGCGAAAGAAAAGACAGTATTTTTTTGTAAGGAATGTGGTTGTGAGTCCTCAAAGTGGGTTGGGCAGTGCCCGGCGTGCCATGAGTGGAATACGATGGTGGAAGCACCTGCTAATGGCAAGCGGGGAAGAATTTCTTTAAGCGGTGGACGCCGCTCTGTGCCGATGGCAGCAAAGCCTGCTAAAATGAATGAGATTGAGACGCAGAAAGAGTGCAGACGACCGACCGGTATGAAAGAATTGGATCGGGTTTTAGGCGGTGGTATTGTACCCGGTTCTTTGATTTTGGTAGGTGGCGATCCGGGAATCGGAAAATCCACTCTGCTTTTGCAGATGTGCCGTCTGGTGTCCGCAGAAGGTACGAAAGTGCTTTATGTCTCCGGTGAGGAATCGGCAAGACAGATTAAACTCCGTGCCGAGCGGATTGGCAAATTTACGGATGATTTGTATTTGTTTTCAGAGACGTGTATCGGTACCATTTTACAGGCGGTGGATGAGGTAAAGCCGGAGGTTTTGATTGTGGATTCGATTCAAACCGTTTTTGAGGAAAGTGTGGATGCGGCACCCGGCAGTGTAAGTCAGGTGCGCGAAATTACTTCGACACTTTTGCAGCTGGCAAAAAGCAGGAATATTACGATTTTTATTGTTGGTCATGTGACGAAAGAAGGAAATGTGGCAGGACCAAGAATGTTAGAACATATGGTGGATACGGTGCTTTATTTCGAGGGTGACAAAACGGCGATGTACCGGATGCTAAGAGGTGTCAAAAACCGTTTTGGTTCGACAAACGAAGTCGGCGTTTTTGAAATGCAGAATCAAGGTTTAGTGGAAGTGCCAAATCCTTCGGAATATCTGATGCAGGGACGTCTCCCAAATGAAGCCGGTTCGGTGGTTGCCTGTACGATGGAAGGCAGCCGGCCATTTCTTCTAGAGGTTCAGGCACTTGTCTGTCAGACCAGTTTCCCGATGCCGAGGCGTACGGCGGTAGGGACAGATTATAACCGTGTGAATCTTTTGATGGCGGTACTGGAAAAACGAATGGGCGTGCGGATGGCTGACTGTGATGCTTATGTAAATGTAGCCGGCGGCATGAGAGTCGTTGAACCGGCGTTAGACCTTGCGCTTGTGGCAGCACTTTTGTCGAGTTACCACAACCGGAGTCTCCAAGACGGCATGCTTTTGTTTGGTGAGGTCGGACTGGTTGGCGAGGTGCGCGCGGTATCGCAGGCAGAGCGTCGTGTGGCAGAGGCAATCAAAACGGGCTACACGGTATGCGTACTGCCGGAGAGTAACCGCGTCTCCATTGAAAAAGCGGGGAATCTTGATACCAAAAAAATTAAACTTATTGGCGTTAAGCACGTGAGAGAGCTGTTAGACTGCGCAGGTTTATAAAATTGCGCATGCGGTTTGTGTAAAATATAATTGGATAAAGGAAGGATAAAGAAATGAAACAACTCAAAGAATTATGGACACTTGTAAACAATTGGCTTGGCAATGGGAAAAAATGTATCATTGGTTTGGCATTTCTCCTCGTTGGTTTTGTCATGAACTGGTTTTCTCATCCGGTAGAGGGACTTTCACAGATTCCGTTTACGCTGATGACAGCCGGAGGTTTGTGCCTAGTCAATGCACTGTTTTCGAAGTGGACAGATAAAAACATCAATTTGTTGTTCTTTGTCCTTGCTTTTATCTGTGTAATGGACCTTGGAATTGTTCTTCTCGATGGCGATTTTTCACAGTTTACTACGATGGTTGCCGTTGTTGGTGCCTGCACAGTTTTTTCATGGGCATTAAACTTTGCTCTTTTGCAGTCGGTAGAAGTAGACGGTGTTGCCAAGAAGATTGTAATGTCATTTTTGGCAACGGTTTGCAGTGCCGTGATTATGGCAGCAGTGTTTGTTGGCTCGGTTTGGCTGGCAGCGTAAAAGCTAGGGATTATTTCAGCGAGACAACGTTATTTGTCTTAAAAGACGAAAAGGGTTGTATATTTAAGAGAAAATTTTTCTAAGAACCTCCTGAAATGCAACGCTATGTACAAAATCAGTCAAAAAAAGTTGCAAAAAATAAAATAGTGATGGAAACAAACGTAAATAAAACAACGCTTTTCCTTCAATTGATGAGAAAGCGTTGTTTTTTGGTCGGTTCTAAACTTGTTGGCTCCTCCCACTGCGTGGGCCCATCCTCATAATATCAATTATCAGTCAATATCATCGAAGAAGATAGGGAGTCTTTTTTTGAATAAGTCAAGAGCGATGTTTGCTACTTCGCGCATCTGCGGATGTGCATGAGAGTCACAGCGCAGACGGAAGAAGTTACGCCAGGATCGAAGATTCATTGTCACGACAATTTCTGTCTTTAAGCTGTTAGGAAGTACCGAACGGGCTTCCTGTGGTGTGGCACCAAGTTCAATCAGCTCAAAGTAAGATTTCTCTGCATTTTCCATGGCACGCATCCATGCTTCGTATTTCTGTAAATCCGTTTCGTTATTTAAATCATAAGAAAATCCACCAGCAATGTCGATAACAGTAATTTCGTTGCCGAATTTGTCACCGGAGTAGTTGCAGTAACGTGTGCTTTCCTGACTGTAGCTGGCGATGCGGTGGCGCACAATTTCGTGGGTAATGCCGCGGTCACAAATCATACGGACGGTAACTGACTCATGTTCAATGACAGATTCATGTCCTCTTTTTAAAATATTGCGGATAAAACGTTCCGCAGACTCTTCCGTAATATTTCCCTCACTCTTGTAGCATACACGTCCGATTTTCTCTATTTTACGAATCATTTCATCGTAATCTTTCATATCAATAATTTCTACACTGGGTTTTGTTACATTCATGATTTTTCTCCATTCTGTTCATCAATTTCTTAAGGCTTAGTATATAGTATGTGTCAGTTTTTTGCAAGCATAATACATTGACCGGATTTTTAATTATAGATAAAATGTTATCATGTATTAAAATAAATCAGTATAAAATTATATGTAAAGGGGAAGTGTTGAAATGAAAAGCAGAAACAAAGAAATGACAGCAAAAGCAGTACTTATTGCGCTTTTGGTAAGTGTAGCAGCCAGCCCGTTTCAAAGCAACATGGCATCATCAAAATCTATAGGAAAAAAGATTAGCGTGACGCTTAATAAAAAAACACTATCGCTAAAGACCGGACAAAGATTTCGTTTGAAAGCGAAAAAGAAACCAGCAAAGGCGAAAGTTTCTTTTTCATCGTCAAAGCGCTCGGTGGTGTCAGTAAATAAAACGGGACTTGTTAAAGCGAAAAAGCCTGGAAAGGCTTCGATTACCGCGACTGTTAAATACAAAGGAAAAAAGAAAAAGGCAGTTTGTAAAGTGAGGGTTGTAGCAAAAAAGAAGACAATCAATAAGCAGATACAACCATCTGCGCCGGCAGCAAATACACAGCAGCCTGCACCAACGGCAACAGCAAAGCCGGTAACAACCGCTCCGACTGCAACACCAAGTGTTACACCTAAAGGAACACCGCGTGCAACGAAAACACCATCGCCTACGCCGGTAGAAATTACATATAAGGCAGATTATACGGTAGAACTTGGAAGTACCCTTGATGTGAAGACGGAAGTAAAACCGTCAGAGGGAGTCATTACGGATTATAATGTTTCTACGTCGAATAATTATGTAGCAATTGTTGATGCAAGAGGAAAGATAAAACCTTTGCACATCGGAAAATGTACTCTTGTTTTGACATCCAAGACGGACGATACAAAAAAAGAAACTTATAAACTTTGTGTAACGGATGAGTTTGTTGCGGAGGATGGTTATAATTTCTATAAAGAAGATATTGCACATGGCGAGGTGACGGATTTTACATATCCTTCCCAATACCGTGAAAGCGGCGAAGGGCATGCCAAGATTTATTTTCCAGCGGATTATGATCCTAAAAATAAGACATATAATTTGTTGTTTTGTCTGCACGGCGGCGGACAAAATGAGGATTATTGGACTTGCGGAAGAAAGACATCAGCCGGAGCCGGATGTCATGCAAACAATATTATGGATTATTTGTATGACACGAAAGAGGCAGAAGACTGCATTGTAGTATTTCCGAATGGCAATATTAACTATGATAAAAGTAAAACATATCCAAATACAGAGCCTAATCCGGTTGTTCAGAATTCGTGGAGTAACTGTTATTTGTTCGAATATGAAGTGATTTATGATTTGCTTCCGTATATGGAAAAAAATTATCCGGTAAAAAAAGGCGCTGCTCATACCGGCGTGTGCGGGCTGTCTATGGGCTGTGGAGAAGCCATTGAACTGGGGTTAAAACATCCGGATTTGTTCCAGTATATGGGATTTTTCTCGGCTGGACCATTTGCTTCAACCAATCAGACAATTGTAACGACACAAGAGGATGCCAATCGTCTGAACAGTCAGATTAAGTTGTGCTTTTTTATCACCGGACAGCAGGACCATATGATGGATGATAGTGCAAGAAGATTTGTCAATCAGTGTGATTTGCTTGGATTAAATAATATGTTTTTGGAAGTAAAAGGAACCGGTCATGATGACAGGTGTTGGGATCGTGCCTTTTACACTTTTATGCAATATGCTTTCAAATAAAAATTATTTTAAAAAATGATTGACATTGGTTTTGTTTTTTGGTAATATATTATTCGCTGGCAGTGATTGTCAGCAAAATGCGGAGTTGCTGGAATTGGCAGACAGGCATGACTAAGGATCATGTGCTCGTAGGGCGTGTGGGTTCAAGTCCCATACTCCGCATGTCATATAGATGCTGTATAGACGATGAGATCGGCTGTACAGCATTTTCTTGTATTAGGGAAAATGAGCGGTGTTGCACGCCGCTTGCTGATGCGTAATACGCTGTCGATGTTTCTTTACAGATAAGGCGTGATATGATACACTTTTTTATGCGGTACAAGGCTTTTGTATCACGTAAAAATTAAGAAAATGGATAAGCAGCAGAATAGGAGGAATAAGATGAAACGAATTATTTCAATGTGTTTGTCAGCAGCACTTTTGTTATCCCTTTGTGTGACAGGGGCAGCAAAGACAGCACAGGCAGAGGAAAAACAGAAAGTGATTGTAATTGATGCAGGACATCAGACCCGCGCGATGAGTGCAACGGAGCCGATTGGACCGGGCTCAAGCCAGAGAAAGGCAAAGGTGACCGGAGGGGCGAGCGGCTGTGTGACACATCTGCCGGAATATAAATTGAATCTTCAGGTGGCTAAAAAGTTACAGAAAGAATTGGTAAATCGTGGCTATAAAGTAATCATGGTGCGTACAAAAAATAATGTCCGCATGTCAAATGTGCAGCGTGCCAAAGTAGCGAACAAATATAAAGCGGACGCTTTTATCCGGATTCACGCAAACAGTGCGGGAAGTTCGAGTGTCAAAGGGGCACTGACGATAGCACCGGCGTCTAATAACCGTTACATGACAAAAGCAAACCGTAAAGCAAGCCAGAAGCTTTCCAAGAAGGTTTTAAAAGCAATGTGTAAAACGACAGGAGCAAAGAACCGTGGTGTTATGTACACGAACAGCATGACAGGTATCAACTGGTGTAAGGTTCCGGTTACAATTGTGGAAATGGGCTTTATGAGTAATCCAAGCGAGGACCGTAAGATGGCAAAAGCTTCTTATCAGAAGAAGATTGTCAAGGGAATTGCAAACGGAATTGATAACTTTTTTTAACAGAATATACGTCCCTAAAGCACAAAAACCGCTTGCGAATCTCAGTCAAAATGGTAAAATAGAAAGTATAAAAAAAGAGCTCTTTTTTACAGAAAGGCGGGGATTATCATGAAGAAAGTAATTACGATTACAAGACAGTTTGGCAGTGGGGGAAGAGAAATCGGAAAGAAGTTAGCAGAGGCTTATGGAATTCCGTTTTACGATAATGAAATCATTTCCCGTGCGGCAAAAGACACCGGTTTTGCAGAGGCGGCTTTTGAGCGTGCAGAGGATAAAGCAAGCAACAGTCTGCTTTATTCCATTGCGATGGGAATGAATGTATTTTCCAGTCAGGATGTCGGATTTTCCGGTTTGTCGTTAGATGACCGTATTTTCTTGGCGCAGTCGAAGGTGATTCGCAATGTAGCAAAAGAAGGTCCTTGCGTAATTGTTGGCAGATGTGCGGATTACATTTTGAAAAATCAGGAAAATGTAGTCAATCTGTTTATTCGCGCAACACTCGATTTCCGCATTAAACGTGCGATTGAGGTAGAGGGAATTCCGGAAGAAAAATCGGCAGAGATGGTTATGAAAAAAGATAAAAGCAGAGCGAACTATTATAAGTATCACTCTGGTGAACGCTGGGATAACGTGCTTAATTATGATTTTGCTATCCGCAGTGACTTGTGCGGAATTGATGGCACCGTTGCGTGTCTGAAAGCATATTTAGACCAGATGTAATAAGATTAAAGGAGAACGAAGACAATGAGTAAAAAAATTAGAACAAGATATGCACCGAGCCCGACCGGTAAAATGCATGTAGGCAATTTAAGAACAGCGTTATACGAGTACTTGATTGCGAAACATGAAGGCGGAGATTTTCTTCTCCGTATTGAGGATACCGACCAGGAGCGTTATGTTGAAGGTGCTCTTGATTTGATTTATAAAACGATGGACCAGGCAGGACTTAAACATGACGAAGGTCCGGACAAAGATGGCGGCTATGGCCCTTATGTACAGAGCGAACGTGTAAAAACCGGTATTTATCTTGAGTATGCAAAAAAACTCGTAGAAAAAGGAGAGGCTTATTACTGTTTCTGTACAAAGGAAAGACTGCAGAAACTTCATGATGAAGCAGAAGCAAGAGGGGAAAAGGCTGCAAAGTACGACAAACATTGTCTTCACTTGACCAAAGAGGAAATTGAGGCAAATCTGGCAGCAGGTGTGCCGTATGTTATCCGCCAGAATAACCCGACGGAAGGAGAAACATCTTTTGATGATGTAATTTATGGAAAAATTACAGCGCCAAATGATGAATTGGATGATATGATTCTGATTAAGTCAGATGGTTATCCAACCTATAACTTTGCCAATGTAATTGATGACCATTTGATGGAGATTACACATGTTGTCCGCGGAAATGAATATCTGTCTTCTGCACCAAAGTACAATCGCCTGTATGAGGCTTTTGGATGGGAAGTGCCGGCCTATATTCATTGTCCGATTATTACGGATGAGGAGCATAAAAAATTATCCAAACGCCGT
>CALELW010000181.1 GCA_937902905.1 uncultured Clostridium sp. | reverse complement strand
AGTTTGTGTCAAGTGTTCGTTGGCACTTTTTTTGTTTTCCGTAATTCCGTAGAAAAGCTTTGCGTCTCGTGGGCACTCCCGTTTAACAAACGCGTAAGGGTATGGGCATGCAAAATACGCAAGCCTCATACCCACGTGTTTGTACCCACGAGTCACAAAGTTTTTCTACGGAATTACTGGAATCCAAAGGAACTGACAGCAAACATTTGCCACAAGCTCATCATTCAAATATCTCCCCTCATTATACTAAAGCCCTTTTATTTTGAGAATAAAAATATGCACCATTCCAGCGTACATCATTTATCGCTATTTTCCAAATAAATCATTCATGAAATCTACCGCAAATTTCTAACGAGCACTCCTTATGCCAATAAGTAAATCTTTTCATTATCAAAACATATCTGCGATGTATGATTGTAAATCTGTATCATATCTTCCATCTTCTCAACAAGCACTCCTGTCCCCGGATTAGCTAGAATAGCAAAAGCTTTTACTGCTTTCTTCTCCATTCCTACTGACTTCTCTTTCAGATGTGCTCCTTTATCCTGCAAGAACTCATCAACCTGCCCTTCTTTAACTAAAGGAATACTACCAATAAACTTACCTACTGCTTTTCCTGCAGTTCCAATTCCTTTTACAATGTTCGCTTCCACACCAACAGCACCAAGCTTTTCTAAATAAAGGGATCCCTTCTCAAACTGGTCTCTGTATGTATCCGACACCGTTTTTATGTCATCACGTATTTTTGCAATGTATTCTTCCTTGAAATTTCCGCTTAACATAATTTCCATTAAAGATGCAAGTGAGAATGTATACAAAGATAATCGATAATACTTAAACTTCTTCTCTAAGTCAGATAATGTCGAATTAGCCTTACTCTTATTAACCACAAACGGCTTCGACGACACAACCTCATTTACTCTCTTTTGATAAGCAATCATATTTTTACGAGCACGATTCTGAATATCCATTATTGATTGATGGCTGCTAGATACCGATAATTCATTATCCCAGTTGTATTTATAGTTTGTAACGATTCCCATTAGCGTTTCAACATCCGCTTCAATCTGTGATTCATTTTCAACTTCCAGAAATGTAAGTATCTTCTTCTGCGTTTCAGCAATCTCCGCTATATCCTTTTCAATTGAATACAACGCAACGGCCATCATCATTGTTGCAGGATTAAATGCTGCTACGGATTGAGTTGTAGCAGATAACGGGCCTGCTTCAGCAAGCTGCACCATCTTTGAACCACCCGTTGCTGTTTTCATAGCACCCCAGGCATTTCCATTTTTAGCCATCTTTAATGTATCACCTGCTGCCGCATTTGCAACTCTAAACAAACCTCCTATTGCGATTGTCGATGTTTGAGTCACAGTGTTAAATGCTGGAATTAATGAAGACACCCCAGCACCAAGCGTTGCCAATTCAGCAATAGGAACGCTTAACATCTTTTGATTATTAATTAATGCCCTAGCATCCGTTAGTAGATCAACTGTAAGTTCTACTAATTCATTTTCTCCACTAACTTTCTCTAACTCGTTAGCATCTTTAATTCTAATAACTTCACCCATTATTTCAACCTCCAGACTATATATTTATTCCCATAATGGTCCTTGTATTTTTCGCGTATATTCATATCCACAAAATAATATTACATTTCTTTAGCAATATAAATTCCCTTGAGTTTCCGCAGTTTTATACACAAGTGCATCATTTTCCATATGCAGTTATAAACAACTTTGAAAAATCACCAAACCATAAGGAATCTTCTTCCTTTTTGATGCAAAATTAATTCACCACAAAAAAAAGTGTAGGACTCCCTATAATTTATTATACAACAAATACTTATACATTGAAACGGGCGGTTACAAATTTAATCACTTGACATCGTACGGGATGATTCGGAAAGCACATCTGCTAAAAATGTTTATAAAAAAAGCTACCATGTAACAGAATCCTGTGTCCTTACTACCAGTAACCATCCGGTTAGTATCTTTTCTAAAGTACAATAAACATTTAATAAATTGCATTCATATCTACCAAATCTAGCGCATAAATCCGTCTATCACCTCATACACTGTAACAATCATACTGAGGTCATGATGAATGGATTGGATTGAGTCGTTTTTACAGAGCTACGGCATTGCGGCTATGTTTGTGCTGATTATGTTAGAATATGCCTGTTTTCCTGTTTCGAGTGAGATTATTCTGCCATTGGCGGGTGTTATGGCTGCCGGGCAGGGATTGTTTTTTCCCTATCTTGTCCTTTTGGCGACGGGAGCTGGACTGATTGGGGCACTGATTCCATATGGCATTGGCAGGTTTGGCGGTTCTCCACTGTTGGAACGCATTATGAAACGTTTTTCTTCCATGGAGAAACCAATCCTAACCTCCTACCGTGTCTTTGGTAATCACGAAAAAAGTGCCGTTCTAATCAGCCGCGTAATTCCTCTGTGCCGCACCTACATCGGCTTTGTCGCTGGTGCCATGGGGCAGAATATCAGCCGTTATCTTTTGTATTCTGCCATTGGCATTGTTACCTGGAACACGGTATTAACCGGGCTTGGCTATTATTTTTACCAATACAAGGATTTGTTCTTTCATTATTTTGATAAATACAAGCATGTTATTTTTTATACAGGTATTGTCCTATTAGTAATTTTCGCTCTCAATGCCATTAGAAAAAAACGGGCAGCACGCGGAACAAACCAAGAAGAATAAGAAGTATGCCGCTAATTCCATTGAGACAGCGCACGTGGTATATCCTCTGTCCGCCAATCCACAAAAATGCTCCACACAAAAAAGCGGTACATATGGGAAATAACCAGATTACGGTTCCCTGACCGACCAGACTAAGTGCCGCACTCACCGAATCAAGTGCGAGCGCACTTCCTAGCGCACTGCCTTCTTTTATGTCAATGCTGCGGGAATTGTCTTTGTCATACTGTACTTCACCTTTGTTTTGCAGCACACGGATGCACGTTTTGGCACCAAGCAGAATCAAAATTCCGCCACCAACAAGACGGAAACAAGGTTCCGGCAGCTCCGCAAGGCACGTTGAGCCAGCTAAAAGTGCAATTCCTGTAAGCACGCCATTTAATAAGGCGATAAATAACCGGATTCGTTTGGGTATGCTAATGCCCGACATTGCATATACCATACCAATCCCCAGCGTGTCAAGACTCACCGACACCGCCAATAAGCAAACAACAAACACAAGCTCCTCCTGCCACTTCCTTATTCTATTTTATGCAGATATGGAAAAAGAGGGGAGTCCTTTCGACAAAAACAGTCAAATATTTTGGAGGTAAGTATGAACTGGTATCAAATGGAATCAAAGGAAGTAATGGATAAACTCAACCGTTTCAAAGACCGGGGCTTATCCCAAAAAGAAGTTATCAAACGGCAGAAGCATTACGGAAAAAATGAATTGCTTGGCGAAAAAGGCCCCGGATTTCTCCGTCAGTTTGCCGCGCAGTTTAAAGATTTTATGATTCTTACTTTATTAGCAGCCGCCGGCATTTCTTTTTTTGCATCTTATGCTCAGGGCGAAATGAATCTGACCGATCCTTTAATCATTCTGGCAATCGTTATACTAAATGCCCTTCTTGGCATTTATCAGGAAAAAAAGGCAGAACATTCACTGGCTCATCTTCGTTCTCTGCAAACACCACAATGTCAGGTACTAAGGGATGGAAAACGCCAGACCATATCTTCTCCGGAGCTTGTGCCGGGGGATTTAGTCTACCTTGACACCGGCTGTCTTGTTCCTGCCGACGGCAGACTTCTTCTTACGCACAATCTGTCTGCAAACGAGTCGGCTCTTACCGGCGAAAC
>CALELW010000180.1 GCA_937902905.1 uncultured Clostridium sp. | reverse complement strand
TCCTGTGTATCTAAACAGATTGGGAAAGCATTGACTCCGCCAAATTCTTTGAATAAAACGGCTTTTCCTTCCATAACCGGCATAGCGGCTTCTGCGCCGATGTTACCAAGACCCAAAACGGCACTTCCGTCTGAAACAACGGCAACCGTATTTGACTTGATGGTATAGCGGTAAGCTTCTTCTTTGTTTTCTGCAATTACTTTACATGGTTCTGCAACACCCGGTGTGTAGGCGATAGCAAGGTCTTCTCTTGATTTTACCTCACACTTTGGTGTGGTTGTAATTTTTCCGTTCCATTCTTCATGCAGCTTCAATGCTTTTTCACTCTGTGTCATAATATCCTCCATTCTTGTACAAATCCAATAAACATATAACAATAATCATATCATTTTTCCCTATTAAACACAATATTTTTCTCTTGTACTTTTTATGGAAAATGGTACAATTAGGATAAGACAGCGCTATGGCGCCAAGGAAAGGAGAAAGAAGGATGACTTACGAAGAAGCAAAGCAGAAACTAATGCCAGTCGGTCAGGAACATTTATTACAATATTTTGAGGAATTGGGAGAAGAGGAGAAAAAGTCACTGTTAAAACAGATTGAAGATTTGGATTTGTCCCTTCTTAATTTGATTGAGGGCGGAGTAAAAGAGATACCAAAAGGAAAATTAGAGCCGCTTGGTGCTGTGACATTGGAGGAGATTGCGGCAAAGAGAGAGCATTACGAAGAAATCGGACTGCAGGCAATTCGTGACTGCAAAGTGGGAGCTGTTCTTTTGGCAGGCGGACAGGGAACAAGACTTGGTCTGGATAAGCCAAAGGGCATGTTAAATGTCGGTGTAAATAAAGAATTATATTTATTTGAACAGTTAATACATAATTTGATGCAGGTAAAAGAAAAAGCCGATGCATGGATTCCGTTGTTTGTCATGACGAGTGAAAAAAATAATGATGATACGACACAGTTTTTTAAGGAACATGATTACTTTGGTTATAACAAAGACTACGTATTCTTTTTTGTTCAGGAAATGGCACCGTCGGTAAGTTACGAAGGAAAGATTTATATGGAAGGAAAAGCGAAACTTTCGACATCTCCAAACGGAAATGGCGGCTGGTTCTCTTCATTGGCAAAAGCAGGTCTTTTGGATAAAATCGACGAACTTGGCGTGGAATGGCTGAACGTATTTTCTGTGGATAATGTACTTCAGAAGATGGCTGACCCGGTATTTGTCGGCGCAACGATTGAGGCAGGCTGTGTGTGCGGCTCGAAAGTAGTGGCAAAGGCGGATCCAAATGAAAAGGTTGGCGTACTTTGTTTAGAAGATGGAAAACCATCGATTGTAGAGTATTATGAAATGACCGATGAAATGATTCATTCCAAAGATGAAAACGGACGACTGTTATACAACTATGGTGTTATTTTGAATTATCTGTTTAATGTAAAAACACTGACGAAAATTATGAATGAATATATGCCGACTCATGTAGTGGAGAAAAAAATTCCGTATATGCAGGAAAATGGGCAGATGATGAAACCGGAAGAGCCAAATGGTTACAAATTTGAACTGCTTGTTTTGGATATGATTCGAATGATGGACAATTGCTTATCCTTTGAGGTTGAGAGAGAACGCGAATTTGCACCGATTAAAAACAGAACCGGTGTCGATTCTTTGGATACGGCGAGAGATTTGATGAAAAAAAATGAAATTGAATTTTAAAAAGCGTGCAATTTAGCCCAAACACCCCTTGACGTACCTTTTTTTATCCGTTATAATGAGGTTTCAGAATTATCGTATAGAGAATCATTTAGAATTCGATTATCTGAAATTCGAGCGTTAGATTTCCTAATTATGAGATTGGATTAATTAAGAGTGGTTGAGAGATGTAGCAGCATTAGAAAGGAAGTAATGTATGGATTTTTCAAAAAAAACATTAGTTGAATTGCGCGAGATTGCAAAAGAAAAAGGTTTGAAAGGAATCACGGCACTGCGTAAGCCGGAGTTGATTCAGCGGTTGATGGAAGTTTCCGAGGAAACGAAAAGAGAGCCGGAAGTTATGCCGGAGAGAACGATGGAGAGAAGACCGGAGAGAAAACCGGTTTCCCAGAGAACACCGATGGAGCGTCAGACAAGACCGGTAAGACAAGACCGCATGGAGCGGAATGACCGTCAGGACAGATATGAACGCCGTCCGATACGCCGCAATGAAAACGGTTACAGTAACGGTGGTTACAGCAATAATTATAACGGCGGGTTTTTACAACAGCGGCTATAATAATGGCTATAACAATAGTTACAGCAGTAATGGTTATGAGAGGAACAATAACTACAGCAATAACAATTACGGCAGCAACAATTATAGTAATAACAGCTATAGCGGCAATAATAATTATGGCGGCAACAGTAACTATAACAGTGGTTATAACAATAATAGCTATAATAATGGCTATGAGCGGAAAAATGATTCCTATAGCGATAGAAGAAACGACTCATACAGTGATAGAAATGACAGAAGAAATGATTCACACGGTGAGAGAACATATAATTCGCATGAAAGAAATTATCATTCTGAGAGACCACAGCAGCATGAGCGTGTGTCTACGCCAAATTACTATTATAACAGTCATCCACAGAAGTACCATGATGGAAGCGATGGTCTGATTTCGATTGTTAAAGACCGTCAGATTACAGAAGTACATCCGTCTGAATTGAAAGAATTAGACAGTGGTATTACGAAAAACGGTATTTTGGAAATTATGCCTGAAAATTATGGATTTATCCGCTGTGACAATTTCCTTCCGGGTGAAGATGATGTTTATGTAGCACCGCAGTTTATTCGTCGTTTTGGACTGCGCACCGGTGACATTATCGAAGGAAATTTAAAGACGAGAAACCAGAGTGAAAAATTCAGTGCTCTTTTGTATATGACAAAAGTAAATGGATATTCACCGACTTATTTATACAACCGTAAAAAGTTTGAGGACTTGACACCGATTTTCCCGAATAACCGGATTCATCTGGAGACACCGGGAGCAGGCGTATCTATGCGTATGCTGGATTTGATTGCGCCGATTGGTAAGGGACAGCGTGGTATGATTGTTTCCCAGCCAAAAACCGGAAAGACAACCTTGTTAAAACAGGTTGCAAAAGCAGTTACAACAAACTATCCGAAAATGAAACTGATTGTTCTTCTGATTGATGAGAGACCGGAGGAAGTTACGGATATTAAAGAGTCGATTGAGGGCGAACAGGTAGAAGTTATTTATTCGACATTTGATGAATTGCCGGAAAACCACAAACGCGTATCGGAAATGGTAATTGAGCATGCAAAACGCCTTGTGGAAAGTGGCGAGGATGTGATGATTCTGTTAGACAGTATTACACGTCTGGCAAGAGCTTACAACCTGACTGTGACACCAAGTGGACGTACCCTTTCCGGTGGTCTTGACCCGGCGGCACTGCATATGCCAAAACGTTTCTTTGGTGCAGCGCGTAATATGCGTGAGGGCGGCAGTTTGACGATTCTTGCTACGGCTCTTGTAGATACCGGCAGCCGTATGGATGACGTTGTATTTGAGGAATTTAAGGGAACCGGTAATATGGAACTTGTATTAGACCGCAGTTTATCGGAAAAACGTATTTTCCCTGCGATTGATATTCAGAAATCAAGTACACGTCGTGAAGATTTACTGTTAGACAGTGAAGAACAGGAAGCAGTAGTCAAAATCCGGAAAGCGCTTGGCGGCATGAAAGCGGAACCTGCCTTAGAGCAGATTTTGAATTTGTTTAAACGAACCAAGGACAATAAAGAATTTATTGAAACTGTCAAAAAAATGCATTTATAAGTAAAAAGTGCTTGCAATCAAAGGTGTAACATGATATAATAAGCGAGCAGTTTTTGAGCAAGACAATTATCCTTTTATATATAAGGAAAATACAAGTAGTGAGGTGAAATGAACATGAGAGAGGGAATTCATCCGGAATATTACCAGGCTAAAGTGATTTGCAACTGTGGTAATACGTTTGAGACAGGCTCAACAAAAGAAGAGATTCACGTTGAAGTTTGTTCTAAGTGCCATCCATTCTATACCGGACAGCAGAAGTCGGTAGCAGCTCGTGGTGCAATCGATAAGTTCAATCGTAAGTATGGCTTGAAATAGTGGATTGAGAATGTGGGCAGAGTCGGCGTGACTCTGCCCTTTTTTCCATATTTAAGTGAAAGGAGAGTATTCATGAGGTATTCAAAGCTTGGCGGTCAGGCAGTCATCGAAGGCGTGATGATGAAACATGAAAAAGAATATTCGGTAGCAGTCCGTAAGCCGGATGGTGAAATTGAAGTGACGAAAAAAGCAACATCGAGTATTCGCGATAAGTATAAAATAGCGTCTCTGCCGATTATCCGTGGAATGGTGATATTTGCTGAGTCTTTGTCGACGGGAATGAAAACATTGAATTATTCTGCTTCTTTTTTTGAGGAAGAGGAGGAAAAAGAGGCGAAAGAAAAAAATGAGAAAAAAGAAAGTCTCGTTATGGGACTTGTTATGCTGCTTGCCATTGTGCTGGCGGTTGGAATTTTTGTAATTGTTCCATTTCTCATTTCCGAAGCGTTGAAACGCCCGGTGCCTTCTCCTCAACTGCGGGGATTGATTGAGGGTGTCATTCGTGTAGCTCTTTTTGTTGCTTATGTGAAACTGATTTCTTGTATGGAAGATATTAAGCGTGTGTTTATGTATCACGGGGCGGAGCATAAATCGATTAACTGCGTGGAAAATGGCAAAGAATTAACGGTGGAAAATGTTCGTATGCAGACGACGGTTCATAAACGCTGTGGAACAAGTTTCCTTTTAATTGTTATGTTTGTCAGTATTTTGTTTTTCATGTTTATTGTAGTAGGAAATGTGTGGCTTCGTATGGTGCTGCGTATTTTACTGATTCCGGTTATTGCCGGCTTGTCCTATGAGTTTATCCGCTATGCGGGAGAGCATGATAATAAAGTTATTAATGTGCTCAGCAAACCGGGACTTATGCTGCAGAGCCTTACGACGAAAGAGCCGGATGACTCGATGATTGAAGTGGCAATTGCGGCAGTGGAAGCGGTGTTTGACTGGAAAGCTTTTCTTGAGGAAGAAAAAACAGAAACCGAAGAGAAACCGGTGGAAGAGGTTGAGGAAAAGGTTGAGGAAGAAATCGAGATTCTCAGCATTGATGATGAGGATGACGAAGAGGAAGATGAAATTTTGAATGCTCTTGACCGTTATTTTGAAGCACCGGAACCATCGGGTGAAGAAAAGAAGGAATCAGACGCATGACGTGGCAGGAACTTTTAAGCGAAGGCGAAAAACGATTATCGGAAAAAGGTGTACCGGAGGCAAAATTAAATGCGTGGTATTTATTTTCGGATTGTTTTGAAACTTCAAAAAGCGGTTTCTTTTTAAATCAGGAGTTGGAGGCAGAAAGCGAGAAAACGGAGCGTTTTCTTGCACTGATTGCGAAACGATGCGAGCGGATTCCACTTGAATATCTGTTAGGCGAAACGGAGTTTATGGGACTTCCGTTTTCGGTCAATGAAAATGTCCTGATACCGAGGCAGGATACCGAGTGTCTGGTAGAGGAAGTTCTGAAAAAATGTGAAGGAGCAGATGTACTGGATTTGTGTACGGGTTCTGGATGCATTGGAATTAGTCTGGGGAAACTTGGTAACTGTAAGAGTGTAACACTTTCGGATGTTTCGGAGAGGGCACTTTTTACGGCGAAGGAAAATGCGGGGAGAAATCAAGTGGATGTCACTTGTATTTTAAGTGACTTATTTGCGGACATCGAAGGTATATTTGATGTAATTGTATCGAATCCGCCATATATTGAAAGTGATGAGATTTTGACGCTGATGCCGGAGGTAAGGGATTATGAGCCAAGACTTGCCTTAGATGGCAGTGCGGATGGCCTTTTCTTTTACCGGCGTATTATAAAAGAAGCGCCAAAACATTTAAAGAAAAACGGTTATTTGTTCTTTGAAATTGGCTGCGAACAGGCAGAGGTGGTAAGCGGACTGATGGAAGCGGCAGGGTTCAAAGAAATTACAATAAAAAAAGATTACTGTGGACGAAACCGGATTGTGTTTGGTTTACAGACGGAAATGGTTCGTTAGGAGGAAGCATATGTTTGACAAATTAGAAGATATTTTGTTTCGTTATGATGAAGTGCTCAAAGAATTAAGTGAGCCGGAGGTGTTAAATGACGCATCGAGATATCAGAAACTGATGAAAGAACAGTCAGATTTGGAGCCGATTGTGGAAAAATACCGCGAATATAAAGAGACAAAAGCGGGGATTGAAGATAGTTTGGCGATGCTCGAAGAGGAAACTGACGAGGAAATGAGAGAACTCGCAAAAGAGGAACTCAATGAGTGCAAAAGCAAAATTGACGATATTGAGAATGAACTTCGTATTCTACTTCTGCCAAAGGACCCGAATGATGATAAAAACGTAATTGTAGAAATTCGTGCCGGTGCCGGTGGCGATGAGGCTGCGTTGTTTGCTGCCGATTTGTACCGTATGTACTGTAAATTTGCTGAGGCAAACCATTGGAAAGTGGATACAATGAACTCAAATGAAAATGGTATCGGTGGATTTAAGGAAATTGTTTTTATGATTAACGGAACCGGTGCATATTCCAAACTGAAATATGAAAGCGGAGTACATCGTGTGCAGCGAATCCCGGCAACGGAGTCCGGTGGACGAATCCACACATCGACGGCTACTGTGGCAATTATGCCAGAAGTAGAAGAAGTGGAAGTAGAACTGGACATGAATGATTGTAAATTTGACGTGTTCCGTGCGTCCGGAAATGGTGGACAGTGTGTCAATACGACAGACTCTGCGGTGCGTTTAACTCATATTCCGACCGGCATCGTTATTTCATGTCAGGATGAAAAATCACAGTTGAAAAATAAGGATAAGGCACTGAAGGTGCTTCGTGCGAGATTGTATGAACTAGAGCGCGCTAAAGCACACGATGCGGAAGCGGAGGAGAGAAGAAGCCAGATTGGTACCGGAGACCGCTCGGAGAAAATCCGTACCTACAATTATCCACAGGGAAGGGTAACGGATCACCGAATTAAACTTACGCTTCACAAGCTGGATTCGATTATCAATGGGGATTTGAATGAAGTTATTGACAGTTTGATTGCTGCGGATCAGGCAGCGAAGTTGGCAAAGATGAATCAGAATTGAGTGAAAAAGGAGAGGGGATTATGACACGTACGAAATTGTATTCGGAACTTTTTAACCGATATAACCGTGAGCGTAGACAGTTCTTTTTGGATTCGCAGGAAGAAAGTGGCAGACAGAATATAAGAATGTTAAAGAAGATTACTATTTTTTTGGTGCCATTTATTTTGTTTGCTTTTATCTTTACTCCATTTTTAATTCGTGATTGGACTGTTTCATTACCGTATTATGTGTTGTTTGGATTTGTTGTTTTGACAGCAGCAATTTCAATTTTTTATGCTTCAAGACCAAAGATTAGCTATCGTGTAGCAAATGCAATTTGCACATTGTTTATATTGGGAATGTTTATTATAACTTCATGGATTGATATTTTCCCATTCCGCAATGTACCAGCCAGTTTTGTGCCGCTTTTGCTGATTGTGACACCAACGGTGTTTATTCTTCGTTTTCGTTTAATTATACCGTTAATGGCGGGGGTTGATTTGATTTATTCAATTTTGACTCTCTGGTATAAAGTCCCACGTATTGCCCAGTCGGATGTGTTTACTTCGATTATTGGTCTGGTACTCGGTTATATGATGACACTTACGATTGTGCAGCTTCGAATCCGCGATAATAATGCAAAGCGTGAGTATCAGAGACGCTGTATGGTTGACCCGGTTACAGGTATTTTGAATAAGTTTTCATTTGAAAATTCTCTGCGTGACACGTTAAATGCAAGGGACGAAACGCATGAATGTGCGCTGCTTTTGATTGATATTGATAATATGAAGCGCATGAATGATGAACTTGGTAAACTTGTCGGCGATATGTTTTTGGAAAATGTTGCGGAATTTTTGACAAGTATTTTCCGTGGCTCGGATATCATTGGACGTGTCGGCGGGGATGAGTTTATGGTTTATGTCAGAAACTTAAAGAGTGAGGACTGGCTGGCGGGAAAATGCTCCCGCATTCAGCACGAAATTAAAGCAATATCGAATGAAAATGGAAATATCAATATGACTTGCAGTATCGGAGCTGCGGTGGCAGGAAAAGTTCCGGTTTCGTTTGAGCAGATGTATACACAGGCGGATGATTCGCTTTATAAGGCAAAGACACGCGGCAGAGGAAAATATGTACTGCATTATGTCCATAAAGAAAGGGAAGTGATTCATTAATGAAGCGTTTTGGCAGAAAAAAAGAATTTACAACGACGAGAATTTTAGCAGTTGGATTTTTTGCTGCCATTGTAATTGGAACATTTCTTTTGATGCTTCCGCTTTCTTCAAAAACAGGAAAAGCAACCGGAATTGTAGATGCGCTGTTTACATCGACCACATCGGTATGTGTGACCGGTCTTGTGACGGTGCCGACATACGCACACTGGAGTCTGTTCGGGCAGGTTATAATTGCACTTTTGGCGCAGGTTGGCGGCTTAGGTGTGATTACGTTTACTACGATGTTTATGCTGATTCTGCGCCGCCGGATTGGTATGAAAGAAAGACTTTTGATTCAGGATGCATATAACCTTGACACCATTCAGGGACTTGTTGTTTTGGTGAAAAAAATTGTGAAGGGGACCCTTGTCGTAGAGGCGGTGGGTGCCCTTCTTTATATGACGGTGTTTATTCCGGATTATGGCTGGAAGGGAATCTGGTATTCCATTTTTAATGCCGTATCTGCATTTTGCAATGCCGGGATGGATGTAATTGGACCGGATAGTTTGAGCCGTTATGTCGGAAATCCGGTTGTGAATATTACAACGATGGGGCTGATTATTTTAGGAGGACTTGGTTTCCCGGTCTGGTGGAATATATTGGATGTTATGAAACAGAGAAAACGAAAATGCCGGACTAGAAGGGAGTCTTTGCATTATTTATCGTTAAATGCAAAACTGGTGCTTTTTATGTCGGCTCTTTTGATTGGTCTCGGTGCCCTTTTGGTGTTTATTCTCGAATATCAAAACCCCGCAACGCTTGGTTCTTTGACCCTTTTTGAAAAAATCCAGGCAGCCTTTTTCCAGTCCGTGACGACTAGAACGGCGGGATTTTACACGATTTCACAGTCCGGGTTAAATAAGGCGACTGCCCTTGTGTGCTGTCTTTTAATGTTTATCGGCGGCTCGCCGTCCGGGACGGCGGGGGGGAAGAAAAAAAA
>CALELW010000179.1 GCA_937902905.1 uncultured Clostridium sp. | reverse complement strand
TAATCTTTTCCGAGCAGTTTGATAATCGGAAGCAGAACATAGCTGCCAAATTCCAGATAGGCACCGCCATAGTTTGCATCTGTGCACTCGCGCGATACCGGATTCGCCAATCGTGTAAAACATGCCTCGACATCCCTGATTTCGCCGATTTTGCCACTTCGCGCAACATTAATCAGCTGCTGGAAGCCCGGACAATATGCTGTTTTGACCGCTTCAAGAAGCACCCTGTCCCGTTCCTTTGCCAGTTGATAGAGTTCTTCTGATTCCGCCTTGGTAAATGTCATCGGCTTTTCACAAAGTACATGTTTATTATGTTCCAGCGCCGTTTTCGTGTATGTATAATGTGTCTCATTCGGCGATGCAATATAAACAGCATCCACCTGCTCTAAAAACTCCTCATACTCTTTCGCATACACTTTCATCCCATATTCCTGTGCAAACCGGCTGCCACTCGGAATCTCTGGGTTGTAGGCGCACACAATGCTGACACCGCTGACGAACTTTGCCTCGGAAATGAATCGCGGCGCAATACGTCCGGTTCCCACAATTCCGATTCTGACAATCTGAAACCGGTCCTTACGTTTCATGGTAGAGGAGACATTCGGCGTTCTCTCCAGATAGACAACTTTACAGAATGCATTCAGATAATCAAACGTTCCAATCCAGTCCGAGCCGACCGTAAAGATATCTACGCCGTATTTCTGAATGTCTTCTATCTTCTGTCCTTCGTGGTCTTCGATGATAATCTCATCTGCAAATCCCGTTTTTCTGACGTTCTCAACTCTCTGTAAAACGGAATCAATCACATTTACCTTTCCGCGCGCTTCGTCAAAATGTTCTGTCGTAACTCCAACAATCAGATAATCCCCTAATTCCTTTGCCCGTTTCAACAATCGATAATGTCCGTCATGGAATAAATCAAATGTTCCGTATGTAATAACCTTTTTCATCCGCTGTCTCTCCTTTTACGACATTTTCACTCCGTTTTTCAATCTAACTATTCTTTAAAATGTATTCAATTACTTCCCGGACAGCTCCGCTTCCACCCGGTCTCACTGTCACGAAATCCACCGCCTCTTTCACTTCCTCCATCGCGTTTGGCACACTTGCGCTGAATCCTGCTGCACGCAGCAATTCAATGTCATTGACATCATCCCCGATGTATGCCACCTCGTCCATGGAAATGTGATATTCCTCGCAGATTTCTTTCACTGTTGTAAGTTTATCATGAATTCCCATCTTTAGGATTTCTAATTTCAGCTTCTCTGCACGACGTTTCACCAATTTGGTATTTTCCCCGGTGACAATTCCGCAAATAATTCCTTTTTGCCGAATCAGGCGAAAGCCAAGACCATCCTGCGTGGAAAATTTTTTCAGTTCATCTCCATTTTCGGAATAGTACATTCCACCGTCTGTCAGGCAGCCGTCACAGTCTGTCAAAAGCATTTTTATTTTTTTCAACGAAGGATTCTTTTTTGCCGCAAGACGTTTCTGCAATAATTTCTCAATCATAACCCAGTCGGACGGTTCATCAATTTCCAAGAAAGTATCTTCTGCCATCTCACATGCCTTGATTCTTCCTGAGATACGATTCTTTGTCTCAAGCAGACGTTCCTTTGATGTGATATAAAATGCACCGTTTTCCACACAATATCCCGCAAATTCCTGGCGTCTCGGGCGGTGGTAAAAGTCGTAGTTCAATGCTTTGGCATTGCCATTTTCATCCACATCCCAGTTGAAACGTTTCTGGCGTACCACTGACAATACGCTGTCGCAGTCGTCCTGTTCAAAAAGGGAAAATCCGCGTTCTAAATCCTCTGATGCAAGCAGCGGGGATGTCGCCTGAATCAGCACGATATTGTCAAACGCATAGTTTCCTGCGAACTCCAGCATTGCAAATTCGGTAGAAGCCGTATCCGATGCGGACTCTGCGCTTCGTCCAATCACCTCAAGCTTCTCAAAGTTCACATCCTGCTCGCTTTTTTTGATGTCTTCTAATGTCATTTTTATCTTATCGCTGTCTGTTGCGACATACACTTTATCAATGTGGCTGCACCCGCAGGCTGCTGCCACTGTCCAGTACACAAGCGGTTTCCCACACATGTCTTTTATATTTTTTAACGGAATGGACTTGCTTCCTCCACGCACCGGTATAAATGCTACGTTCATCTTTTTCCTCCAGATTTTCATTCTTTGTAAGCGCTAAATGGGAAATAATCAACTGACTATTTCCCACTTATTTTTGACAATGGATGCTCACGCCGCATCGCTTGTCCTGCTATTATCTTTCTCTGTATTTTAATTTTTCTCTCTGGACTGCCTCAATCGGAAGCACTTCCTGATCTTTGTAACGCAGTGCCTCATGAACTGCATTTAAGTTACGCACTAATTTTCTCACGCCGTCTGGCTCTAAGGATGCCGCATGATCTGTTCCTTTCCATGTTCTATCTAACGTATAGTT
>CALELW010000178.1 GCA_937902905.1 uncultured Clostridium sp. | reverse complement strand
TTTGGGGTGGCGAGCCTACATTAAGTTTGCATAGAACGTATCATACAGTGGGAACGTTAATTGACGAATATCCTAATCTTGGTAAATTTTTCATGAGTACCAATTTTGTAAACGAGAATTGGGATGAGGAATTTTTCGGCTTTTTAGATATTTTAAAGACCAGAAAAGACAGACAGTTTTATTATTATCTGCAATTATCTTTAGATGGAACAAAAGACATTTGTGATACAAACAGGGGTGCAGGAGTCACAGAAAAGTTCACGGCACATTTTAAAAGCTTCGTAGTTAAATTAAACAATTATTTGAAAACAGCACCTAATATCATCTTTAAATGTGGTTTTAAGCCAACGTTGACAGGAGATATTGTTGTTAATATGGCAAAGGATAAAAACATTGTAAAGGAATATTACCAGTTTTTTGAAACTTTTTATGACACATTTAATGATACAGTAAATGTTCCAAATGCAGAGATGTTGGTAAACGTTCCAAATACTGCCGTTCCTGCAAAGCATACAAAGGAAGAGGGTATCGCTTTTGCGAAACTCATGAAATATTCTAAAGAATTAATGGATGAAAATGCCAAAGAACATTATTTCAAATATTACAAAGATATAATGTTATTCAAACATCATGACAATCCTCATTACGAAACAGTTACGTGTGATAATTGCTCCGGCGCATGTGGTGTTGGGAACACAATGGTTGGACTATTGCCATACGATAAAATCTCATTATGCACAGATGGGTTTGTAGAGCTGATAGGAAGCTACAAGAAATATCTTGCAGACCATGACAATGATAAAAAAGTAGACCTTAAAGCATACATGGAACGCGAATGTTCTATCATATGTGATAAGAATGAATATGTTGAATATGAAAAGAGAGTTTTCTTTGCATACAATCAACTTTCCACATCAAAACTAGCAACTACGGTCAACATTGTAATGACTTTAGCAGAAGCAGGACAGATAGATGAAAAATACAAAGAATATCCAGAAGCATTTGCAGGTGCAAGATATATATATGCATCAACGTCGTTCTGTATTAAGGGTAACATCCTTACTACTGGAAGCATGTCAATTCCATCAACCG
Source organism: uncultured Clostridium sp. (assembly GCA_937902905.1). Taxonomy (GTDB): domain Bacteria; phylum Bacillota; class Clostridia; order Lachnospirales; family Lachnospiraceae; genus Eubacterium_F. Next base: position 1,615 of record CALELW010000178.1, on the reverse strand, counting down.
GAATTGTAAAATTATTACTTAATGGCGCAAGAGAAATTATTGAAGAAACAACGGGAGGCTGTTCAGAATGCAAAACAGATTGCACATTATAAATGAGGAAAATCCAATAGACATGAAAATAGTAATTCATGTCAGAAATGAAAACGATGAAGATGTTTTAAATCCGTTAACAGTAACACCATACACAAGGGACAGCGAAACATTTTTTCAGAATCGTTTAGTAACGGAATTAAGCCGGATGAAAAATATGGAGAAACAGGAGAGTGACGCAGACCGAGAAGATGATGAAGCATTCACTAATTTAATGTACAACCATGTGTTTCCAAGATTCAAGAACAATAATGGTGTTATCTACATTGTTGGTGATAAATGGGAAAATATGGAAATGGTAAGAGATTTCATTTTAGGATGTGAGTTGTCACCTGCTTATATTTCACATGATTGTGAAATTCCATATGAAATCAAAAAAGAAATAGAATCATCATTTGAAAATAATTCTTTTGTTTTAAGAAAACGAAAACCTTATAATGGCGTAATATATACAGACGAATTTGCATTAATGCTTGCAGAAATCAGTATTATGAATGCACATACGTACATTGAACAGCATGATAAGCCATTATTAAGGGATTGTGAAAGAGTTACATTCCGCGATAGCGACCGAATGCTTGTTATTCGATTAAATGACCTTGCTATCTTGCCTAGCCCGGATATTACTGATGAAAATTATATTTTAGGCTATATAACTCCAACTGGACTTAAAAATAACAACTTGGGATTGGCAGTTACCATATATAGAGGTGGCTGTTATGTAATGCAACGTTGTGGGGAATGCAAATGTAATAAATTATGCAGAAAACAATATTTGTCAGACAATAAACTAAATACGGGAGATATTATGTTGCCGGATAATAGGCAATGCTTTCAAGAGAAAGCCAGATTGATAACAGATTATATTATAGGCAAACATTACCATTGTTTGGATAAACTTGAAGACAATATGCGTTATTGCTTACAGGAAGCTTGCGAGTGGTTAAAGGAAACAGAGCCAATGTTGTATGCTTATTTTAGCTATCGAATTCTGGAAAGATATGGAATCAAAGAAACTACAACAGGAAAGGAAACCTAAATTTATGATAGCAGTGATAACATTAGTGTTTTTTGCGGGCGCATTTGTACTAATGGCATATACACTAAGCTGTGGTGGGAATCATTCATGTAAGGGATGTATTTACAACAAAGACGCCTATCTATTAACAACAATGTGTTCTTATCATAAAAAAGAACATTTAATTATAGTGGGATGCATGAATTGGAAAAGCAGAACCATGGCAAGAAAGGAATCTGAAAGGAGAAAAAATCAATGAAACGAAGTGAATTTTTAAAGAAAACAGGAGCAGTAGGCTTGGGAATCGGAGCAATGGCAGTGATTCCTACAAATGTCGAGGGGGGGGTAAAAGATAATACCTCCTATGAAAAGCTGTTAGGTAACAAAAGTATTGCCAACGTTGGCGACGGAACGATAACCGGAGCAATCGGAAACGAAGTCCTCCAAACGAACGCACAGAACTTGAGCGGGGCGGTAAATGAATTAAAAAAATCTGTGAGTGATGGA
>CALELW010000177.1 GCA_937902905.1 uncultured Clostridium sp. | reverse complement strand
CAATACCGATAAGGAGATGAAGGTTCATGTTATCACCACTTGATTTGAAAAATAAAATGATGGAGCCAAAAAAACGCAAGTACTATGATAAAGATGAAACGGATGATTACTTGGAACTTGTGATGGAACAGTACAAGCAGTTGTACGATGAAAATTTAGAGTTACAGAAAAATGTAAAATCCTTAAATGACGGAGTGCAGTATTACCGTTCCATTGAGAATACGATGCAGAAAGCATTGGTTCTTGCTGAAAAAACAGCGAAGGAAACAAAAGATGCTGCTCAGTTAAAGGCAGAGGCAATTGAAAAGGATGCAAATACCAAAGCTGACAAAATTGTTGCAGAGGCGGAGCAGGAGTATGATAAATTAAAGGAAAAATGTCTTTCTCTGGTTCAGCAGTTTAACCAGTATAAAATGCAGTTAAAACAGGTTGCATCTGCTCAGTTGGAGTTAATTACCAGTGATTCTTTTGATGTATATTCGCCGGAGATTGAGGCAATCCAAAATGAAAAAGGCAATATGATTGCAGAGCAGGCACCGGAGGAACATAAAGAGCCAAAGGCACCGGCAAAAATGGAGATACCGGAACCGATTGTAAAAGAGCAGCCTGTTATGAAAGAGACAGTGGAAAAAGAGCCGGAGGATTTATCGGAAACAATGGTTCTTCCGGATGTAAAAAAAGAAAAACGTACGCCAAAGAAAAACGAAGAGCTGCAGGAAGATATTCTCACGGCAGATACCATTGATTTAAGTGATACCTTGAATCAGATTCAGAAACCAAAAGATGCGGACACAAAAGAAGTAACGGATGCTCTCGTGTTAGACCCGGTGGATGCAGTCGTTAAAGAACCTTTTGAGGCAGTGCCAAATCCTGCGGTAACTTTGGATTCCAATCCGGAAATGCTTTCTCTTGAGCCGGAAGAGGACAAAAATGAAAAAGAGACGCCATCTTTGGATTCTCTGCTGCAGAATATTAATTTGGGTAAGAAGAATAAGAAAAAGAAAGGAAAGGACGAGGACCCTTTTGAGTTTCTTGGTTCGGTAGATGATTTTTAATGGCTCAGAATAAAAAACAACTAATACATCATGCAGTATTTGCACTCGTATTCATTTTGCTTATTTTCGGAGACCGCATAACGAAAAATTTTGCGATTACTTCTTTAAGGCAGGATGACATTACGATAATTCCTGGTGTATTTACATTACATTATTTAGAGAATCCGGGTGCAGCATGGGGAATTTTCCCGAATGCTATATGGTTTTTTGCCATAATTACGATTGTTGTCCTTGGTGCAATGATATATTTCTACAGCAGGATACCGGTGGAAAAGAAATTTCTGCTGCTTCGGTTTACCATTATCCTTTTAGCAGCTGGTGCAATAGGCAATTTTATCGACCGTATGATGTGGCATTATGTAGTTGACTTTTTGTATATTAAAGCAATCAATTTTCCGGTATTTAATGTGGCAGACTGCTATGTTTGCATTGCGGCTGTCTTACTGATTTATTGCTTACTATTTCGATATAAGGAAGAAGATTTTTTGTGGAAGAAGAAAAATTAACAATTGATGTAGAAACAGAAGAGGAACGCCGGATTGACCAGTTTTTGGCTGAACAGATGGAATATTCGCGTTCCTTTATTCAGAAATTAATAAAAAATGAAAAGGTTACAGTGAACGGGAATGTCATCACGAAGGTGAAATATCCCGTTTCTTTTCGTGATAAAATAATAATAGAAATTCCGGCACCAAAGGAACTGGAAATTAAGCCGGAGAAAATGGATTTAGACATATTATATGAAGATAATGATGTCATTGTTATTGATAAGCCCAAAGGAATGGTTGTACATCCTTCTGCGGGGCATATGAGCCATACTTTGGTAAATGGGCTGCTGTATCACTGTAAAGGCAATTTGTCGGGAATAAACGGCGTATTACGGCCGGGAATCGTACATCGAATTGATATGGATACAACAGGCGCAATCATTGCCTGTAAAAACGATATTGCCCACCAGTCACTGGCAAAACAATTGCAGGTTCATTCCATTACGAGAAAATATGAAGCTATTGTATATCATAATTTGCAGGAAGAAACAGGAACAATCGACAAGCCAATTGGCAGGCATCCCGTTTATCGAAAAAAGATGGCGGTAGTTCCGCCGGAGAAGGGGAAGAGAGCAGTTACACATTATCGTGTACTTTCTCATCTAAATCATAAATTCAATTATATTGAATGTCAGCTTGAGACAGGACGTACGCATCAGATTCGGGTGCACATGGCATCCATTATGCACCCGTTACTGGGGGATGAATTATATGGTCCGAAACCACAAAAAATGTTTGAAAAACTGCAGGGACAGACGCTGCACGCAAAAATTTTAGGATTTCAACACCCGGTTACAAATCAATATATTGAGGTTGAATCACCGCTTCCACAATATTTTGTAGAATTGCTAAAAACCCTCGGAAATTCGTGATTTTTTAGGCAAAATATTGCTTGACAATTGCATTACTATAGGTGTAGAATTTAGTTACTTGGCAAATGTTCGTGAAGTAACAACTTGTAGAATCTTTAGGGGGAGTGTTCTATTATTGTAGTTTCTTTTTGTCTACAAATGTAGATAACGTGATTTTTGCTACTGACATTGAGGAGGATTTGTTTTTATGAGTAAGAGTTCGGATAAGGAAATGCGATTGCATGAAGGGGAATTAAATGTCATGGAATT
>CALELW010000176.1 GCA_937902905.1 uncultured Clostridium sp. | reverse complement strand
TGATTTTGGATGTGGGAAATCCTATCTTACGTTTGCTATGTATTATTATCTGAAAATCATGAATGGGTATCGTGTCCACATGATAGGACTGGATTTAAAATCCGATGTGATACAACACTGCAATGAGCTTGCTAAGCGGTTTGGCTACGAGGAACTTACTTTTTTGGAGGGTGACATCAGTTCTTTTGAGGGGGTAAATCAGGTCGATATGGTCGTGACGCTTCATGCGTGTGATATAGCGACCGATTTTGCGTTAGACAAGGCAATTCGCTGGGGCGCAAAAGTGATTTTATCGGTTCCATGCTGCCAGCATGAGGTAAATGCACAGTTAAAGAATGACCGAATGCAGTCGATATTTAAATATGGGATTATCAAGGAGCGGATGGCTGCTTTGATGACGGATGCATTGCGGGCAAATCTGTTGGAGCAGGCAGGATATGAAACACAAATACTTGAATTTATTGAATTAGAGCATACACCGAAAAATTTGTTGATACGAGCTGTAAAGACAGATAAAAAGCAAGGGGATATGGATGCATATAAAAAAGTCTGCGATGAGTTTGGCATTTCGACGACGCTTGCTCGTTTGCAGGAACATGAGGGGATGACAGTATGATGCAAAAACCGAAGATTTTAGCTGCCGATAATACGAAGGTGGCATTGCGATATATGGATACCATTTTAAGTGATATCTATGATGTAACATTGGTGCAGACAGGAGTCAATGTACTGGATTGTCTGAAGTCTGAATTTCCGGATTTGATTCTTATGAATGCAAATATGTTTGGAATGGATGGATATGAAGTTCTCCGCCGGATAAAGGCGGAGAAAGAAACAAAAGAAATTCCTGTCATTTTAATGATGAGTGAAAAAGATACACAGAGTGAACTTAGGGGATTAGAAGAAGGTGCGATAGACTTTATTTCACTTCCTTTTGAACCGCAGGTTTTAAAGGCAAGAATTGCGCATATTGTGGAACTTTCCGTACTCCGAAAGCAGCAGGCGCATTTGATCGCAAAACAAAAAGATCAGATTGACCGGCTTTTTTTACAGTCGATGGTTACGATTGCCCACACAGTGGATGCCAAAGACCGCTATGCAAGGAGACATTCACTGCGCGTTGCGCTGTACTGCAAGGGGATTGCTGCAAAACTCGGTTATTCGGATAAAGAAAAAGAGGCGCTTTATTATATTGCACTTTTACACGATATCGGTAAGGTGTCTACGCCGGATACTATTTTAAACAAAGCCTCAGAGCTTACAAAAGAAGAATACGAAAATGTAAAAAAACATGCTGAAATCGGTGCCCAGATTGTACAGAATACGAGATTTATTCCGGGGCTTGAGGAAGGCGTGAGATATCATCATGAATGGTATGATGGAAATGGTTATGTAGGAATCAGCGGCGATGAAATCCCGGAAGTGTCGCGCATTATTGCGGTGGCAGACGCCTATGAGGCAATGACGGCAGACCGAGCGTACCGCAAACATTATTCCAAAGAACATGCAATACAGGAACTTATGAGAGGACGTGGAACGCAGTTTGACCCGGAAATTGTAGATGCTTTTCTTGAACTTTTGGAGGAAGGTTTTACGATTGATGAAGACCGGGCTGAGGGTGAACTGAAGGGTGAGGGAGAACTGAACGAGGCAAATGCACTGCTTCGTCAGGTCTTTACCGAAACTGTGCTGGAGACTCAGAGTGAACTGGAACGTGATTCCTTGACCGATTTTTTGAACCGTCGGTATTTTGAAGATAAAATTAATAATTATCTGCTTTATTCAAAGTCTTGTGGAACATTTTTTATGATGGATTTGGATAATTTTAAGCAGGTCAATGACACATATGGACACAAAACCGGTGACGAATTGATTCAGGCATTTGCTGACGTTATTCGGAAAAATACAAGAGACGATGACTTTGTCTGCCGCATGGGCGGGGATGAGTTCGCGGTATTTTTCTTTGAATTGGAGGATGAACGTGTTATCTGCGAGCGTGCGGAGAACATTATTAAAGACTTTGCAAAGGTAAGAACGGAGATGGGATGCAGTATGTGTTCGGTTTCTATTGGAATCATGACAAAATATTACGGAGGCGAGGAACTGGACTGCGAGCAGTTATATGAAAAAGCTGACCGGGCATTATACTATGTAAAAAATAATGGAAAAGACGCGTATCATTTATTTGAATCTATGCCGGAAGACTTGAAAAATAACAGACAGACCGGCTGTCAGATGGATTTAGACCAGTTGATGCGGCAGGTGACCGAAAGAAAATACCGTCCGGGTGCTTATGCGGTAGAATACGATCGTTTTTCGTTTATTTACCAATTTATTGCACGAAATGTGGAGAGAAACGGACAGCATGTGCAGGTTGTTTTATTGTCTATGGAACTGCCGGAAGATAAAGAAATATCACTGGAGCGGATAGAAGATTCGTTAGTGCTTTTGGAATCAGCGATTGTGAGGTCGCTGCGAAGAGGGGATGTAACGAGCCGTTTTAGTTCCACTCAGCAGGTTGTCATTCTTATGGATGCAACGAAGGAAGATGGTGCGATGGTAGCTAATCGTATTTTGAAAAAATATAATACTCTTGGCAAAGAGACAGCAATTCCGGCACGTTTCGAGATTGTGGAGGTGCCGCACACCCTCTCAAAAAGACTAGAGAAAAACGAAGAAAAGGCTTGACAACGTCAGTCAAATACGCTATACTTACCACCTGTAAAGAAAAAACCTTTACAGGTGGTGCTTTTATGTCGAAGGAAAAATCGTTATCCGAGTTAGATGAGATTGTAGAATTATCGTATTTGTATGATTTTTACGGTGCTCTGCTTAAGGAAAGCAATCGTGTCGTGTTTGAAGATTACGTTTTAAGTAATCTTTCGTTGAGCGAGATTGCGAAAGAGCGGGATATTACCAGACAGGGTGTGTATGACATTGTAAAGAGATGCCGCACACGTTTGAAAGGGTACGAAGAAAAACTGCATTTGATTGAAAAATTTCAGTTAACAAAGGACAAACTTGGTGAGATTGAAAGTATTGCAAAAGAAAATTTTGATGAACAAACGGCAGGACAGATTACAACGCTCGCCGAAGAGATATATGAACTGATATAAAGAAAGGGGATTACTCGTGGCATTTGATAATTTGACGGCTAAACTTCAAAATGTATTCAAGGGTCTGCGCAGTAAGGGCCGCTTAACGGAAGCCGATGTTAAGGCTGCACTCCGTGAAGTAAAGATGGCTTTGCTTGAGGCAGATGTAAACTTTAAAGTAGTAAAGCAGTTTGTCAAAGCGGTACAGGAGCGTGCGACCGGAGAAGATGTACTCAATAGTCTTACGCCCGGACAGACCGTTATTAAATATGTAAATGAAGAACTGGTCAAGATGATGGGAGAAACAACCACAGAAATTGACATTCTTCCCGGCAATGAGATTACGGTTATTATGATGTGTGGTCTCCAGGGTGCCGGTAAAACGACTACGACAGCGAAAATTGCCGGAAAGTTAAAGGCAAAAGGAAAAAGACCGCTTTTAGTTGCGTGTGACATTTATCGTCCGGCTGCGATTGAGCAGTTACAGATAAATGGAGACAAGCAGGAAGTTCCTGTATTTTCGATGGGAACGAATCACAATCCGGTTGATATTGCAAAAGCCGGTGTGGAGCACGCAAAGGCAAATGGGAATAATGTAGTGATTCTCGATACCGCCGGACGTCTTCATATTGATGAGGACATGATGGAGGAACTCGCGAAGATAAAAGAGCAGGTAGAAGTTCATCAGACCATTTTGGTTGTGGATTCAATGACCGGTCAGGATGCGGTGAATGTAGCATCATCCTTTAATGAAAAGTTACATGTGGATGGTGTCATTCTTACAAAACTTGACGGTGATACCAGAGGTGGTGCGGCGCTTTCGATTCGTGCCGTGACCGGACGACCGATTTATTATGTCGGAATGGGTGAAAAGTTATCCGATTTGGAGCAGTTTTATCCGGACCGTATGGCGTCTCGAATCCTTGGTATGGGTGACGTGTTGTCACTGATTGAAAAAGCGGAAGAACAGATTGATGAACAAAAAGCCGCCGAGATGGCAAAGAAGATTAAAAAAGCTGAATTTGATTTTAATGACTTTTTAGAGCAGATGCAGCAGATGAAAAAGATGGGCGGCTTAAGCAGTATTCTCAGCATGCTTCCGGGCATGGGATTACCTGCGGATTTGGAAATTGATGATAATGCTCTTAAAGGAACGGAGGCAATTATCTACTCCATGACAATTGAGGAGCGGACAAATCCGGGAATCATTAATCCATCGAGAAAACGCCGCATTGCAAAAGGTGCCGGTGTAGACATCAGCGAGGTAAACCGTCTGATGAAACAGTTTGAACAGAGCCGTAAGATGATGAAACAGATGTCTGGCATGATGTCTGGAAAAGGACGCAGAAAAGGCGGATTTGGCGGCTTTAAGTTCCCGTTTGGCGGGATGTAATGTGATATCCAAAAAGAATTTCTTTGGAAATTTTTTGGAGATAGATTTTTAGATTAGAATAAGGAGGTGAAAGACGTGGCAGTAAAAATCAGATTGAAAAGATTAGGGCAGAAGAAATCACCATTTTATAGAATTGTAGTTGCTGATGAGAGATCTCCTAGAGATGGAAGAAACATCGCTGAGATTGGTACTTATGACCCAAATCAGGAACCATGTGTTGTAAAGGTAGACGAGGAAGCAGCAAAGAAATGGTTGCAGAATGGTGCTCAGCCAACAGACGTAGTTGCACGTTTGTTCAAACAGGCAGGTATTGAGAAATAGGAGGGCTGGTAATGAAAGAATTAGTAGAAGTGATTGCTAGTGCATTAGTAGACAGTCCGGAAGATGTCGTTGTCACAGAGACAGAAGATGAAAAACAGATTGTTTTGAATCTTACGGTAGCACCGGAAGACATGGGTAAAGTAATTGGTAAACAGGGACGTATTGCAAAAGCGATTCGTACTGTTGTCCGTGCCGCCGGTTCCAAAGGTGACAAGAAGATTATGGTTGACATTCAATAAGGATGAGACGTGTTCTCACGTCATGAATACCCTGCGGGTTTTTGCCTGCGGGGTGTTTTATATCTTACCAAAAAGAGGGAAAGGAAGAATTATGGAAGATTTACTGCGAATTGGTGTTGTGACAACAACGCATGGGATCAGAGGAGAAGTGAAAGTGTTCCCGACAACAGATGATGTAAAACGTTTCAAAAAATGTGATGAGGTTATTTTGATTACAAAAGAGGGAAATTTAACACTTCATGTGGAGAGTGTGAAATATTTTAAAAATATTGTAATTTTGAAATTTAAAGAATTTAATAATATAAATGATGTTGAGCGGTTCCGCAAATGTGATTTGATGGTTACAAGAGAAAATGCACTTCCGCTTAAGGAAGGGCAGTATTATCTTTGTGATGTTCCCGGAGCTGTTGTCATTGACGAGGATACCGAAGAAGAAATCGGCAAAGTGACAGATGTTATGGAAACCGGAGCAAACAACGTATTTGTAATTGAGACAAAAGAGGGAAAAGAAGTGCTTTTTCCGGTTATCCCGGACTGTATCAAGAAAGTGGATACAAAAGAAGGAATTGTAAGAGCACATGTCATGAAAGGGCTGATGGAATGAAATATTATGTAATGACGTTATTTCCGGAAATGATTGAACAGGCGATGAATACGAGTATTATGGGACGTGCCATGGCGGAGGGGCTGATTTCTCTGCATGTAATGAATATACGGGATTATACGCTCAACAAGCACGGAAAAGTGGATGATTATCCGTATGGCGGGGGTGCCGGCATGGTGATGGAGGCAGAGCCGATTTACCGCTGTTATGAGCAGATATGCAGTGAAGTGGGTAAAAGACCGCGTGTCATTTACTTAACCCCGCAGGGAGATGTTTTTTCTCAGAAGCTTGCGAAAGATTTTTCAAAAGAAGAGGTACTAGTCTTTTTGTGCGGTCACTATGAGGGCGTGGATGAGCGTGTGCTGGAAGAAATCGTGACCGATTATGTGTCAATTGGTGATTATGTACTGACAGGCGGAGAACTGCCGGCACTTGTCATGATGGATGCGATTGCCAGACTGGTTCCCGGTGTGTTAAACAATGAGGAGTCTGCGGAGACGGAGAGTTTTTCGGATGGTCTGTTAGAATATCCGCAGTATACAAGACCGGTTGAAATTTTAGAGCGCAGAGTGCCGGATGTTTTGATGAGCGGGCACCATGAAAAAATTAATGAATGGCGCAAAGAACAGTCTGTTACGCGTACGCGTGAGAGAAGACCGGATTTGTACAAAAGCTGGCTTGAAAATAATTCGGATACTTGACCGAAAACCTTGCTTTTTACAAGGGAAAACGATATAATAAAAATGATATGTTGCGAGAGTGAAAGGAGAGAAGAACATGAGTCGTTTTGCGCGGTGCGAGCGGGATACCAAGGAGACGGAAATTGTCATTGAACTGGATTTGGATGGAACCGGTCAGTATGACATACATACAGGAATTGGCTTTTTTGACCATATGCTGGAGGGGTTTGCCAAACATGGTTTGTTTGATTTGGCAGTATCGGTACAGGGAGATACCCATGTGGACGCCCATCATACGGTAGAAGATACCGGAATTGTTTTAGGACAGGCTTTTTTGAAAGCATTAGGTGACAAAAAAGGAATTGCCCGTTTTGGTTATTTTGTATTGCCGATGGACGATGCACTGGTACTTGCTTCTCTTGATTTTTCAGGACGCATGTATTTTGCCTATGACGCTGAGTTAAAAGCACAGCGGCTTGGTACGATGGAGACGGAAGTGGTGAAAGAGTTCTTTATGGGACTGGCAAGCGGTGCGCAGATGAATCTGCACATTAAGCAGTTAGCAGGAGAAAACACCCACCATGTAATAGAGGCGATGTTTAAAGCGGTTGCAAAATCAATGGATATGGCTTCAAAAGTAGATGACAGAATCGAAGGAGTCCTTTCGACAAAGGGCGTTCTTTAAACAATAGAGGAGGAAGAGACGTGTCTTATAAAAAACTGATTCCCTTTATTAACGGGGAGAATGAATTAGCTGCCAATGTAGTGACGATGGCAGAAGATTACTGTTTTGCGGGAGCGGATGAATTGTTTTTATACAATTACTCCAAAATAACAGAAGAAAGAGAAGAATTTTTAGCAACCTTAAAAGAGATTGATAAAAAGATTGATATACCATTTATTGTCGGCATGTATGCAGCCCGTTTTGAAGATGTAAAAAAAGCATTTTACACAGGAGCAGACCGTGTGGTTGTGAAATACGAAATCTGCCCGGATGAAGGTGTGATTAAAGAAGCTGCAGCCAGATTTGGTGAAGATAAAATTCTTGTGGAAGTGGATGAAGGTCTTCCGTTTGAAAAAATTGCTTTTCCGGTATCGACGCTTTTATTGAAGCATGTAAATACCGGGGAACCATTAAACCGCAGAATCAAAGCAAGCGGAAAGAAATTTTTGATTCGAGACAGTCTGCTCCGCAACGATTTGGAAGATTTGCTGAAAATTGATGAGGTACAGGGCGTGGCAACCAATTACTTTGAACGCCGCGATTTGTTCAAGGTAAAACGGAATATGGAAGATGCCGGTATCGAGATGAACACATTTAAAAGTGCTATTCCATTTTCGGAATTTAAAACGGATGATAAAGGATTAGTTCCTTGTATCGTGCAGGATTACCGAACCGGTCAGGTGCTGATGCTTGCCTATATGAACGAAGAGTCATATCGGGCTACCTGTGAGACCGGAAAGATGACGTATTTCAGCAGAAGCCGTCAGGAATTATGGTGCAAAGGAGATACTTCCGGACATTATCAGTATGTAAAAGAACTTTCGTTAGACTGTGATAACGATACGATTCTGGCAAAAGTGCATCAAGTTGGTGCTGCCTGTCATACCGGTTCTTACAGCTGCTTTTTCAAAGAACTGGCAAAGAAAGATTACATCGATACCAATCCATTAACGATTTTACAGGAAGACTTTGAGACGATTGAAAACCGAAAGAAAAATCCGAAAGAGGGTTCGTATACGAATTATCTGTTTACGCAGGGAATTGATAAAATTTTGAAAAAATGCGGGGAAGAAGCGTCGGAAATCATTATTGCGGCGAAGAATCCAAACGCAGAAGAGTTAAAGTATGAGATTGCTGATTTTCTTTATCACATGATGGTACTTATGGCAGAATGTGGTCTGACTTGGGAAGACATCACCAGAGAGTTGGCAAATCGCAGATAAACGTTAAACCAATAAGAATAAGGAAGGTGTGTAGAATGGAAAGAACAATTCTGGAAGCATTGGGGTATTATTTGATTCGTCTTTTTATGTTCGGAGTAACGGCAGCTGCCGGCATTGCGGTTGGTATTAAACTTCGTAAAAGCAAAAACGCTAAAGAAGAAGCAAATACAGTAAATTAAGGTGAATCCATATGATTGGAAGAAAACGTAAAAGACTTGGCGATTTGCTGGTAGATGCCGGCGTAGTTACCAGTGAACAGTTAGAGGAAGCACTCAAAAAGCAGCGAGAACTTGGTTTGAAGCTTGGCGAGACTTTGATTGAGTTAAAATTTACCGATGAAAATGAAATTGCAGAAGCCCTTCATCAGCAGATGGGATATCCGGTAGCGAGAATACGTGAGGCGAAAATTGCACCGGAAGTAATTTCGCTTTTGCCGGAGACAATTGTAAGAAAGCACAATGTGGTTCCGTTTGAAGTTGACCCGGATAATCCGAATATTCTGCGTGTGGCGATGGCGGACCCGATGGATATTATCGCAATTGATGATTTGGCAATTGTGACGAATATGCAGATTGAGGCGATGGTTGCGACGCCGTCCGATGTGCGTTTTGGTATTGAGCGCTATTATGGAAATGAGCAGGTTGCCAAAATGGCAGAAACATATTCCAAAGAGCGCAGGGAGCAGCAGAATGCCAGGGAAAAACAGGAGGAAGTAAACGAAGAAGTTGATAATGCACCGATTGTTTTGCTGGTAAATAAAATTATTGAGCAGGCAGTGAACGAAAGAGCGAGTGATATTCACATTGAGGCTCTGGAAGACAGCGTGCGAGTGCGTTTTCGTATTGATGGCGTGATGCAGGAAATGATGCGGTATGAAAAAGAATTGTTAAATGCAATTGTAGCGCGTATTAAGATTATCAGTGGCATGAATATTTCTGAGAAACGAGCACCGCAGGATGGACGTATGACACAGCGTTTTGATCGTGTTGAATACGATATTCGTGTATCGAGTCTGCCGACAACTTTTGGAGAAAAGATTGTAATGCGTCTGGCATCAAAGTCGGCGCTTACGAGAGATAAAAGTGAACTGGGATTTCCGGAAGCAGAGATGCGCCGGTTTGACCATCTGGTTCATCAGCCGCATGGCATTATTTTAGTTACCGGACCGACCGGAAGTGGTAAATCGACAACATTGTATACGGTGCTGAGTGAGCTGAATGAGGGCAGTGTAAACATTGTTACGGTTGAGGACCCGGTTGAGGCCGATGTAGACGGCATTAATCAGGTTCAGGTAAATGAAAAGGCAGGACTTACCTTTGCATCTGCACTTCGTTCCATTCTTCGTCAGGACCCGGATATCATTATGATTGGTGAGATTCGAGATGAAGAGACGGCAAGTATTGCGGTAAAAGCCGCAATCACCGGACACCTGGTAGTAAGTACCCTGCATACAAACAGTGCAGCCAGTACCATTACCCGTCTGGCGGATATGGGTGTGGAGCCATATCTGATTGCCGATTCTACGGTTGGTATCATTGCACAGCGACTGGTGCGCCGTCTGTGTCCGAAGTGTAAGAGACAAAGGATGATAACCGATGAAGATAAGAGGAGACTTCGGATTCGTGGAGAGGGAACACAGCCGATTTATGAGCCTGGCGGACAGGGCTGCGCGTTCTGCAACGGTACCGGTTACCGCGGACGAATTGGTGTGTATGAGATTATGACGGTATCTCCGGAAGTAAGAAGAGTAATTGCTGCCGGTGGCGGTGCCGATGAAATTCAGAAAGTTGCCTTAAGTGAGGGAATGACAACGTTGCGTATTGGTGCAGCAAAACTTGTTTTGCAGGGAATTACCTCGATTGCGGAAGTGGAGCGCATCGCGACAGAATAATGGCAGAAATGGAAATGGGGAGGTCGTAATGACAATTGATGATTTGCTGATTCGAGCAAGAAAAATGGGTGCAAGTGATGTTCATGTAACGGTAGGTATCCCACCGAAATGCCGTGTAAATGGAGAACTTGTGACGTTGATGGAAGGACGGATCCTTCCGGCAGATTCTAAAGCTTTAGTAGAACAGATGATACCGGGGCGTCTGGTAGAAAGATTTAACCGCGAAGGAGAAGTCGATTTTTCCTATGCGATTAAAGGCGTGGGACGCTTTCGTGTAAACATTTTCAAACAGCGTGGAACGATGTCATTTGTTATCCGACTTGTGAATACCGAGATTCCAAGTCCGGAATCACTTGGTCTGCCACAATCCGTTTTGGAGTTAGTCAAGAAAAAGCGTGGCTTGATTTTAGTTACCGGACCGACCGGAAGCGGTAAATCGACGACACTGGCATCTTTGATTCATATTATTAACCAGACACAGAATAAACATATTATTACACTGGAAGATCCGATTGAGTATTTACATAGTCATGAAAAATCAATTGTAAATCAGAGAGAGGTCGGAATTGATACCCAGTCTTATGCAGGGGCGCTTCGCGCTGCTTTGCGAGAAGATCCGGATATTATTTTGGTTGGTGAGATGCGAGATTTAGATACGATTGCTACCGCGGTTACGGCGGCAGAGACCGGACATCTTGTATTATCGACTTTGCATACCATTGGAGCGGTTCCTACGATTGAGCGTATTATCGATGTATTTCCAATGAATCAGCAGGCGCAGATTCGTTTGCAGTTAGCGACTCTTTTAGAGGCGATTATTTCCCAGCAGTTACTGCCTACAGCTGACCGCAAGGGCCGTGTGGCAGCCTTTGAAATTATGTATGCCAACAGTGCGGTCCGCAATTTGATTCGAGAGGCGAAACCGCATCAGATACCATCCATTATCCAGACCAATAAACAAAGCGGCATGATGATGATGGATGATGCACTTTATGAGCTTTACCGCACGCATCAGATTACGGCTGAGGATGCGATGACATTTGCGCAGGATCCATCGAATTTGGCAAGACGTATTCCGGCCGGGAAAATCCCAACACCGTTATCGGAACCTTCGTGGCAGATGGATGACTGGGATGGACCTACGTTTGGGAGCGGTGGTTTTTAAAACACGAGAAAGGGGAGAATGAATTGGCAAAGTATAAATATCTCATTACAGATAAATATGGCAAAGAGAAAAAAGGAACGATGGAAGCTGTCAGTGAAGAGGCAGCAATGCGAAAACTCAAGGGTGAAGGCAGCATCGTTTTAGAGCTTAGCGAAGCATTTGACCTTGACAATGCCAGTTGGAATATTACAATTGGAAATCCGGTCAAGAAAAAGGATATCACCATTTTCTGTAAACAGTTTTACAGTATTTTGACAGCAGGCGTAACCGTCATTGACGGTCTACGGATGGTTCAGGACCAGACAGAAAATAAATATCTTAGAGAAGCCCTTTACCGTGTTATGGTGAATGTGGAAAAGGGAGACAGTTTAGCAGATGCCATGGAAATGGAAAGTAAAATTTTTCCATCTATTTTGATTCATATGGTCGCTGCGGGCGAGGCAACCGGTAATTTGGAAATTGCGTTTGATCGTATTTGTACGCAGTTTGATAAAGATATGAAATTAAATTCCATGATTAAATCCGCTATGATTTATCCAATTGTCGTTTTGGTTGTAGCGGTTGGCGTAATTATTGTTTTGATGACTACGGTAATTCCAAACTTCCAGCAGACTTTTGAAAGTATGGGTGAGGAACTGCCGATGCTGACAAAGATGGTAATTGGACTGAGCGATTTTATGACGAGTAATTTTATTGCGATTGCGCTAGGACTTATTTTGCTGCTGACTTTTATTATCTGCGGCAAGAAGACAGAGCCCGGCAAACAGTTTACCAGCCGGGTTGCGTTAAAAATACCGATGTTTCGCAATTTTTCCGTAAAAAATGCGGCGGCAAAGTTCTCGATGACGATGTCTACGCTTATTATGTCGGGTGTTCCTTTGGTGGAAGCCCTTGAAATTGTGGGAAATGTCATTGAAAACCGAGTGATTCGAAAAGCAGTAAAAGATTGTCGTGAAGAGGTTATGCAGGGAATCCCGATGTCAGAACCATTAGAGGCTTCTGAAGTATTTCCGCCGATGGTAACGCATATGCTTAAAATCGGTGAGGAAACCGGTACGACAGAGCAGATGCTTGACAAGGTTGCCGAATACTACGAAGGAGAAGTAGAGACGGCAACGAAGAACCTTACGACGGCAATGGAGCCGCTGATTATCGTTGTGCTTGCTGTATTGGTAGGTGGCGTAATTGGTGCGGTTATGATGCCGATGCTGAAGATTTATCAGGATGCAGGAAAAGCATAAAGAAATTATGATGGGAGGAATTTAAAATGAAAAAAATATTGTTTCATATGAGTGTACTGTTTTTGTTGTTTGTTGTGGTTGTTATGAATACAGGGGAAAATGCCTCTGCAAGAAGTGCGTATAAACACAAGATTTTTTCTAAAAGTGTTGTTTCAAAGCGCATTGATACAATCAAGCAGTTTTATTACAAGAAATCAAAACAATTAAAAACAAAAAATCAAACGGTTACTTTGAACTTTGAAAAGGGGAAAATGACTTATTATTTTCATGGAAATGACCTAATGTTTTCCTATGGCAAAATCAAAGGAAAAGAGTATAGGGCGTACTACTTGAAAAACCAGTTGATTCAACTCCTTGTAGACAAATCAGGAAAAAGAAAGACATATATTCAGTATTATAAAAAATCTACAAGTAAAATGATGGAAGAATATAATACAGCATCACTATATTTTACAGTTGAAAACTATGCTAGAAAAATGTTGGAAAGTATACAGCCGTCAACAACAAAGAAATCATTTGATGGCTATGCCATTGTTACAAAAATTAGAGGAAGTACTGTTTGGTATCACAAGGTGCATAATTGGGGCAGTGATGGCTCTATTTATAGTATTGAGCCAAAGACTTTTAAAGCAGTGTTACAAGACAAATGCACGATAAAGGATGCTTCAGAAAGTCCTGAGAAGGCATATAAGAGAAGCAGGAAATGGATGAAGAAAAGTGTAGACAAATCTATTGTAGGGCAGTTTGCTGATTTAACAGTAAATAGGGGGAAGATTAAGGGAATAATGATTCCGTATATGCCTTGAATTGTTACAAGGGAGAGAATAATATGCAAATAGTCAGCGGTGAAATATAATGCTGTGAAAACAGCTAAGTTTGTTTTTTTGTGTGTGGAGTATTCGTTTTCACTTTGTTTGGATTCCAGTAATTCCA
>CALELW010000175.1 GCA_937902905.1 uncultured Clostridium sp. | reverse complement strand
TATGGTTACACGGACACTTGTTTTGTCCTTTAATTCCTGATAGTAACTGTCATCTAACTTTACAACAATTGACCAGTCATTACTTGTAACCAGCTTATAAACCGGTGAGCCGGCTGCGACGCTTCCCTCTTTCTGCATCTGTTTTCTTACTACATTTCCATATTGGTCAAATAATTTTTTTGTGATGTCTTCTTCTTTCGTTGTCTCGTAACCATCCATCGAGTAAGCAATAATTCCACTTTTTTTTGCCGTAACTTTAGTAAAACTGTCCGCTTTCCCGGAAGATGCCATCGCTTTTTTTAAATCACTGTATAAATTCCCCTGATTCCAGTCCATCAGTACATTTTCTGCGTCGTAATGAAGTTTTGTCACCTCGCTGTAATTGGCATTGTGGAAAGAACTGTAAAAACCGGCAATCACTTCCCGCATTTTTGAAATATTTTCCGAGTTGTCTTTTTCGCTTCGGATTTGTTCAAGCATTTTACTCACTTCTCCACTAGTATCTTCGGTGTATGCCACATCTCCCTTTCCAATCCGGCTTCCCTCCGAAAGATAATAATTAATATATGCTGATTCATCCGAATTCACAATTTCTTCCGCACGCATTATAAAACCATACAGCGGTGCATCATCTGAAATATCCGTTGTGTTCACTTCATAAATTGAAATATGTTCTTTTGCAAAATAACCCCATGCCAGCACAACAATATAAACAACAATCAAAAGCAGAAGAAAAAAAGCCAGACTGGATTGTGGCCGAAATCTTTTTTTCATTGAAACTACTTTTCTTTTTCCCATGATTGTCTTCCTTTCCTGCCATTGTTCTTATTTTTCATTCAAATGAATAGTGTTTCTCAATCTCGGTATACTATCTAACAAAGGAGGTAGTATACAAAAATGAAAGCATTAGACTATATTGTCCTGGTACTTGTTATTATCGGTGCCATCAACTGGGGCTTAGTCGGATTTTTCGGACTGGACTTAGTTGCCTTTTTGTTTGGCTCAATGTCCGTATTATCACGCATTATTTATGCCGTAATCGGTATCTGCGGACTTTATGCCATCAGTTTCTGTGGGCGAATTAACAATTAAGTAAACGAGTAGGAGTCCTCCTACTCGATACATATAAAATCACATACGAACCAGATTACGCCAGTCTAAGTCGCCACGCTCTAATGCTTTTACTAACAATTCCGCTGTAGCAACGTTGGTAGCCAGAGGAATGTTGTGAATATCACACAGGCGAAACACATTATTTACATCCGGTTCATGAACTTTCTGTGTCAATGGATCACGCAGAAAAATAACTAAATCCAGTTCATTATTTTCAATCTGCACCCCAAGTTGTTTTTCTCCACCTAAATGTCCGGCAAGATACTTGTGAATAGAAAGGTTTGTGACCTCTTCAACAAGCCGTCCTGTCGTACCGGTGGCATAAATTTCATGTTTGCTCAAAATCCCACGATAGGCAATGCAAAAATTCTGCATCAGAATTTTTTTTGCATCGTGTGCAATTAAGGCAATATTCATGACTACATCCCCTCTTTCTCTGAATTAAAAATCTAGACTGCTGCTCCCTCGATTCGGTTGTATTCCTACATTTAGCAAAATACCGATTGCCATCATATTACTGATAAGAGACGTAAGTCCATTACTTAAAAATGGCAGAGGCAAGCCGGTGTTTGGCAGTAATGACGTTGCCACACCGATATTAAAAAATGTTTGAAAGCAAAACATGGCACCGATTCCTACGGCAATCATCATTCCCATATAATCTCTCGCATTTTTTGCTACCAGAAAACATTTGATAATAATAATGGATAACAGAGCTAAAACCACCATGCATCCAATAAAGCCAAACTCTTCACTGATTGGTGTCCAGATAAAGTCACTTTCTCTTACATCAACACTGGTATAATTTCTCGCCGTCGTGCTGCCATCCAAAAGTTTTCCGTATAACTTTCCGGACGCAATCGAAAGTACCGAGTTGTTCTGCTGATACATAACGCCAAGACTCTCTTTTTCCGGGTGCAGCCATCCGGTAATACGCGCTAACTGATAGCCACGCAGAAGTTTTTGGTTTGGCTGTAAAATATACCAGAATAAAACACCAACTGCCGGAACAACAACGGCAGCAACCGGTGCCAGTATTTTATGACCAATTCCTGAGGACGCTAACATCATAATCAGAATAACAATCATAACAACACTGGATGATAAATCCGTTTGTATTAAAATAAATACAGTTGGTACAAAGGTAATCAAAGAGGCAAGAAAAAAGTTTTTATACGTAGATAAATTTTCTTTTCTCTTCGAAAAAAAGGTGGCAAGTGCCAATATTAATGTGATTTTACATACTTCCGATGGCTGAAAAGTAAACACTTTGAAATCAAGCCAGCGGTAAGAACCCGTATCTAATTCAACACCTAACGGTGTCAATCTGGTTGCCATAGCCATAAGGGTCGTAACAATATATATAATTGGAATATACATACATAAATCATGGTAATCAATAATGGAAAAAATACCTATGATAAATATACCCATAACAACTCCGACTAACTGTCTTTTTAAGGAAATGTCAGAATTGACTATGGAAATGACATATGAACTTATTAATGTCAAAATAAGCACAACTACAATCAGAAAAATATCATAATTTTTCCAGTTATACCGCTTAATCTGCAACCATTTCATAACGCGTTCCCGCATGATTTACCACCTTACCAATCCTCAATTTATTTCTTTGTCTGTTTCATGTCCTTAATCGGAATATTGGCAAAAAGTGCCGGCACCATTCCATTGGAGCCTTCCGATTCAGTCTGCTCAATCTTGATATCCAGCCCGTCTAAATCAATTTCTACATATTTCGACAAAACATGGATAATATCATTTTTTATCTGCTCCATAATGTCCGGCGAACAGTTTGCACGGTCCGATACCAAAACCATCTTCAAACGGTCTTTTGCTACATTACTGGAGGATTTTTTTCTAAAAAAATCTGCAAATCCCATTACGATTCATCTCCTTAGCTTTTGAATTTGTTTTTAAGTTTTGAGAAAAGACCATTTTTCTGGTATAAATCCAACAATGGAACATCCTCTCCCATGATTCTGCGACATATGTTTTCGTATGCCTGGCCGGCAAGCGATTTGTTACCTACAAGCGGTTCCCCCTGATTTGTCGAAACAACGATATTCTCATCATCCGGCACAACACCAAGCAAATCCACAGCAAGAATCTCAACAACATCATCACTCGACATCATATCTCCGCGTTTTACCATATCGGCACGAAGGCGGTTTACAACAAGTTCGGTCTTTCCGATTTCGTTTGCTTCCAGCAATCCGATAATACGATCCGCATCACGCACAGCCGATACTTCCGGTGTTGTTACGACAATCGCACGGTCTGCTCCGGCAATCGCATTTTTAAATCCCTGTTCGATTCCGGCAGGGCAGTCGAGCAATATGTAATCAAACTCTTCTTTTAATTCATTTGTCAGTTTTTCCATCTGTTCCGGTGTAACCGCTGTCTTATCTCGGGTCTGGGCAGAAGGTAGCAAATAAAGTGTCGGATATCGTTTATCCTTAATCAATGCCTGTTTGATTCGGCAATTTCCTTCAATTACATCTACAAGATTGTATACAATACGGTTTTCAAGTCCCATAACGACATCCAGATTACGCAATCCGATATCTGTATCAATCAATACAACTTTTTTTCCTTCTTTTGCCAATCCTGTTCCTACATTGGCGGTTGTCGTTGTTTTACCAACGCCTCCTTTACCCGATGTAATCACAATAACTTCACTCATAAATTTCTCTCCTTTCACCATAACAATGGCTTATATCAATATCAAACATCAATTTCTGTCAACGTCTGTCTTGACAAAGTATCAATGTATATTGCTCCATCTTGCAAATAGGCAATCTGCGGCTCTGCCGGTGTTTCTTGTTTTTCATCAGAAGAACGGGCGATTACATCACTAATTCGTATCTGCATCGGATTCATTTTCAATGCGACAATAAACGCATTTTCTTTTCCGGCAGCCCCGGCATACACCGTTCCATACAGACTTCCTAACACAATTACATTTCCTGTCGATACCACTTGTGCACCTACATTAATGTCGCCTAAAATCACAACACTGGTCTCAAACTCCATCACCTGTCCGGAGCGGAGATTTCCTTTGAAAAATTGACCGGAATTTGCATTCATTGCCATCAGTTTTTCATTTAGAGTCTGATTGAACAATTCTTCTCTCTGCTTGTCCTCATCAATCAGACACACGACCTGTAATTTCGAATTTTCCTTGATGCATTCCAGTAAAATTGCTTCCTGTTCTTCCGTCAGTTTTCTTCCGTCAAAAGAAACCGCAACCTGAGCCTCGCCAAGAAAATCCGAACTTTCCTTGAATTTTTTTTCGACTTCTTCTAAAATCTCCGGAAAAGGAAGCGCATCATCCAAAACAATGCGTATTCCCGATTTATTTCCTTTAATTACAACAGGTGCTTTTTTCATATTTCCAACTCCTTAATCCGTTTGTCTTGTTCCGCCCATTGCCGGACTCGAAACCTTTCCATCCATCAGTTTTTTACGTGAACTCTTATCATAATAATACTGATATACTTTGCTGGCAAGTTCTGCGGCATTGGAAGAAGAAAATCCGTTTGGAATTACTACCGTAATCGAAATTTCCGGATTCTCATAAGGTGCAAAACTAACAAATAATGCATGGTTTGGCTCGTTGTTTGTAATCTGAGCCGTACCGGTTTTCCCGGCAACCGTAACATTTACATTGTTAAACAGCGACTTAATGCTTCCGGCCTGTACTACATTTTTCATACCGGTTTTAATTGCCGTTAAAGTTGACGACTGAAAATTCAATTTATTGCGTACATTGGATAATTTTTTATCCTGTGTTTTTGATTTAGCATCTTTAATTTTCTGAATCAGAGTTAAATCAAAGCAGGTTCCACCATTCGCAATTGTCGTAACATAACGGGACATCTGAACCGGTGTGTAACTGTGGGAACCCTGTCCAATTGCAGAACGAACAACATCGACGTCGGAAAACGTTGGTTCCGCCTCCGGCAGTTCGATGCCGGATTTTTCCGTCAAACCGTATTTATCTGCATATTTTTTCAGTTTACTCAAACCTTTTTCGTTATCCACTAATGTGCTGTGTCCATTTCCTAACCGATAACCCATTTCATAGAAAAAATAGTTACAGGAATGCTGGATTGCCTGTGAAACATTAATATTCCCATGAGAATAAGTACTCCAACATCTTGGCCAAGGCTTATTAATTTTGCTAAATTGCACTTTATCATATACCCGGCTATAAGGATTAATAATGCCCTCTTCCAATGCGGTTGTGGCCGTTACCATCTTAAATGTCGAACCGGGAGCTGCCTTTTGCTGGGTCGCACGGTTCAAAAGCGGCGACGCACTGCTTGTACTAATTTTGGCATAATAATCGGCATCGACTGAATTTGCAAATTTATTATTATCATAACTTGGATAAGACGTTAGTGCCTTCACCTTTCCAGTCTTTACATCGGTTACGATAACGGCACAGGAACATGGTGTAAGTCCCAAATCTCCAGCCGAAATTTCAAGCGAGCGGATTTTCGATTTCAAAAAGCTGTATGGTGAAATCATTCCCGCCTGCAATTTCTGATAAGTAGAAGTTTTCTTTTTTAACACCTTCTGGTCATACAATAACAGGCAAATTTCTCTGCCGGACAAAGCACCGGAATCTACCATCGAGTGATACACTTTCTTATCAAACTTCGAATCATCCTGGATTTCATCGACAACATAAGAAACTAATTTCTGGAAAACTTCTTCCGAAGAATAGTAGTTATTGTCAATTTCCAGATTGTCTAAATTAACCCAGTTGTTTTTGATTCCATAAACTAACAATTGGCTTAAACTGATTTTATTGTTTACATACTTATTATACATCGTATCTGTCGTGTCCATCGTAGACGTATTTAGTATCTGATTCGTTTTCAGCATACTGAAAATGTAATCCAGATAACCATCTGTTGTTTCCGACAACTGTTTTCCGTGCTTTTTATTATTGACGCGAAGTTCTTTCTTTACACGGTTAATGGCACTCTTTTTCGTCCGTGAAAATGTCTGGTATACCGATTTTTCCAAGGATGTCGCATTACTCATATTAAAATGTGATACATCAACAATACTATTTTGAATAATCGCATCATAAACATCGTAAATAGAAATCAAAATACCTTTGGCATCTTTTCCTTTTGTACCATGTCCCTTCCCATTAATTAATTTGGATGTAATAATACCGGCAATCTGTTTTTCTGCCAGACGATACGTTGCTTTCTGCAAATCGGAATCAATCGTCAGATAAATATCCTTTCCTGCTACCGCATCCTTTGTCTTCTGCGAACTTACTACTCGTGATGTACTGTCAATAACAAGTGTTTCGGAACCTTTTTTACCTTTTAATTCATCTTCATATTCTTTTTCAATTCCGGTTTTACCAATTTGGTCTGCCGAGGTATATTCCGTATTCGGATCGCTTTCTTTCATTTCCGCTAACGTTTCCGAAGAAATCAATCCCGTATAACCAATAATATGAGAGAAATATTTGCTGTCCTTATAAACACGGTTCATTTCGGTGGCAACTTCAACGCCAGGCAAATCGGCAGAATTTTCCTTAATGGCGGCCACTGTTTTATCCGAGACATTGGAACTTAATGTAATCGGATCATATTTCGAATACGTGTTCATCAATAACGCATAACGCACCGTCATAATCGGCAGTGCCTCTGCATCCGTATACGTTTCGTCTTTATCAAAGAAATGAATGGTATTTACCTTATCTTCGGTGCGAATATAACGAAACAGTTCTTCTGCAGTCATATCTTTTTGCTTCTGTGTCAGCTCACGGATGGATTTACAGAAGAAAATCTCTCTTTTAAAACGAAGCTGCGCCGCCTGGTTTACCGTGTATTTAAATTTTCCTTTTTTATTCATGCTGATTGGAAAATCCAAATCCAGAGAATCCCCATGTTTCTCAATCAGGGTGATACACTTTTCAATCATTGCATTTTTTTCCTGATTTGTTTTCAAATCTCCGGAATCTTCTATCGTTATGGAATAACTCTGCTCATTGGTAACTAAAAGTTTGCCATTACAGTCATAAATTTTACCGCGCGCACTCTTAATGGTTTTAACTTTCTGTTTTTGCAGAGAAGCTTCTCTGTCATAGGTTTCGCCTTTCACAATCTGAAGATAAAACATGCGTCCGACAAGTATACTAAAAAGCAGTATATAGGTTGTCACCAGGGCGAAAAATCTTGATTTTACCACATTTTTCAGCATATCCAGTATACCGTTAAACATCTGTTAAATCTCCTTTCTCTTTCTTTCCTTTGGCTTTTCCAAATGAGCTGCCAGTTCAAACAAAAGGACTCCCGCCAGTGTTGTATAAAGTATTTCCGGCAGAAACTTATGAATAAAATAAAAGCCTAAGTGCAGTCTGCCACGCATCAAAAATTCGGTGACATAATAGTAAAAGCAATACACAAAATCACCGGAGGCAATTAAAACAACCGGAAGAATCAGGCTGTCTGTAAAATAGATTTTTTTACAAAAGCCGACAACAAAACCAATTGTCATAAAAATAAATGCATATAATCCAATTACGCTTCCATACAGACAGTCTAGCAGCAAGCCTGAAAAAAAACCGATTACCAGTCCGGAAGTACGACCACGCAGATAACCGTATGTGATTGTCAGCACCAATAAAAGATTTGGAACCGCACCCGCTAACTTTATGGATTGAAATACGGTTGTCTGGAGCAAAAAAGCTGCCAATATCATCACAACCGGCAAAATACGTTTTTTAATCATAATTCTTTATGTCCTTAATTTCTGAATTGTCCTTAAGCTGCGTAATCACCAGTACATTTTCCAACTGGTCAAAATTAACTGAAGGAATTAAATGCGCTGTCTTTGTCTGAGAAGACGGGTCACTTACAATATCCTTGACATATCCAACAGACAATCCCTGTAAAAATTTATCACTGACGTGTGAAGTAACCACCTCATCGCCATCTTTAATCTTTGCCGTGTTGCTTATCATCTCGATGTCAATATAGCCTTTGTAAATGCTCTCCATATTTCCTTTTACAATACAGGTTTCCCCCGTATCCTGAAACATCGCACTTACGTTGCTCTTATCATCAATGATGGCACGTACCTTTGCATACGACTCACCAACTTCAGAAACAATACCAACCAAACCATTGCCAGCAATTACGTTCATATCAACCTGAATACCATCTTTCTTACCTTTGTCAATTGTAAATACATGGAACCAGTTATTACCATCGCGGCTGATAACACGCGCAGCCACTTTCGGATAATCCGGATAGACCTTGTCCAGTTTATACAATTCTCTGTAATTATCCAGTTCCGCATTTTCACGGGCAAGAATTTTATTATCATAACTTAGGTCATTTAACTTATCCTGCAATTCTTTGTTCTCTGCTAACAGGGTTTCTTTTGAAGTAAGTAAATCTGCTTTATCCGAAAGGTATTTACCAACGGAATTAATCCCTTTCTGCATTGGTGTTACCACATTCCCGACAAAAGCTTTCACACCGGCAAAACGGTCTGTAAACTTAAACGAGAGAAGCACTAACAATACACACAATACTGAAAGACATATATATAATATTTTGGGATGAATCCATTTATTTTTCCTTCGCTTTTTCACACAAACACCTCCGCTTTGTTTTCGGAAAAAATTACAAGGTCAATTTTGCCAAATGTGGGTCTTCGATAATTGCACCAAGGCCCATAACAACCGTACTTTCCGGTTCTTCGCACAAGTTTACTTTCAGTCCGAGCTGGTCGTATACAAAACGTCCCAAATCTTTAATGCGGCTGGAACCTCCGGTCAGATAAACACCGGATTTGTAAATATCGGAAGAAATTTCCGGCGGTGTGCGCTCCAATATGATTTTTACGGCATCTACAATACTCTGGAACAATTCAGACAATGCCGAGTGTACATCTTTTGACTGAATGGTAATTTCACTTGGCAGTCCCGTTACCAGATTACGTCCACAAACATCAATGGATTCGTCCGTTACATAAGCAGACCCAATTGTCATTTTAATTTCTTCTGCTGTCTTTTCACCAATTACAAAACTCTTGTCCTTTTTGATTTTATTAATAATCGCCTCATCAAAACGATTTCCACCAATCGGAATTAAACGGCTTAATACAATACCACCAAGAGACATGACAGAAATCTCCGTTGTATTTGCACCGATATCCACAACCAAAGTTCCTGTGGATTTTGTAATGTCGAGATTCATACCCAGTGCATCTGCAACCGGTTTCTCAACGACGTGGATTTTCTTTGGCTTCAGATTGGTATTCGTAATTAAATCGAAATAAGCCCTCTTCTCCACCTCTGTAATATCAGTCGGAACCGCAATATAATATTCCGCACCTTTTAACTTTTTCTTGCCGTCCAGTTCATGGAAGAAATAATCAATCATCGACTGCATATTTCCGATATCGGCGATAACACCATTTTTTACCGGATAAGACACCTGAATGTTTGCCGGTGCCTTCTCATACATCTCATATGCCTCATTTCCTACCGCAAAGGTATGAGATTTGTTATAAATCGCAATCACACTTTTTTCATGGAGAATAATTCCCTCTCCGTTTTTATAAAACTTAATTGAACTTGTTCCAAAATCAATTCCTATTGCTTTTCCTAACATGTCAAATCAATCCTCTTTCTTTTAAACTAATGTAGCGGTTATCACCAATGATAATGTGGTCAGCCAAAGGAATTCCAACCAAATCCGAAGCCTCATATAATCGTTTGGTCATCTCGATATCTTCTCCGCTCGGAATGGGGTTTCCACTCGGATGATTATGCAGTATCACAATCTGAGCCGCGTCGCATTGCAGGGCAATCCGCAGAATCTCTCTCGGATTTACCACGGAATAGTTTATAGTTCCCTTAAAAACTGCTTTGTCGTAGAGCAGCCTTCCGCTTGCATCCAGTGCTGCCAGATACAAATGCTCCGTTTCGAGATTTCGCATTTCATCCATAAAATAAGCCGCCAGTTGTTCGGGGCGGCTAAAATTTGTGGCATTACACTTACTCTCTCTTGCCAGTCGTTTGGACAACTCCACCGCACACAAAATCTGAACCGCCTTCACCGGACCAATTCCGTGAATCTGAAGAAGCTGATTACGCGTCAGATGAAACAATCCCATCAATCCTTGAAAAGAAGGATGTGCGCTCAGCACTTCCAAAGCGAGGGCAAGGCTTGTCTTATCCTTTGTTCCGGACTTTAAAATGACAGCAAGTAATTCTGCATTTGACAAAGACTTTGCACCGTCTCTTTCACACTTCTCATACGGCTTTTCCGAATCCGGCAATTCTTTCATGGTAAAATTTTCTTTTTTCATTTCGGCTCCTTTCGGAACCAAATTCCACCTAAACATTGTTATTTTACCATATCAAGGTAAAAATGTATACCTATTAAGCAAGATTTTTCTGTGAATTTTTTTTGAATTTTGTCAAAATCTATGGCAATTCGACAAATCCACCATCAATCATATTTTGCAGTGTTTTTAATATACCCATCTTTCCATGCGGCCATGTGATTCCACCCTGAAAATAAACACTGTAAGGTGGTTCAATTGGAGCATCTGCGCTTAATTCAATGGAGGAACCCTGCACAAAGGCACCTGCCGCCATAATGACATCACTGTGATAGCCAGGCATTGCATACGGCTCCGGCAGAACGTAGGCATCGACCGGTGCCGCCTGCTGGATTCCCTGACAAAAAGCGATAATTCGTTCCGGTGAACCAAAGGCAATTGCCTGAATGATATCGTGTCTGTCTTCTTTACCGTCAGGACTTGCCGCAAAGCCAAGTTTTTCATATAAATTTGCAGCAAAAATAGCAGACTTTAATGCACTTGCTACAACAGTCGGTGCTAAAAACAATCCCTGATAAAATGCCGAATTAACCTGAAGAGAAGCCCCCACCTCTTTACCAAGACCGGGAGCTGTCAGGCGGTATGCGGCAAGTTCAACTAAATCTTTTCGTCCAACAATATAACCACCCAAAGGTGCCAAACCGCCACCCGGATTTTTTATCAGAGAGCCCACACAAATATCGGCTCCAACCTGCGTTGGCTCGATGGTTTCTACAAATTCACCATAACAGTTATCTACCATGCAGATAACATCCGGCTTTATCGATTTGATATAACGAATCAGTTCTCCAATTCTCTCAACGGACAAAGTTTTCCGCATTGCATAACCTTTGGAACGCTGAATTGTAACTAATTTTGTTTTCTCATTTAATGCATTTTTGATTCCTTCATAATCAAATTCACTGTCTCCAACAAAATCTACCTGCCGGTAAGAAACACCAAATTCGCGAAGGGAACCTTTGGTATCTGTTCCTTCAATGCCGATAATTCCTTCCAGTGTATCATATGGTTTTCCAACCGGCGACAGCAGTTCATCCCCCGGACGGAGAATGGACGACAAAGCAATTGTCAGTGCATGCGTTCCACAGGTAATCTGTGAGCGCACAAGTGCATCTTCTGCTTCAAAAATATCCGCATATACTGCTTCTAACGTATCTCTTCCGGTATCATTATAACCATAACCTGTTGTTCCCCACAAATGGTTTTCACTCACGCGGTTCTTCTGCATGGCATGAATGACTTTCAACTGGTTAATTTCCGCCACCTCATCAATTTTAGCAAAACGGTCTTCGATTTCTTCCAAAACAGTTTTTCCAAAATCAATCACATCTTTTTTAATTCCAAATTTTTCATACATTTCTTCTGTTGTCATGACTTATCCTTCCCGGCATGAACAAATGCCTTTTTCTGCTGCTAATTTCATAATATAGTTTACAATTTCATGGTTATCTGAAAATTTATCCTTATCAATCATTGTCACATCGCGTTCCCGCCGAAACCATGTCATCTGGCGTTTTGCGAAATGTCTGGTATCCCGTTTTAAGCGGTAAACAGCTTCTTCCATTGTACACTCTTTAAAAAGAGCTGACGCAATTTCTTTGTAGCCAAGCCCCTGCATGGAAACTAAGTTTCTTGAATAACCGGCATCCAAAAGTTGTTTTACCTCCGTAACAAGCCCTTCTTCCATCATCTGGTCAACCCGCTTGTCAATCCGTTCATAAAGCACCTCCCGGTTCATGGTGAGAACCAGATACAAAAAATTATACGGCGACCTTTTCTGCCGCTCCTCTTTATTATGCTCTGAAAATTTCTGTCCGGTACTTTGAAAATACTCCAAAGCACGAATCACACGTTTTATGTTATTTGGATGAATGGCTTCTGCTGATTCTTCATCCACTTTTTGCAGTTCATGATGCAGATAAGAAGCACCTTTTTCTTTTGCTAGATTTTGCAAATCCGCTCTGATTTCATCACCTTGTTTTTCTTTTGTAAAAGCAATATCATTTAACACTGCCTGAATATAAAACCCGGTTCCGCCGACAAGAATCGGAATCTTCCCGCGATTATAAATATCTTCCATAATTTCTTTTACACGTTTTTGAAAAATCATCACGTTAAATTCTTCATCCGGATTCCATTCATCAATCATATAGTGTGGGACGCCCTGCATCTGCTCTTTTTTGATTTTTGCAGTTCCAATATCCATCTGTTTGTATACCTGCATCGAATCAGCCGAAATAATTTCACCGCCTGCCGCTTTTGCCAGCTCAATGGATATTTCCGTTTTCCCAACAGCCGTTGGCCCTGTCAAAACAATAATTGGTTTTTTCATATCCATACACTCCTTTATGACATTTAAAGCACACGTTTGAATTTTTTTTCAAATTCATACTGGCTCATTGCAATCGTTGTCGGTCTTCCATGTGGACAATGATACGGCTGATCCATCTGTAACATCTGTCCAATCAGTTCTTTTGCTTCCGCATAAGACATCGTATGATTGCCCTTCACCGCCGCCTTGCATGCCATCGTAGCACAATGGTCGATTACAAATTCCGGTGCCGATTTCGTATTTTGATTTCTCAGATTGTCTAGCAGTTCCAAAAACAGCTGTTTCGACTCTAAGTTCAAAAAATCAGCCGGCACACCGGTAATCAAATACTCTCTGTCTCCAAACGTTTCCCAGCAAAAACCAATGGCAGTTAATGTCTGTGCATTTTCCTCTAACACTTCAATTTCCCGTCCTGACAGCGACACAACAATCGGCGCAATCAAATTCTGTGTCAGCGGTTCCTTATCCTTTAACTTTTTCATTAATTTCTCGTATAACACTTTTTCATGAGCTGCGTGCTGGTCAATAATCAATAACTCTTTTTCGTATTCCACAAGCCAGTAAGTGCCGAAAATCTGTCCGATAATCCGAAAAACAACGCCTTCCTGCTGTACCTCTTCTTTCTTAAAATCCAATTGTTTATAATCTTCTTTTACAATTGATACATTCTGCTTTCCGGAAAATGGTGCACTTTGATAAACGAATGTTTTTTCTTCCACCTTTTTCTCCGGCTGTGCGCGCATGCTCCATTCTTTTTTTCTTTCATACTCAAACGGCTCCGGCTGTTTTTCGATTGTTTTTTCTTCTACCGGGCTTTGCTTCTCTTTTTCATCCAGTGTGACATCCGGAATTAATGTGCTCTGCTTTAATGCCTCAGTAACCGTGTCTCTCACAAGTGATAAAACTTCCATCTGATTTGTAAAGCGGATTTCCATTTTGGTCGGATGGACATTAACATCGATATAAGAAGAATCAATTGAAAGCATGAGCACCACAAATGGGTAACGGTGACCCATTAGAAAGCCCTGATATCCCTGCATCGTTGCATTTGCCAAAATCGGACTTTTGATATAACGTCCATTTACAAAATAATTCATCATTGAGCGGTTTCCTCTTGACAAAACCGGTTTTCCAATAAATCCTTCCAAACGCATACCATCCTGTTCATGGCAAATCGGTATCAGTTCCTTTGTAATCTCTCTTCCGTAGTGATAAAAAATATTGGTCTTTACCTGTCCGTCACCACTTGTCTGAAATTTTGTTTTCCCATCTACAATAAAAGAGAAACGGATATCCGCATGAGCCAGCGAATAACGCTGTACCAGCTCATGAATATAGTTTCCCTCGGTTGTTTTGGATTTTAAAAATTTTCTTCTTGCCGGTGTGTTATAAAATAAGTTCCGCACCACAAAAGTAGTTCCTTCCGGGCAGCCAACTTCCTCACATCCGGTCTCTTTTCCACCCTCAATAGAATATCTGGTTCCGACAATGTCTTCTTTTCTTTTTGTAATCAATTCAACCTGAGCTACCGCCGCAATACTTGACAATGCCTCACCCCTAAAACCAAGGCTTGTTACGGAAAGCAAATCTTCCGTATTTCTAATCTTACTTGTCGCATGGCGTAAAAACGCCGTCGGAATTTCTTCTTTTGCAATACCGGCACCATTATCCGTGATACGGATCATGGAAATTCCGCCTTCTTTTATTTCAATTGTAATGGCGGATGCACCAGCATCCAAAGAGTTATCCATTAATTCTTTTACAACAGCCGAAGGACGTTCCACAACTTCGCCTGCCGCAATTTGATTTATCGTTTTTTGGTCAAGAACCTGAATCATGACATCCTCCGTTTCTTTTTTACCACTGTTCTTTTAATTTATTCTGCCACTTGTAAACTAAATTCATCGCATCCATCGGTGTCACATTGGACAAATTGATATCACGCAGTTCAAACAAAATAGCATCCGTCTGATTTGTCGTCTCCATCGTATCAAAAATGGATAGCTGCGTCATAGCTTCTGTGCTGCCTTTTGAATCTTTCTCACTTAAATCCGTAAGTTTTGAAAGATTGCTATTGGCATCTTTGGCTTCCAACAAATCCGCTATTTCTCTTGCACGGATTAAAACCTCATCCGGAACACCGGCAAGTCTGGCAACCTGAATACCATAACTGCGGTCTGCACCGCCCTTTACAATTTTGCGAAGGAATACAATATCCTCGCCATCCTCTTTTACGGCAATGCAGTAATTCTGAACGCCTTCTAATTTGCCCTCCAATTCCGTCAATTCGTGGTAATGTGTGGCAAACAATGTTTTTGCTCCGATTTTTTTCTTATTTACAATGTGTTCAACAACCGACCATGCAATACTCAGTCCATCGAAGGTACTGGTTCCGCGGCCGATTTCGTCCAAAATAATCAAACTGTCTTTTGTTGCGTTATGTAAAATATTGGCAACCTCGGTCATTTCCACCATAAAGGTACTTTGTCCGCTTGCCAAGTCATCCGATGCCCCGACACGCGTAAATATGCGATCAACCAAAGACAAATCCGCTTCTTTCGCCGGAACAAAACAGCCAATCTGTGCCATCAGAGAAATCAATGCTGTCTGACGCATATAGGTAGATTTACCAGCCATGTTTGGTCCGGTAATAATTACAACCCGATGCGTATCATCATCTAAGTAGGTATCGTTAGCGATAAACATATCCCCTGTCATCATCTGCTCAATCACCGGATGTCTGCCCTCTTTAATCGCAATGGAACCATTGTGATTAATGGTCGGCCGGACATACTGATTATGCTCCGCCACATACGCAAGAGATGCTAACATATCCAAAAAGGCAATCACCGATGCTGTATCCTGAATCCGCTTCATCTGCTCAAATATTTTATCGCGCAGTTCACAAAATACCGCATATTCCAAATTATACAGCCGGTCCTCAGCTCCAAGAATCACATCTTCCATTTCTTTCAACTCATCAGTTGTGTAACGCTCAGCATTCGTCAGCGTCTGCTTTCGAATCCAGTTTTCCGGCACCTGGTCAAGGAATGATTTTGTGACTTCAAAATAATACCCGAAAACTTTATTATATTTAATTCTAAGGTTTTTAATTCCTGTATGTTCTTTTTCTTTTGCCTCTAAATTTGCCAGCCAGTCTTTACCTTCGGTTTTTGCCTGTCTCAGCTTATCAATTTCTTCATGGTAACCGTTTTTAAAGATACCGCCCTCTCTTACCGAAATCGGCGGCTCTTCCTCAATTGCCGAATGAATCCAGCCATAAATATCTTCCAGTGCATCCATCTTGTCATATAAGTCTTTAAAAAGCGGTGCTTTAAAATTACCAAGAAGCATCCGAATTGCCGGAAGCATTTCCAAAGAAGATTCCAGTGCTATCATATCTCTTGGATTTACCGTACGGTAACTGATTTTACTCAAAAGACGCTCTAAGTCATATACCGGATTCAGATATTCACGAATTTCCTCTCTGGTAATGACATTCGCATTTAATTCCTCAATCGCATCATAACGCGCAAGAATTTCTTCTTCTTCAATCAGCGGCTGTTCAATGGAGGCACGCAGTTTTCTCGCTCCCATCGCTGTTTTTGTTTTATCTAACACCCAGAGAAGCGAACCTCTTTTCTGCTTTTCACGCAGTGTCTCTACAAGTTCCAAATTCCGTCTTGTATTTCTGTCTAAAAGCATATATTTGCCAACATGATATGGCTGCAAATGTGAAATATGCTCTAAGGCACACTTTTGCGTTTCAATCAAATACATCATGACGGCTCCTGCCGCAATCATACCAATAGAGTATTCCTCTACGCCCATGCCGTCTAAACTGCTTACATGAAAATGACGGCACAGAGCCTCTCGGCAGCTTTCTTTTTCAAAGTAGCGCGGTTCGAGCGCAGAAATTGTAATTCCAAGCCGTTCACTCAAATCGGTCAAATCAACGCCTGATATGTAAAAGGAATCATTGCAGATAATCTCTGCCGGCATAAATTTATTTACTTCGTCTAAAAGTTTGCTTACTGACTCTACTTCGGTAAGCATATATTCTCCCGTTGTAACGTCAACAACCGAAATACCAAAACTGTGGTCAACCGAAACAATTCCCATTAAATAATTATTTCTGGTCTCGTCTAAAGAACCGGTAAAACAATTGGTTCCCGGTGTAACAATACGTGTTACTTCCCTTTTTACCAAGCCTTTTGCCAGTTTCGGATCTTCTACCTGTTCACAAATCGCTACTTTATACCCACGCTCTACTAAACGGTTAATATATGTCTCCGCAGAATGAAACGGGACACCACACATGGGTGCCCGCTCTTTAAGACCGCAGCTCTTTCCGGTCAAGGTTAATTCAAGTTCTTTGTGTGCACATACAGCGTCATCAAAAAACATTTCATAGAAATCACCCAACCGGTAAAAGAGAATACAGTCTTTATATTCATTTTTCGTTTCCATGTACTGCTGCATCATTGGCGTTAACTGTTCCATGGTCTTTGTTACCTCTTTCGCAATATTCCAATTCTATTCTGTTGTATTAGCAGTCTGCTCAGGAGTAGGTACCTGAGTTGGTGCCTCTGTCGGTGCCTGAGTTGGCGCTTCTGTCGGTGCCTGAGTCGGTGCTTTTGTAACAGTAATCGGAGTTTTTGTTACTTTTGGCGTCTTCGTAGCCTTTGGTGCTTTAGATACTTTTGGTGTCTTCGTAGCCTTTGGCGCTTTTGTAGTTTTTGGTGTAGCCGTTGTACGAACCGGTGCCTGAGTCGGTCTTGGAGTAACTGTCTCAATCGGTTTTGGCTTATCAACAGAGAGATACATCGCATTGATATAACCTTTCTGTCCATTATACTCAACTTCCATCCATTCTTTCTTCTGCAAACCGGAGAAAGTCAATTTTGTCGATGCCGGAACTTTTGCTACAACGCTTGCTGTCAAAGACGGTTCGGAACGCATATTAACAGTCGATGTCGTATAACCCTCCGTTGCCTTTGCCAGTTCTTCATCCACCTGTGTATCGGTATCATCTTCACGAATCATCGTATTTTCATCCGGCGTCTGCGTTGGCTCCGGACTTTCTCTTACCGTAACAGCACTGTCCGATACCGCAGAAGCATTGGCCTCTTCATCTGTAACCGTATTATTATTAAAGAAAGCAACTGAAATATAATAGCCAATTCCAATCACTAGCGCAAGTGTAAGTACCACACTAATACCAAACATACTCGTCTCAAATACTTTATGTTCTGAACTCAGCATTTTGCTAAAAAAGCCTTTTTTCTCGTTTTTCATTCCTATTTACACTCCTTATCTTGAATATCTTTGTTTATTATAACCATTCTGTCGTCATTTGTCTATGATAAATTCCATTTTTCGCAAAAAAGCGAACATTCGTTTGACACATATAGTAAATTATGATATATTTAAAAAGCAAACAATTGTTTGTATTTTACTAACTTTTTAGGAGGTTTCTATGGGAAATGGCAGAATATCAGCAAAGCAGGCTGAAATATTAGAATACATAAAAGCACAGATTTTAGAAAAGGGATATCCACCGGCAGTACGGGAAATTTGTTCGGCTGTTCATTTAAAGTCAACATCCTCGGTACACTCCCATTTGGAGACATTGGAAAAGAATGGCTATATCCGCCGCGACCCGACGAAACCACGTGCAATTGAAATTATAGATGATGATTTTAATTTATCCAGGCGCGAAATCCGCAACATTCCACTGTTAGGACATGTTGCCGCAGGTGCCCCATTATTTGCAGAGCAGAATATTGAGAATTATTTTCCAATGCTTGCAGACCAGCTCCCTGCCGGTAATTTATTTATGCTTGATGTCCGCGGTGAAAGTATGATAAATGTCGGTATTTACGACGGTGACAAAATTATTGTACAGCAGACTCCTACTGCCAGAGACGGCGATATTGTAGTTGCTTTAATTGATGATTCCGCCACGGTAAAAACTTACTACAAAGAAAACGGACATTACCGCCTCCAGCCGGAAAATGATTCCATGGATCCAATTTATGTAAATGAAGTAATTATATTAGGAAAAGTAATCGGCTTATACCGCTTCTTCTAAACTTATATTGTAAAAACAGAGCATATAAAATCTTTTTATTGCTTTCTCGAACAAAATGCAATAAAAAAATTCCATGTGTAAGAGGCTTATAACGCGAAGCGTTATCTTATCTCTTACGCATGGAATTTTTTTATAATTCTTCTCTTGATATCTTCTTTCCATCTTTCCAGATTCGCTCTAAATCATAAAACAAGCGGTCTTCTTTAGAAAAGACATGAACAATTACATCGCCATAATCCATCAAAACCCAGGAAGAATTTTTATTCCCCTCAATTCTCTTACTTTTATAGCCGGCTTCTATCATTTTTTCCTCGACTAAATCCGTCATGGCATTTAATTGATTCTGATTTCTTCCGTTTGCAATTACCAGATAATCGGCAATTACCGAAATTTCATCGACTTTAAGTATCTCAATGTCCTCTCCCAGTTTTTCATCCAAGGCATCATAAACAATCTGTACCATTTTCTTCGACTGATTTTCCATCTAACATTTCCTCCTGACTCTATTTTATTGTGAAATAATAATGAAACGCTTCCAGTGACATTTCATCAATTGGCATATGATTCTCTTCTAAATACGTTAATGTGTTTTTTAGAATCATGCCTGTTGCCTGATTCAAATCAAAAAAGGCTGTCCTTCGAATCCTTTCAAGCGGATATGGTTTGCAGTCCATATCACGGTTTGGCTCAATATAATCCGCAATGTAAATTATTTTCTCTAATGTCGTCATCTGTGACTTGCCAGTTGTATGGCAGGCAATGGCAGAACAAATTTCATCATCCTCTATACCATATCGAAGCACCGCTAATTTGGCACCTAATTTCCCATGAATTACGGCAGGGGTATTTTTTTCGGACTCAGACAATGGAATTTCCAGTTTCTCACATAAGTCAAACATTTCTTCATTCGTCAGATATTTCGCACAGTCATGCAAAAGACCTGCTAATTTTGCTCTTTGCAGTGAAACATCTTCATGCATCATAGCAAGGTTTGCCGCCATATTGGCAACTCCCAACGTATGCAGAAATCGTTTCGGACGAAGCGATGCTGCTAAGCAGTCCAGCCGTTCTTTTTCATTTTTTGGTATTTCAAAACCAGAGTCATCATACAAATGGTGCATCTGAATATAACGTACCACAGGCTCCGGACAATATCCGATAATTGACTTTCCCTTTTTAATACGTTTTCGGATTTCATGGGAAGAAATCGACATAGCAGGTATTTTCAGCGGACGAAAATCTCCTTCCAGCCGTTCACTTAACTGCTTACAGTACTCTTTCGTCTGCTCATAGGAAACCTCATCCCGTGAGGCAGCCAATATCGTGCACAATTTCACAATTTTTTCCGGATGATACCACTGTTCAAACTGCGCTAAAGAGTCGCCGCCCATAATAAAATAAAAGTGCGCATCTTCTCTTTCTTTCTTCAATTCTACAAGTGTGTCATACGTGTATGTTTTCCCCTCTCTTTTATATTCAACATTTGAAAATTTAAAATACGGGGTTTTGTCAATCGCAAATTGAACCATACGTTTTCTATGTTCTTTTTCTGCAATTTCATCCTGCTTTTTGTGCGGTGGTTTTGCTGATGGCATAAACCATATTTCATCCAATTTATACTGTTCATACGCAGCCTGAGCCATCATTAAATGAGCATTATGAATCGGATTAAATGTTCCGCCCATGATTCCGATTT
This sequence comes from uncultured Clostridium sp., assembly GCA_937902905.1. GTDB lineage: Bacteria > Bacillota > Clostridia > Lachnospirales > Lachnospiraceae > Eubacterium_F. The sequence goes on along the minus strand of CALELW010000175.1, from coordinate 1,825 downwards.
TCATTCTCTTACCTACTCCTTTGTGTTTTTTGCCTTTGGCAGTTCGATTTTTTTCTTCGTTTTAGATTCACGGTATAATACAATTTTTCTTCCGATCACCTGTACTACATCCGAATGAGTCCGTTCTGCTAATAGTGCTGCAACATCACTTGGCATTGCTACACAGTTTTTTAATACATTAATTTTAATTAATTCTCTTGCCTCTAATGCCTGTTCTACCGATTCTGTAAGTTCCGGTGTGATGGTTGCCTTGCCAATCTGCATGATTGGTTCCATCTTCATTGCCAGGCTTTTTAAATAGGCTCTTTGTTTGCTTGTCATTTTGTCCTCCTTCTTTCAACGCAACGCACCTCGATTCCGCTTCGCTTCATCTCGCGCCTTGTTGCTTTTCGCAACGCACCTCGATTCCGCTTCGCTTCATCTCGGTCGCGCTACGCGCGACATACATCTGCGCGGATACACTTATTTGCAAGCGAGCTTGCATAAGTGTATCCGTGCAGATGTGCGTTGCTTTGTAGTTACCGCATAAATTCAAATTGCCAGCCGTACATTTTTACGGTGTCGCCTTCTTCGATTCCGAGTTTTTCTAATTCGTCTAAGATTCCGTTGGTTTTTAAGAATTTCTGGAAGAATTCAAAGCCTTTTTCGGAATCCAGATTGGTATAACCAAGCATTCTCTCGATACGAGGACCTTCGACAATGTAAAGGCCTTCTTCTTCCTCGCTTTTTTCAACCGTATAAGGCTCATTTGAGAAGTCTGGTTCTTTTATCATATATTCTTTTTCAAAGACTACCTGATCTTCTTTTACATGGTCAAGCATGTCTTTGATATGGTAGAGTAATGCCTGCACACCTTCTCCACTGACAGCAGATATCGGAAATACCGAAATTCCTTCCGGCTCAAATTCGTCCTTAATTGCCTGCAATACTTTTTCACGGTCTTCACCATAAAAGCAATCGATTTTGTTGGCAGCAATGACCTGCGGACGCTTGGCAATTTCCGGATTATAGGCTTTTAATTCCTCGTTAATGGCATGAATGTCCTCAATTGGATCTCTGCCCTCTGTGGATGCCGCATCAACCATATGAATGAGCACGCGGGTGCGCTCAATATGGCGTAAAAATTCATGTCCTAATCCTACACCTTCTGAAGCTCCTTCAATCAATCCCGGTATATCGGCAATAACAAAACCATCAGCACCATCTAAATCAACCACACCAAGATTTGGATTCAAAGTTGTAAAATGATAATTTGCAATCTTTGGCTGTGCGTTCGTCACTCTTGATAAAAGAGTAGATTTTCCGACATTTGGAAATCCAACCAAACCAACATCGGCAATAACCTTTAACTCAAGGATAACTTCAAGTTCAATACCGGGTTTACCTGGCTGTGCATACTTAGGCACCTGCATCGTCGGTGTTGCAAAATGCTGGTTTCCCTTTCCGCCGTTTCCACCTTTTAATACCACTTCTCTATTATTTTCGTAGGACATATCGGTAATTACCTGTCCGGTCTGTGCCTCACGTACAATTGTACCTGCCGGCACTTTTACGATTTTATCTTCTCCATCAGCTCCATGACAGCGTCTTTTGCCACCCGGCTCTCCGTCACCCGCAAAATATTTCCGCACATGGCGGAATTCATTTAACGTATTAATACCCGGGTCAACTTCAAATATCAAATCACCGCCACGGCCGCCATCGCCACCATCCGGTCCACCATTGGCAACGTATTTTTCACGACGGAAACTAACATGACCGTCGCCGCCTTTTCCGGAGCGGATTGTTATCTTCGCTCGATCTGCAAACATACTTTTTTCCTTTC
>CALELW010000174.1 GCA_937902905.1 uncultured Clostridium sp. | reverse complement strand
TTCTTTGGAAAATGCTGCTTCAAAACCATCGTAAGCATTTGAAAGCAATTCCTTTTCCTCATTAATCAGTTCTGTAACTTCTTCTTTCTTGTAATCGCCCTGCATCAAAAGCTCACGCTTGCCGCGGCAGAGCCATGCCATCTTCAGACAGGTGTAAGCACGCTCACTGCTCTTACCGTTTTTTACAACGGTATTCAAAAGTGCCATCTTATGTCTTGTCAGCGCATCATCATATGTGTAAATCTTTCCTGCTTCCGGCTGATAATGGAAGTTCGCAGAAATTTTTTCTTTGATGTTTTTCGCCTGACTTGACATTACAAAATTAAAGTAACGGTTCAGTGCTGCATAACCACATTTTGGGCAAAGAATCGCATCATATTTCAGGGAATCAACTCCCATATAACGCGGACGCAAATCCGAATCGGCACCAATTAAGCGTACCTTACCGGTTCTTACCATGCGGCTCTTAAACTCATGGTCGCATACCGGACAGGTGTAGCTCTTATCAAAAAGCAGGTCTTCTTCATTTGTTTCTTTTTTGGCATCCTGTTTTGCCGCTTCCTGCTTTTTCTTCTCACTGTCGCTTTCCTGATACACGTCTACTTTTTCAACATTTTTAAAACCTAAATCCTCCAACCCTGCAAAAATATTGGACATCGTCATCCCCCGTTTCCATCTATATTTTATTTATTGGGACGATAAGAGCTCTTCAACGATACAATTCGATTAAACACCATATGCTCTGCCGTCGTATCCTTTGTATCTACACAGAAGAAACCAGTTCTCATAAACTGGAACTTATCCCCTGGTTTTGCCTCTTTCAGTGCCGGTTCCATGTAGCACTCTTTCAAAACAGTCAAAGAATTTGGATTTACATTTATGGAACCATCTTCATTGTAAACCCCTTTTTCTTCGTCAACAATATTTTCATATAAACGTACTTCCGCTTTTGCCGCTGTATCCGCAGCTACCCAGTGAATCGTTCCTTTCACTTTGCGGCCGGTAAAACCGGAACCGGATTTAGTCTCCGGGTCATACGTTGCATGAACAACCGTTACATTTCCATCTTCATCGGTTTCGTACCCTGTACAAGTCACAAAATAAGCACTCATCAGACGTACTTCATTACCCGGGAACAGACGGAAATACTTGCGTGGAGGATCAATTTTGAAATCCTCTCTCTCAATATATAACTCTCTTCCAAATGGCACCTTACGTGTACCAAGTTCCGGATTTTCCTGATTATTCGGAACATCCAAATATTCAATCTTTCCTTCTTCGTAATTATCAATCACAAGCTTAACCGGGTCTAACACTGCCATCATTCGTGGCTGTGACATTTTCAAATCCTCTCGGATGCAGTACTCTAACATCGCAGAATCCACAGAACTGTTCGATTTGGAAACACCACAAAGTTCCATAAACTTGCGAATCGAAGAAGCCGTATATCCTCTTCTTCTAAGAGCAGTAATCGTAACCAGTCTTGGGTCATCCCAGCCGTCTACAATGCCATCTTCTACCAGTTTTTTGATATAACGCTTACCGGTTACCACATTGGTCAGATACATTTTTGCAAATTCAATCTGGCGTGGCGGCACTTCAAACTCACATTCTTTTACAACCCAGTCATAGAGCGGACGATGATCCTCAAATTCCAGTGTACAAATCGAATGGGTAACTCCCTCAATCGCATCCTCAATCGGATGAGCAAAATCGTACATCGGATAAATGCACCACTTATCCCCTGTATTATGATGGTGTAAATGTGCTACACGGTAAATTACCGGGTCTCTCATGTTAATATTCGGCGAAGACATATCAATCTTTGCACGAAGCACACGGGAGCCGTCTTCAAACTCACCATTTTTCATTCCCTCAAACAAAGTAAGGTTTTCTTCTACCGAACGGTTTCGGTAAGGACTGTCTTTACCGGGCTCTTTTAACGTACCGCGGTACTCTCTGATTTCATCTGCTGACAAATCGCAGACATATGCTTTTCCTTTGCGAATCAGTTTCAATGCACATTCATACATATCATCAAAATAATTCGATGCGAAATATACCGGTGGTTTTTCTCCGCAAATCCACTCCACATCTTTGCTGATGGAGTCCACAAATTCTTCTTTCTCTTTTTGTGGGTTCGTATCGTCAAAACGAAGGTTAAAGGTTCCACCATATTCCTTTGCCAATCCCTGATTTAACAAAATCGATTTGGCATGTCCAATATGCAGATAACCATTTGGCTCCGGGGGAAAACGTGTTACCACTTTATCATACACGCCCTCCTGCAAATCCTTATCTATTTCATTTTCAATAAAATTTCTTGAAATCACTTCTTCATTCATTTCTGGCATAAAAAAAAGCCTCCTTTGCGTATCTCTCTAAATAATAACACAAAGAGGCTTTTTAGACAAGATTTTATTTGAAATCGTGTCCGCCGATGCGAAGTTTTGCATGAGACAGACGCTGACTGAAAAAGTGATACTTGCTCATCTTAATTTCTTTGCCTTTATAAGTAACACATTTTTCGCCTTCTAAAGCAATTTTTGCCGCCTGCACACATTTGGCACGGGCACCGGATTTATATTTACCCTGGCTGTATTTTTTCATTTCCTTCTGCCATTTACCGGTACGAACCGGAGTAAACTGTCCGCGCTGTTTGAGAACACCCTGAATCGAGTTTGGAAAAGCACCGGATTTTTTACGGTTCATCACAACAATTCCTACCGCTGTCTTTCCTGCTTTGCTCTGGTTTCCTGCCTCGCAGAAAATAATCGCAGACATCATTTTTAATTCTTTACTTGTATAACTTTTTTTCTCAGCAGCCTGTGAAGGTGTTGCCCCGATTAAAATTCCCATCAACGCAAAAACCGCCATCATTCGTACTACTAAAGTTTTCAAAAACATGTTTACACTCCTAACATTTTTATTGGTTACAAAATTGTTATCGACTTGCATCGTTTTTGTAACATTTATGTAACAATTGTAACATACTACAACAAAAAATCAACCCCAAATACAAAAAAACCGCCTTCCAAATGCTGGAATCAACGGTTTTTGGTTTGTTTTTACGAAAACTTTTATAATTTGTTTAATTAAATTTTGTAACAATTGTGTCGAATTTGAGCGAACCCCCAAACAAATCGAGGGCACTTCCAATCGTATAATTGACTCTGTTTTTTCCTGTTTTTTGAATTTTTTCAATATCCTCATAACTGCCAATGCCGCCGGCATATGTAATCGGAATTTCACTTTCCTTAGCAAGAATTTTTAACAAATCCTCATCTACACCCGTGCCGGTTCCCTCAACATTCACGGCATGCACTAAAAACTCATCACAGTACGAATGAAGTTTTTCCATCAGTGCTTCATCCAGACATTGATTTGTAAATTTCTGCCACCGGTCGGTTACAATATAATAAGAACCTGCTCTTTTTCGGCAGCTCAAATCCAAAACCACATGCTCTTTTCCCACTGCCTTCACTAATTGCTCCAGACGGTCAAAACGAATCTCACCGCCCACAAAAACATACGAAGTTACAATGACATGGCTTGCGCCAAAATCCAAAAAAGAAGCGGCATTATCCGCATGGATTCCACCACCTACCTGAAGAGCCCCCTGCCACGCAGAAAGTGCGCCCTTGGCTTGCATTAGGTCTGCTTCATAATAAGGACTGTCTGCCGCGTTTAACAAAATAATATGTCCGCCGCGAAGTCCCTTTTCACGATACAAGGCGGCATAATCTGCCGCCTGCATCTCCGAAACAAAATTCTCTTTTGCAAAATCTTTTTCATCTTTTAAACTTCCACCAACAATCTGCTTTACCTTACCATTATGAATATCGATACATGGTCGAAATTCCATTCTTTTATCCTCTCTTTACAATCCAAGAATCTTTTCTACGGTCATCTGCATCTCACTCTTGTCGCATACAATATCATGACGAATTGGTGCCGTGCGGATTTCCTCAATTGCTTCCGGAATCTTCACACCGGAAAGAGCATTCAACTCATCTACCAGTTCAAAATCGGTCATGCTGTCATATTTTTCTTTATCAATGGCATCCATAACACTGCGAGTAAACTTGTATGGGCTTGCCGTAGAAGCAATTACTGTCTTTAAACCGGCATCCTTTGCCTTATCATAATAAACACAGGAAGCAACGGATGTATGTGTATCCATGATATAACCGGCTTTATCAAACACTTTCTTAATGTTTGCTGCGGTTTCAGCTTCTGAAGCATAACCGCCGACAAAGCAGGATAATTTCTCCATCATTTCTTTTGTAATCGTATATTCACCGTTGTTTGAAAGAGCATCCATAAATGCTTTTGTCTGTGCTGCATTCTCACCGGTAATACGGTAAATCAAACGCTCTAAATTGCTTGAAATCAAAATATCCATCGACGGAGAAGAAGTCAAAATAAATTCTCTCTTTCTGTCATAGGTTCCTGACTGGAAAAAATCAAACAATACTTTATTCTCATTCGATGCGCAGTACAAAGTCTCAATCGGAAGTCCCATATTTTTTGCATAGAAAGCTGCTAAAATATTACCGAAATTTCCGGTTGGAACAACTACATTCATCTTCTCACCGCAGGTAATTTCACCCTGTTTGAGAAGCTGACCATACGCATATACGTAGTAAACAATCTGTGGTACCAGACGTCCAATGTTAATAGAATTGGCAGAGGAGAACTGATATCCTTTCGCATTCATGCGCTCTGCTAAATCTTTTGAGTGGAACATCTGTTTTACACCAGTCTGGGCATCATCAAAGTTTCCAATGATTCCTACTACATTTGTATTTTCTCCTTTTTGTGTCAGCATCTGTTTCTCCTGAATCGGGCTGACACCGTTTTTCGGATAGAACACAATAATGCTCGTTCCCGGAACATCAGCAAAACCAGCCAATGCAGCTTTTCCTGTATCACCGGATGTTGCTGTCAAAATAACGATTTCATTTTTTACACCGTTTTTCTTTGCTGCCGTTGTCATCAAATACGGCAGAATCGAAAGCGCCATATCTTTAAAGGCGATTGTTTTTCCATGGAACAATTCCAAATAATAAGCGCCATCTTTTTTTACAAGCGGAGCAATTTCTTTGGTGTCGAATTTATCATCATAGGCACCATTAATACAATGCTTTAATTCTTCTTCGGTAAAATCTGAAAGAAACAGCTTCATAACTTCATAAGCAGTCTCTTGATATGTCATATCAGCAAGTTTATCAAGCGGTACTTCAAGTGCAGGAATCGAATCCGGCACAAATAATCCACCGTCGTCTGCAAGCCCTTTTAAGATTGCCTGCGATGCTGTCACTTTGTCACTATTGCTTCTTGTACTCTTGTACATGATACTCATAATCTCTCCGTCCTTTTCTCTAAACTCATTTCGGTAAAACAAAACTAAACATAGAATACCATGAAATGTCAATTTATACAAGACTGCAAATTACGTGTTTTAGCGAAAAAATTCGTGACAGCCGTATTCACATAATTTTGTGAGCTCTCGGTCAAACCAGCTGACATTGGACGAATCGGAACCGGCGCGGTACATAAAATACAATGCTCCGTTTGTATTATCTTTTTCCTTTAACGCCTTTTCTACCGCTTTTTTTGTCTGTGACGATACTTTTACGCGGTAGTAGCTGCCGTTTGACACAGGTGAGAACTGACGGCCGGCAAAAACGATTTCACGCACAGAGTTCGGAAATTTTTCGGATTTCATACGATTTAATATCACATTTGCCACCATCTGGCGTCCCTTAATTGTCTGGTCGCCGGATTCTGCCGGGTCATTGGCCGAAGATGCCGAATTCGTGGAGCCCGAACCGCATCCGGGCAGCAGTA
>CALELW010000173.1 GCA_937902905.1 uncultured Clostridium sp. | reverse complement strand
TAACTGCATATGGAAAATGATGTACTTGTGTATAAAATTGCGGAAACTCAAGCAATTCCTTTCTTGACCGAATGGTCTATCAATGGTATACTGTTACTGTGTTTTTTCTTATGTCACTAACTGCAGTTTATCTGCGTTAGTGACTTTTTTAATTTCATCATATCCATTACCTCCTCTCTTAGTTGCGAACCATATTATCTTCGATTCGCTTCTGCAATTTTTCTGTGTCCCAAAAGACGTTTCCGTCCGGTCTGAGACGAAATGCGATATTCTGTTCCGGCTCTTTTGCAATTGCATCCAGTGTCTTTGATGGGAAACCCATCCTAGCAAGTTCCGCCGTTGTCATAATATGTTTTGGAAAAGTCATGTCCTCTCCTGCCTTTCTGTGCTTTATTTCAGCACCTTTTTTCTATTTACTCCAATAAATACCGCCAAATATATGGCACTTACTGAAAATAAAACCATTTCCTGCACGTGAAAGCTGCTTACTGCTCTTGCCGTAATTATGCATACCAGCAAACAAATAATTGCAGCAGCACATAGTACATTTTCTTTTGTGCGTTTTCTCATGCTTGTCCCTCCTTTCCGTATAATCTCCCGGTACCACATAGCAAAGGGTTGTCTAACCTTTTACACAGAGTTTTTCTTCCCGTTTATATCCCAGTTTCCCGGCGAAACGGTCCAATATGGTACCGGATACCTCCAGCCACTCCTCTTTCGTAAGGCTCGATGTAGGCACATAAGCACCACGGATTTTCACATAATTATTTATTTTCATTGACCTCATCACCTCAATTCATCCTATGCTATACCGCTATTTCCTTTACATTTTTGTTTTGTCCATATATACTGTTGATACAGGTTAATTTCTTAACCGAGTATTTTTAAGGAACATTTACCATGCAAGAAAATTTTATAAACCACATACTGGATATTCTCCCAAATCCTATCATCACAGCAGTGATAGGTTTCTTCACGTTATACCTAACACGAAAATACAATTACAAATCAATTGCACGTGAAAGGCTCGACCGTGTTTACCATCCTCTTTTTTTAGAAATAGAGCCGTTTCTATTTAAAAATGTCACATATGCTGACATTCAGCACATTGTCGACAAATACATGGAATTAGAAAAGGACTATTCCCTTTTGATTTCGCCTACACTCCGCTATCTAATGCACTCCATCTATGAAAAAAAGGAAGTACATAAAGCTGATAAGTTTTATCCGGATGATTGGATTGTCGTTTGCAAACAATTTTCAAAAGAATATGACAAACTGTGCAAATATGCCCTTATTCCAACCCGCAATACTGCCTATCGATTAGAAAAAAAACAATATGCTTCCAAAACTAAATTCCTTTTAGTTCAATTCATATTTTCTATCCCCAGTTTGCTATCCATAAGTTTAATTTTTGCACTCATCTCGCCAGAACTATTTTTTTATTTTTGGATCCTAGTTTTGTACTTTCTTGTGGACAAGATGATTTAAAACCGCAACTTGAAATATTGATAAAATATTCCTTGCGGACAACATACATGGTATAAAACAAACGCCACCATAATGAATCCTATAATTGGCTTCGTATCGTCCTCGATATAGTATAAAATTGTTAAAAATAATAACGCTGCAACTGCACTCAAAACATCAACTCTCATTTTTCGCCTTTCTACTAAAACATTGGATATAATATTCCATGTGGGGACCACAAATTGTGTAAAAGGAATAATTCTAAAGCAATTAGAATTATTGGTCTTGCAAAATCATTTATTTCTGCAAGATACAATCCCAAAAATAAAATTACGAACATCAACACAATCTCAACCAACATCTTTATATCTCCTTTGCCTGCGATATAATTCTCTCTGAATGAAATATTTAACTGTACGAATAAGCAAAATACTAAAACTACAGGTTAATGCTATTCGTGCGATATACTTCCATCCAACCAAATAGGTAATGGCAAAAATCACGATTGGCACATATGCTATAATGCTGTTTCTTTTTCTTTGCATTTCATTCTCCTTTCTTCATACCTTACCCGTCTAATTTCCTTAAACGCTTCTTTCACTACGCTCCTTGCTCTGTCTGTTTGTCTTTCTTGCAGAAGTCCATTTTCAAGTAGTGATTGGATTATGATTGATACTTCTTGTTTTCTTTTCATTGGAGTCTCCTTTCTTATTAAGTTCTACTATTTGTAGAGTACGAAGGTAAAAAAATATACTCTTCCGGCATATTATACAATTTACTCATCATACAAATTTCTGGAATGCCTGGAACAACCTTTCCCTTTTCCCAATTAATTATAGTTTGCTTGGAAACGCCCATTTTCTCCGCAACCTGCTGTTGAGTCATTCTAGCATTGACACGTGCAGCCGCCAAAGAAATTCTTATTTCATTCATTGTATTTCCTCTCCTTTCTTAAATGATACATGAATTATAACTCTACTAAAAGTAGATGTCAATACTTTTTGTAAACTTTTTTTATTTAATGTTGAATTATTGTCTACTTTATGTTATTCTCTTTGTAAAGAAAGGATGTGATTTCCTATGAGTGATGAACTATATAAAAAAATTTTTTCTTCCAATTTAAGAAAATACATGAGTTTAAATAACAAGACACAAGTAGACCTCATCAATGACCTTGGTTTTAATAAGTCAGCTGTTTCTACTTGGTGCAACGGAACAAGACTCCCCCGAATGGATAAGGTAGACGCTCTAGCTAAATATTTTGGAATACGCCGTTCCGATTTGATAGAGGACAAATCAGAATCGAAAATAAAACCAACAACCATTCCCGTTCTCGGTTCCGTCCCTGCCGGTATTCCAATTGAAGCAATACAGGATATTATAGATTACGAAGAAATAGATGCCGCCACTGCTGCCAAAGGTGAATACTTTGCTCTACAAGTAAAAGGCTCATCAATGGAACCACGTATTTGCGAAGGTGATATTGTAATTGTCAGGAAACAAGACGATGTAGAAAGTGGTGAAATTGCCATTGTTATGGTCAATGGTGATAATGCAACTATCAAACGATTATTAAAATACGAAGATGGAATTCGACTTATGCCAACTAATCCAGCTTACGAGCCGTTATATTTTACGAATGATGAAATATTGGAAAAGCCAGTTAAAGTAATCGGTAAGGTAATTGAAAATAGACAGAAGTACTGAGGTAATATTTAGCATAGGAGAAGTTATGAAACAGGTAAAAAAACTGGACAAAGAACTGTTTGATTCCAATACGAAATTTGTTTCTATTGGCACTCTAAACGAAGATAAAATTGCATTTATTAGTGATATTGACTCTGATATTGCAAAAAAACTTCGTCCTAGCAGTGATATTTTATTTTGGGAAAACCGTATCAAACACACAGAACGCCATAAAGATGATTTTTTATCAGATACTTTGTTTGATACTTGTTTTGAAGATATTCCAAATATTATAGAATCCCCCGACTACATAGGCGTTCATCCTAAAGACAATAGTTTACTTTTTATTAAAGATTATAGTCAACATATCTCTGTTGCCGTACGTGTTGCAACAGATGGAAAAATGGGATATAGAACAATGTTTCCTCTCATGGAAGCACAGCTTGATAATTATATCAAAAAGAAACGAGTAAAAAAATTCAATACATAACTTGACAATTAGATAATTTATGCGTATACTGAAACCATAAAGATCATACACTATTACAGATGAAATCTGAGGACGGAACAGGCAGCCGTCACGCCCTTTGGGTCTTAAAGAGATGTGGGATTGTCACCCCACCTATTTCATTTGTTTTATCTGACAAGGATGGTTTCGACCATCCTTGTTTTTTTATACTAAATGGAAACGAAAATCAAAGGAGGTGATGATGATGGTCAAGCATTTTATAATTATGAGTAGTTCTTATTCCGAAGGCAGACGTATCGCAATTGTATAAACCACTTGACATTTACATATACCGAGGATACAATGAGTACAAACAATGCCGTTTACCGGCACAATAAGAGACAAAGCTCTTTACGAGCAGTATTCATTAAAAGCCTCACATTTGTGGGGCTTTTTTGTAAAAACATAAAAATCCCCCCTGCGCCAACAGGAGGGAAATGGATATACCATTGCTGATATAACCTCAAAAGCAATCATATTATATCAGCTCTGGTAGTAAATTGCAAATACCAGGGTATTTTTATACCCTTTTTTAAGAAAGGGTGATTCTATGAACCAAAATGAATCTTTGAAAACAGCGTTCGGATACATACGAGTTTCTACTCACATGCAGGAAGAAATTTCCCCGGAAGCACAAAAACACGAACTCCAAAAGTGGGCGAAGCAGCACAATATTCTGATTACACAATGGTTTCAAGACAACGGAATTTCCGGAAAGAAAGCAGAGAACCGAACCGCCTTTCAGAATATGATTGCCCTCGCAAAAGAAAAGGATCATCCGGACTACATCCTTGCATGGAAATTCTCTCGATTTGCCAGGAATCAAGAAGAAAGTATTGTTTACAAATCGCTCCTCCGCAAAAATAATGTGCAGGTAGTATCAATCAGCGAGCCTTTACCGGATGGACCATTTGCACCCTTAATTGAGCGCATCATCGAGTGGATGGATGAATACTACTCGATTCGATTGTCTGGGGAAGTAAAGCGTGGCATGAAGGAAAAAGCAAAAAAGGGAGGCTACCAAAGTGCTCCACCTCTAGGGTACCGGCGTGAAAAAGGCGATACCGTTCCCGTAATATATGAACCAGAAGCAAAGATATATCGACTTATCAAAAAGTATTTTATCCAGGACGAATACAATCCTACAACGATAGCACGTACGCTCAACGACCAAGGCTACCGCACTCGTCAGGGGAATCGTTTTGAAGCACGAGTTATCATTTATATTTTAAGGAACCCATTTTACATCGGGAAAATCCGCTGGAACCGTTCAAGCCACGGTGGATATTACGAAAATTCACCCGAGGATGTCATTGTATCAGATGGCCAGCACGAACCACTCTGCACCAACGAAGAATGGGACATCATAAGCAAACGGATAAAAAAATACACGCCCGGTTCTACCGGACGCAGACGAAGCAAAACCCTTTTACCGCATTATTTATCCGGTGGATTATTTCGATGTCCAATCTGCGGAGCGTCCATGTGCTACCAAAGAGGTGTCAGCAAGAAATTACCCCGTGCCTATCCTTACTTTTGCTGTTGGAAATATGCCAAAGGCATCCATTCCGAAAACGTAAATGTAGGCTCACCAAAAACAGAGGAGGCTTTGCTAAATTCCCTGCAGGAATTTGTCGACCACGGCCACAGCAACATTACCTACACAGTGGAAAAGGTTGAAGAACCATCCAATAACGATGCTGCACAATATGAACAGTTGCTTGATAAACTTGCCATCCGGAAACAACGTGCAAAAGAAGCATACCTTGACGGTATCGATACCAAAGAGGAATACCGGGAAAACCGGGAACTGATAGATGCCGAAGTAAAGTCCATCAAGGAAAAACTTGCGACACTTGAAACTGCTGCCGTTATCACGACAACCGAAGAGTTCCACGTGGACATTAGAGAAATCATCTTGAAACTAAAGGACGATACGCTCAGTACGTTGGAAAAGCATACTGCACTTGCATCCATTTTAGACTATATGGAATATGATAAGGAGAAGGATGAGTATAGTTTTTATTATAAGTTTGAAGAATAAAACAAGGCTGAAACTTCACTGTTTCAGCCTTGTAGAAATTTTAATGCCTTAAGATAAATTTACAACTTTTACCTGTTTCAAAATCAGCAACTTTCAAATCGTTTTTCCTATACTCTCTCTTAATACACTTTGATGTGTTTGAAAACGGATGTGTACCTTGCAAAGTAAACACGAACCTCGTATTCTCTTCCATAGGATACTTCTTATTGTCCCATTCGTATGATATACGAACAGCATAATCAGTATTTTTCTTTGAAAAAGCTGCCACTGTTGTCAAAAAATTTTTCTTAGGAACAATCTCCGTGATATCAGTAAGCCCATCATCATAATCTACACAATAATGCAACGTGTATTTCATATTGGTCAGCATTCTTCTACTAAAATTTACAATTTTAATTTTTGCGATGATTAATCCCTCATCTGTTTTAGAAATACATATATTGTCAGAGATTTTCATTCTCGGCTTTATCGCAATCAATATAACTGCAAAAATTACCGAAGCAATAACTCCACTTACTACACCACTTATCAATTGTTCCATTTTCTAATGCTCAATATCCTTTCTCATAGTTATCATCCTTTCCTTTTTACACTATTCTATGTGCGAAACTACAATAGATAACCAAATTATCTCCTTTTCAAAAAAACATTTGATCTTTACCTCTATATATTACCATACATTCTATCATTTTTCAATAGGGCTAATCAATGATAATATATAAATCCAATCAAAGAGTACACTCTTACTGCATCCAATTATCTATCTGTGTAATAATAATTTCCCACATACATCACACTACACAGTAAAGTGAAAACTCCCATAGGAGTCTTCACAGGTTGCAGACCATACAGGTATCTACAACACGATCACTGAGTACATACATAGTAGCAAAATAGATAGGATCTGTCAAGAATTTCAATGAATCTTCCTAACAAATATCATTACAGCATAAAAAAATATTCTTACATCCTACACTCATCTTTGCACTACTTATGTAGCAAACACTATTTTATACACAAGTTTCAAAATCAACGTATTTCCGTTGTTTTTGGCTTTTATAACTCTCAGCTATACGGCGGTCCCGACGGAGAATTAGGCGCTGCCATGCGTTACCTTTCCCAGCGCTATTCCAACACAAACCGAAAAGTAGCCGGTGTGCTTACGGATATCGGTACCGAAGAGCTCGCTCACATGGAAATGATTTGTGCCATTGTTCACCAGCTCACGAAAAACTTAAATGCAAAAGAATTGGAAGAACAGGGATTTGCCCCTTATTATATCGACCACACCATTGGCATCTGGCCACAGGCTGCATCCGGTGAGCCTTGGAGTGCAACCAGCATTCAGTCAACCGGTGACCCGCTTGCCGATATGCATGAAGATATGGCGGCAGAGCAGAAGGCTCGACTGACCTATGACAACATTCTGCGTCTTGTAAAAGACCCGGATGTCTGCGATCCGATTCGCTTCCTGCGTGAACGCGAACTGGTGCACTACCAGCGCTTTGGCGAAAGCCTTCGTCTGCTGCAGGATGATTTGAACAAGAAAAACTTCTATGCGTACAACCCGGATTTCGACAAACAGTTCTGCAAATAGATTCCTGCATTTTTCTAAAAGGGCAGTTCACATACTCGTGAGCTGCCCTTCTCTTCCTATTTTTTAGTTCGAATAGTCTTTACCTTACTCCATGCACCATAATAGTTTTTACCATTATAGGTAACATATCCGCGAACTCTTACATAATATTTCTTTTTCTTCGCCAGTCTGTTCATCGTAGTAGCAGTCGAATAAGAACTGCGGATGGATTTTGCCTTTTTGAACTTTTTGCCGGTTGCATACTGGTACTGATAAATAGCGCCTTTCTGCTCCTTTACCTTAATGGTAATTTTTCTCTTGGACGTCTTCGCAAGTTTCACGCTCTTCATGGCAATCTTAGCCGGTTTCACTACAACTGTTGTGCTCTGGCTCTTGTTGCTTCCATCGATGGAAGAAGCATCGATCGTTGTGTAACCAATGCCCTTTCCGATTGCCACTCCATTGCCGGATATGGTAACTACATCTCTGTCATTGCTGCTCCACCGAAGTGTCTTCTGGGAAGCGTTGGATGGAGTAATAGATGTCAGCAGGTTCATAGACTGGCCTCTTGTGATAACAGCTACCGGACCACGGAGATTGATGCCGGTGATGTACTGGATAGCACTGCACTTGATGGTGTAAGGACCGTCGTTGTAGTTATGGATTGTTCTGTGAATGTTTATATAATAAGTTCCTGCCGGCAAATACTCTTCCATTGTGCTATTATCGCTGCAAACCTCACTGCGTTTTTCAATATAATTGCTGTCATAAATATACACACTTCTATAGGATTCTCCTGTGGTACTGATTCGCAGGGATGTGGCTGTTTTTAAGTCAATTTTAAAATAATCATCTTTATTGGTATCAGTCAAAATGCCTTTCTTTACCTGATTCAAAGCAATCGGAGTGGCACTGAGAAAATCATCATTTGGCTCCGGTACATCGCAGTCCACCGGAGTAAATTCTACCTTGAACTGATAGTCCCCCTCTTGTGCGGAATACCACGAATCAAGCGCCTCAAAAAATATTCCATAAGTTCCTGCTTTCACATACTCGGAAAATGATGCGCCATTTCCTCCACTTTTCGAATTATAATTTTCCGTACAGTCCTCATTTTCCAAATGGATTATCCAGCCTGTCTGCAAAGATTTACAAGTCACTGTCACTTTACCATCCTTTGGTACACTAAACTGGTACTGATGTAAAAGTTCTGCATCCCCTTTGCTGTAATGTCCGGTAGTCCAGCCGGATCCAACAGATACGGTTTTTGCGCTTCCCGTAATTCCTCCCAAAATCACTCCTGCCAGCATAAGACATAACGCCCCTGCCATAATACTTAACTTTCTCAATAATTCTTTCATCTTTATGCCTCCTTATATTTTTCATAGGCCGCCTTAAGTCCGGATAAATCATCTCTTCCTTTTATCGAATCCGATGAAACCGTCTTTATCCCTTTTGGACGGTACTTATCTTTATTTGTCTCCTCCTCATCACACGTGTACGATTTTTCTTTTGTGACGAGCTTGCCGTTTTTTATCGCACAGGCAGTCATATCGCCCTCATATTGTGCCGGTATTTCACCCATATTCACATAGCCGCTTTCGATAATCAAACCTTTTTTCCCCGGTCGGTAATAAAATTCAGTCCGTGCCGTCAACTCGTCTACTTCTCCCGCCACATATGCACCCTTTTCTTCGGAGTAAGAATAAAAACGGGCAAGATAACCATACTTTCCGGTTCCAAAATTAATTCCTAAACACGTTACAATCAGTTCCGGAATGTTGTCACCGTTTACATCATAAAGAAAATAGCTGTAATCGGATACATATCCTGTTTTTCCGTTTTCGGTATAGCCCTTCACTTTCAATTTCTTACTCAGTATTTTCCGATAGGCATCCCGCCATCTATCCGCTATCGGAACCGGCGTTTGTGTCGGTTCCGGTGTCGCTGTCGTAGTCTCTGTAGCAGTTGCTTGGACTTGCTGCTCCGGCACAGGCGTCGGTGCCGTCCGTTTTTCCTGCCGCGCATTTGCTCCAAAAAAAATACCCGTTCCTATACTGCCAATTGCAGCCAAACCGACAACTGTCATCGTAACTTTTCCTGCAACAGTCTTTAAAAATCCTTTGGAAGCTTGTTTTGCAATCTTTGCTCCCTGATTCATTACCGACGCAGCCGATGGAATCACAAAGCCAGCATTTTGTAAAAATGCTTCCTCTTCTTTGCGAAGCAGGAAAAGAAGAAGCGGAAGTGGTGCCATACTGTAGAGTTTGTAGCCTTTTTTCTGCAATTCCTCGGATTTCTTTTTGATTGCTTTGCGCCCATAATTCAAACGGGATTTCACGGTATTTTCCGAACATTCCATTGCCTCTGCAATTTCACGAATACTCGCGCCCTCAAAATGAAACATCAAAATACACATTCTCTGGTCATCCGGCAGTGTATCTAACATTTCATGAACCATTTCCTGCGTTTCCTTTTCTGTGTAAGCAATTTCCGGCTGGCGGCTCGCATCGGTATCCATAATATTTAATTCCATTGCTTCACCTTCTTCATTTACACCTTCTATGTCGGAGAAGAACAGCATTTTCTTTTTCTGAAGCGCATTTTTCGCCGTATTTGCAACAATCATTCCAAACCAATTCGGAAATTTCTGATAGTCCTGCAAGGTATTTAATTTTGTAAATGCCTGCACATAGGCATCCTGTAAAACATCCTGGGCATCCATATCATTTCCCATATATTTTTTCGCAATGAAAAACTTTTTCTGATAGGTACTCTGATATAAAAAGTCATATCCTTCCTGATTTCCTGCCAGCGCACTTGCCACCGCTTCTGCATACTGTTCCATTTTTCTCATTTCCTCCTTATTCTTCTGCATATGTTCTTCGAATTACTACATTAAAAGTATCTTTTCCATAACTTTTTGGGCTTACTTCCCAATCAAATCCATCGGTTCCCACTTTTGTTTTCCACAATAAACATCTTGCGTAAGAACTTGCCGGAACCCCCTGCCAGTATTTTTTGCCGTTTTTGTCAACAGCAGCAATGCAGAGCCATTCATGGTTCTCTTTTGGATTGCTCGCCAATCCTGCTTTGACGCCAATCACTTCGCAAATTTCATATAAGCGTTCGGACGATTCCCCGCAGACACCTTTATAAGTTCCCTGATAAATTGCCTTATATCGGTTTTTCACACCGCCTTCACCATGAACCGGTCTGCCTTTTGAATCTTTATTATACTTCATATTCATGTCGCAGTACGTTTCCAGAATAAGGGCAATTTTCTGTGACTTTGTCGCCTTTTTAATAATGTCATCCACGGTACATTCGCCACCAAAGTTCTCTAACGCAGTCCATTCATAAGTATATTTCTTATTTGCTGTACGCTTCAGCATGTTCTTATATGCGCGCGGATTGCTTTTTAAATGTTCAAAATAATCCTTTTTTCCTGTTTCGTAACACTGTTCATATTCACGGGCAATAATCCGAAGTCCTTCGTCTGGGTTCTTCACAAGCGGGCGAAGTTTTTTAGCAATCTTCTCCAAATATGGATTTACGGTTTTTACGATAAATTTCTGCTTTTTGCCATTCGTATACGTTACCATAATATCCTCTTCATCAAGTCCTGTATTGCCACTGGCTTTTCCGGACGTAAACTTGATTTTTTTACTGGAAATTTTCTTTCCTTTTGCCACACCTTTCAGTGTCTGATTCACACCTACAACCTTTTTGATTTTCTTTGTCGTCTTTACTATTTTGGTTTCCTTTGTCTGAAGAAAAACCTTTTTCGTCTTATAATAGGTAACCTTCTTTGC
>CALELW010000172.1 GCA_937902905.1 uncultured Clostridium sp. | reverse complement strand
AGCACGAGGAATAGAGAAAGGAATTGCACAAGGAATTGTCCAAGGAGAAGCACGTGGAATAGAGAAAGGAATTGTCCAAGGAGAGGCACGTGGAATGGTAAAGGGGATTTCGCAAGGAATTGAGGAAATCAACACATTATATCACTGCTTGCTAGCAGATAATCGAATGGACGATATACAAAAAGCAATCATGGATACAGACTATCAAAAAGAATTGTTACGGGAGTATGGGATTGGAGAGTAATAATACCAATAATATAAGCAGATACCGGATAAAATAATCAAAGGATTGACTCTTAGATGTTTATTTTATCCGGTATTTTTGCACAAAAATCATTTTCTTTCAAAAAAATGACAGAAAATGAAAGAAAGTGATTGACAATGACGGAAAGTGACGCTATAATACAGATAAAGAAAACAAAAAAGTCCATTTCGGGCAAAAGCAGTCAAAAAAGAAATGGAGTGATGAGATGCTGACAGAAGAGAGACTTCAGGAAATTGAGCGTATTGTGAAGGAAAAAGGGAGTGCTTCGATTCCGGAATTGATGGAACGGATGGGAATATCGGAATCCACAGCCAGACGGGATTTGACGCTGCTTGATAAACAGGGAAGGCTTCAAAAAGTTCGTGGCGGTGCGATGATAACCGGTGATGTTTATAGTACCAAAGAAGATACCGTACTCCAAAAAAAAGACCGGAATTTAGAGGAAAAGGTGGAAATTGCAAAGTATGCGGCATCACTTATTGAGCCAAACGATTTTGTGTATCTGGATGCCGGAACGACAACGGAACTTATGATTGATTATCTGACAGAAAAGGATATCACATTTGTGACAAATGCAGTTTCACATGCGAGGAAACTTTCGATGGCGGGATATACGACTTATATTCTTGGCGGAGAGTTTAAGGCGACGACAGAGGCAATTGTTGGTGATGAAGCAATTGAAAGTTTACAAAAATACAATTTTACAAAAGGCTTTTGGGGAACAAATGGTGTGCATCAGAAAGTTGGTTTTAGTACACCGGATGTCAAAGAGGCAAAAGTAAAAGAAGTTGCAATGAAACATTGTGCCAAACGTTATGTGCTTTGTGATTCAAGTAAGTTTTCGCAGATTTCCTGTGTAAAATTTGGAGAGTTTGCAAAAACTTGTATCATAACGACGCAGATTTTGGATGAGAGTTATAGACAATGTGACAATATCATTGAAGTAAAGTGAGGTGACAAAGAATGATTTACACGGTAACATTTAACCCTTCCTTAGATTACACCATTCATGTGGAGAATTTTGAACTCGGTAAAGTAAACCGCACGGTGCAGGAAGATATTTATGCTGGAGGAAAGGGAATTAATGTATCCATGGTGCTTAAGAATCTTGGATATGAAACGACGGCATTTGGTTTCCTTTCCGGATTTACCGGACAGGAGATTGAACGACTTCTGAAAGAAAAGGGAATCTCAACCGAATTTATTCACATTGAAAATGGAACTTCGAGAATTAATCTTAAGATTCGTTCCGATGTGGAAAGCGAAATCAATGGAATGGGTCCGGTGATTCGGAAGGAAGATTTGGAATTGCTGTATGAGCAGCTGGATACATTGAAAGACGACGATGTGCTTGTTCTTGCGGGAAGCATACCTGCTGGGATGCCACAGTCGATTTACAGAGATATCATGTCAAGGCTTCAGAGCAAGCGGATTAAAATTGCTGTGGATGCGACAAAGGACCTTTTGATGAATGTACTTGCGTATCATCCATTCGTGATAAAGCCAAATAATCACGAACTTTCGGAAATTTTTGATGTTACGATTGACAGTAAAGAAAAAGCGGTTGTATATGCAAAGGAATTGCAGAAAAAGGGAGCACAGAATGTCATCGTTTCCATGGCAGGAGAAGGCGCTGTATTTGTTGGCAGTGATGGCAGTGTGTTTACCAGTGAGGCACCGCAGGGGGTCGTGAAAAATTCGGTAGGAGCAGGAGATTCGATGGTAGCCGGGTTCCTTGCCGGATATTTAGCCAAGGGCGATTATGCGGAAGCCTTTAAGATGGGACTTTGTACAGGAAGTGCAAGCGCATTTTCAGATCAGCTGGCAACGAAAGAAGAAGTAGAGCGGGTACGCCGTTCACATACATTTGATTTTTAAGAAAGGAGAATGGCTATGAAAATTATTGATTTACTGGATGACAGAAGTATTTTGCTAGATGGCAGAGTGACAGACAAAAAGGCAGCACTTGACCAGATGGTGGAACTGATGGATGCGAGCGGAAAGCTGAGAGATAAAGAAACGTATCGTCAGGGTGTGTATGCAAGAGAACAGGAAGGAAGTACTGGTATTGGTGAGGGAATTGCTATTCCGCATTGCAAATCGGATGCGGTTATCAAACCGGGACTT
>CALELW010000171.1 GCA_937902905.1 uncultured Clostridium sp. | reverse complement strand
AGCCGAAATCTATCATAGAACTCTTTTCCATGGCTAGTTGCTCCATTGTCAATCATATCAATATGGTGAGCCAATTCATGAATTGTTGTTGCGACAATACTATTGTCATCTCGGTACAGGTTAAATATGCGAATGTGATGAGTCAATCCATTATAATCTCCGTGAAAACATTTTCGGCGTTCATTTATCATTTCTATATAGAATTTTTTATAAAGTTCGGTTTTCTCAGAAGCACCATATGCATTATCAATTATATCACACAAAATATTTTTCATTTTTATCATAATGACTTATCCTTTATATATCTTTTGCGAGTTCTACAAGCTTTTTAATGTTTGCATGAATCCATTTGTATACCACTTTTGCATCACTTTCCGAAAATGTATTTTGAAGGACAGTAAGCAAATCCAATGTTTCGTCAGCAGTATTCAATGCCGTTGCTATTTTTTTTGCTAAATCTTCCGTAGTTCCTTTATAATCAACCATGTCCTCTGCTCTTACAGACATTTGTTTGATAAAGTACTTTATTTTTTCATTGTTTTCCGTAGATACCGTTGTCGTCTCGTTTACAGGATTATCTTGTTTCGTTTCAGTTATAACTTTCTCATCCTTGGCAACATCTGTGTCCGGCTTATGTAATTTTTTATAGGTTGTTCTTTTAACCTGCGTTTTATCATTTCCTTCCGATTTTAAATTTTCCGATGAATCAACCATTTTTTCTTTGCTTTTTAGTGCAGTATCAATATTGGATGTATCGGTCTGCTTTTCATTTGATTCTGTATTTTTATTAGAATCTACGGTTTTTTCTTTGATTTCTGTTGTTTTCTTTCTTACCCCTTGTTTTCTCGCGCCGGGGCGTTTTTCTTTTTTCACTTGTGGTTTGAAAATATCTTTTATTTTGTCACAGACATTAACATCTGTGAGCAATGTTATATCGTCTAAAGAGTGTGTTGCATATTTTTCGCCAATGTAAAATGCTTTTTCGTCACTTTCCTCTGTTTCAACAAGCTTTAATGTTCTGATACAATTAAAATCTGAAATCCTTGATACTGGAACAACAGCATTTTTTTTCGTAAAAATAACCGCTTCATCCGATTCTTTTGTGTTTCTCAGAATTTCATACTCTTTTTCTTCAAGTAATTCTAATTCTCCAATGTATATCATATTACGCATCCTTTCCAGATAATAAATATCCATTTTTACCATTATTTTTTATCCAATAAAGAGCATTGTCTGCCTCTTTATAGATTGCATCAAAATCTTTTGTTCCAGTTACTTTTGCTATTCCGCATGACAAAGTAATGATTTTTCCATTTCCGTTCTCGAAATGTGCCAACGTTGCGTCAATTATTCTTTCAGCAAGTTTTTCCGCGTTTGCGTCGTCTCCCGCATTTGCGAACACCATGTATTCATCACCGCCAAGTCTGCAAGGATAATCTGTGGAACGAAGAGTAGATTTTAAAATCGTTGCAAAATCTTTTAATACCCTATCACCCTCTTCGTGACCGTATGTATCATTTACTTTCTTAAAATTATCCATATCAAACATGTACAGATAGCCAATTGCGCCAGTGTTGATTTTCTTGGACAATTGTTCGTCTACAAATTTTCTATTATATATGTGCGTCAGTCCATCTGTGTATCCTTCTAACTCTTTTGCCTCAAATATCTGTTTACTATTTTTCCCAACAAGATAAATGCACATGGCAACTGAGAAAAATGTGCCGAAGATTGCTAATATATCAAATCCGACCGAATACATATTGATTTTTTCTACGCTTTGTTGTACTGCCTGTTTATCTTCTTTTAAAAGGCTCAAAAACAATCCAATGTCAGACCGAGTTGAATTCAGTATTTGCTTATAATCTGTCAAATCGCTTTTTAAACTCTTAGCATTCAACAATGCATTCTTGCAGATTTCTTTTTCCTGTTCGGTTTGAAGAATGTTTAAACTTTGAATATCTGCCAGTTCTGATTGTATGATTTGCAAAGCATTTTTTTGTCCTTCGCCATCTTGGAGTAATATTGCATTTTCATACGTATATAAATAAGTCAATATATGTTCTGTGGATTGTATACCCATGGAATATGTTTTTTCAGCACTTTTATATTCCCGGATATAATATCTCTGAAAAAAAATCCCGCCGACTATGCAGGCTACTTCTATCAGACCACACACAATTGTCACTAATACTAATCTGCTTATTGGATTTTCATTTTTCATCCTACCAACCCCGTACCTGTGCCTAATGCAAATTCATCGTATGTCATTGCAAAATTATAACTCCCAAGACGGGCATTTTTTTTGCATAATACATACGTAGGATACTTCTTTACAATTTCAATTTCCTCTCTGTTTTTGCCAATGCCTACTACCATGGTTGTTCCTTCAATGATTGAATCATAACAAGCTTTTAAATCAAGTCCGTCCTTATTTCCCATCCTATAGTTCCTCCAATTCTTCATGTTCTTTGTATCTTGCTTTTAATGCTATTTTTTCATTTTCTGTAAGCAACGTTGAAAGCTGTTTTGCTTTTTTATATAATTCCGGTTTTGAAATAATCAGTTCAACATAATGATTGAATCCCGACTGCTTTTCTCCGATTAAATTTCCAGAACCACGTAATTGCAAATCTGCTTCTGCAATTTCAAATCCATTTGTAGTTTCTGTCATTTTTACAAGCCTTGGATTTTTCTTATCCATGGATGACAGAATGCAATAAGATTTAAAAGTACTTCGTCCTACACGTCCTCTTAACTGATGTAAACTTGCAAGTCCAAAATTTTCCGCCTGTTCGATTACTATTACAGTCGCATTTGGAACATTCACACCTACCTCGATTACAGTAGTTGAGATTAATATATCCGTCTCGCCGTTTTTAAACGATTCCATGATTTTTTCATTTTCGTCTTTTGAAGCTTTACCCGTTACTACGCCTATGCTCATGTTTCTTGGATGAAAATATGCTTCATATTCTTTAACCATTTCTGTTACAGATGCCATTTTTTCATTTTCTTCGATAGCCGGACATACAACATAACACTGATGATGCATTTTAATTTGTTTTTCCATGAAATCGAATACTAAATTCCTATTATTGCAGATAGCTGTCTGAATGGGAATTCTTCCTTTTGGCATTGACTTTATCTGGATGATTTCTTTTGCATCTCCATAAATTGCTGTAGCAATGGTTCTTGGAATAGGTGTTGCACTCATGGAAATAAAATGAATACCGTTGTTTGCTTTCTGTGCAAATGCTTCTTTTTGTTTTGTTCCAAAAATATGTTCCTCATCTACTACAACAAGTCCAAGGTTTTTGTATTCATAGTTCAAACAACTATGAGTGCCAACAATGATATTTGCAGAGCCGTCTAAAATGTGTTTACGCGCATTGGCTTTGTTTTTTTCTGTCATTCCCGCCTGTAAATATTCGACAGAATATCCCTGCGATGTTGCATATTCAAGGACTTCTTGATAATGCTGTAAAGCTAGGATTTTTTTCGGCGCCATTAGCACTGCTTGATAACCATTTTCCACACACAAAAACATTGCAATAATTGCTACAATGGTCTTTCCACAACTAACGTCGCCCTGCACAAGTGCATTAATCCGGTGCTGTAATGTCATTATCTTTT
The DNA here is from genome assembly GCA_937902905.1 of uncultured Clostridium sp. Taxonomy (GTDB): domain Bacteria; phylum Bacillota; class Clostridia; order Lachnospirales; family Lachnospiraceae; genus Eubacterium_F. The sequence continues at coordinate 1,089 of CALELW010000171.1, read as the reverse complement.
CCACAGTTTCCTTTTGGTCATCTGTTAATTCATATGGCAAGCTTTTAATGAATGCTTTTGTTTTGGCATTTTTATTGAACTTAATTGGCGTATCCGTTACAGTTCCATTCTCATTCATTCTTAACGAGAAATATGTCAAATCATCTAAATCAATGCGTTCTCTGGCTTTATCAATTAATTGAAAATCTGTTGGAAAATGCAATTCTTCGACAGCTTTAGCATATGTCATGCCAATATCGTACTTGTTTGTATCATACGGTTCATTAATTTGATTTATAAGCAACTTCAAATTCTTTTTATAATTTTCCTCTGATACACCGCCTATTTTTCGTTCGACTGCTTCAATATGCGTATGAAATTCTGTTTCTCCGCATAATGATATTGGCGATTTAATGGAGTAACCATATTCGTTAAAAGCCACTACTCCACATACAACAACATCTAAGCCTTCATATTTTGGTAATTCACCATATCCGTAATAATTGCCAAACCAAAAAAATTTAAACTCTGTTCCGGTTGTTTCATCAAACATAGTACCTTGGATATAAGTTTTTCCATACTCTCCTTTTCTGTCTACTCTGATTAATTTTCCTCGGACAGCGCACGGAATATCCTTTGGTGCATTTGTGATATTGTATAATTTGGTGAAATCATAATATTTTCTTGGAAAAAACCGTACATAGTCATCGGTTGTTAAAATATTTTTTTTATTGAGAGCATTAACTGTCCTCTTAGGTAATACTGCCGATAATAGCATTTTCCTCTCTCCTATATCTGAGCGTAGATTTCCTGCAAAGCTTGGGCGATATTGACTTTACTTACATAAATCACCTTTTTCCCCTTGAGGTTATTTACAATTTTGTAATACGTTGGATGCCCGAGATGAGTTGTATTCACGACTATATATTTTTTATTAAGTTTTTTTACATCCCACGACTTATCTCCGCCACTAATAAACTGCCATAATGGAAATTTATCTTTTAACTTAGTCTGCCAAGAATCATGACCGCCTATAACAATAACATCATCTTGTGGCAGAGATTCTTCAATATCTTTTTCTTCGGTAGGAACGAATTCGTGAAGAGGCGG
>CALELW010000170.1 GCA_937902905.1 uncultured Clostridium sp. | reverse complement strand
GCATTAAGCCCGGAAGAATCGGTACTGTGATTCCGGCATTGCGTGCCTCGTCCAAAAATCGGAAAAATGTTTCATTGTCATAAAATAACTGTGTAATCAAAAAGTCTACACCTTTATCTACTTTAATTTTCAGGTTTGCAATATCCTCCGAAAGACTTGCTGCTTCCTGATGTACTTCCGGATAGCACGCTCCTGCCACACTGAAATCAAACATCTCTTTTACATCGGTAACTAAGTCCGAAGCGTGGTCATAAAAGCGGGCGTCAAACTGCTCGTCGCTCATCCACTGCGGTTTATCGCCACGCAGCGCTAACAGATTATGAATCCCGTTACGGTACAAATTCGTCAGGAAATTTTTCAAAAATAAACGGTCCGGAATAGCTGCGCAGGTCAAATGGGTAAGCGCCTCAATTCCACACTGATTCTGAATATAAGAAGCTATGGCAAAGGTGTTTTCTGCCGTGTTGCCGCCAGCTCCGTAAGTCACACTGATAAAACTTGGGTGAAGTGTTTTAAACTCGTCTAATGCGTCATAAATAACGGATACATCGGCGTCCTTTTTCGGTGGAAATACTTCCAAAGAATAGGTCGGTCGGTTTGTATGAAATAAATCTTTAATCATGTCTTTTTTCCTCGCTTTCGAGACATTAGTATAACATAAAAAAGTGCGCCTGAAAAGCGCACTTTCTTAATTTTCGGTCATAGTCTTATACTAAATATCTATCACTTGGTATAGAATCGAACTATATTGTATGAATGAGGCTCTAAAGTAACGACGCCATCTTTGACACCTGTTCCTTTTCTCGGCACTACATTTTCAGGATTTTCCGGTGAGTTTACTGCTTTCATATTGTCATTGTTAAGTACCATATGTTCTGCCAATGTCAGTTCACCAAAGCCCTCAAAATCAAGAGAAACCTCTGCTGTTTCATCCATATTACGGTTCACGGCAAATACGGTCAGTTCTTTCTTCTCTTCATTCCAGACAACGGAACTGTCCACATACGGAATCGCATCACGCTTGCCGGCTGCATAAGTGCCACACTCGACATCTGCCTTCAAGGCAACCCCCTGTCCATAACGGCAGACATACATAAATGGATAGAAAATCGTCTGAAGCCACATTTTCCCGCCATTTACTGTCATAATCGGTGCAATTACATTAACAAGCTGTGCCAGACAGGCAATTTTTACACGGTCCGAATTATTAATCAGCGTGTTCAAAAGACATCCGACTGCTAACGCATCTTCCATCGTATAAATATCCTCTAACAGTGGTGGCGCAATCTGCCATTTCTCCTGTTTTTTATCCTGTTCCTGCGAATGGAACCAGATGTTCCACTCATCGAAAGAAAGGTAAATATCTTTATCGCTTTCCTTTTCTTTCTTAATCTTATCGCAGATGGCTCCGACTTTTTTAATAAAGTCATCCATGTCCATCGAGCAGCTTAAATATTTCTTTGTATCATCATCCGGATTTCCGTAATACTCATGCATCGACAAATAATCAATGTGGTCGTATGCCTCGCGAAGCACCGTTTCTTCCCACTCACCAAATGTCGGCATGTTCTGATGAGAACTACCGCAGGCAACCAACTCAATGGAATCATCGACCCATTTCATGATTTTTGCTGCTTCACACGCGGTACGTGCATATTCAGTCGCCGTTTTATGTCCAATCTGCCAAGGACCATCCATCTCATTTCCAAGACACCATGTATGAATACCAAAAGGCTTTTCAAAACCATTCGCACGGCGCATATTGGCATAATAAGTATCGGTTACGGAGTTGCAGTATTCGACAACATTACCGGCTTCTTCCGGCCCACGTGTTCCGAGATTTACTGCCATCATAATGTCCGTCCCAACACGTTTTGCCCATTCCTGAAATTCATCGATTCCAACTTCATTTGTTTCCACGGAACTCCATGCAAGCTCCATTTTCTTCGGACGCTTTTCTTTTGGTCCGGTTCCATCTTCCCAGTGGTAACCCGATACAAAGTTTCCACCCGGATAACGAACCATCGGAATATTCATCTCGCGAATAACCTTAAGAACATCCTGACGAAATCCCATATCATCGGCAGTCTCATGTCCCGGCTCATAGATACCATGGTAAACGGCTCTTCCCAAATGCTCAATAAACGAGCTGTACAATCGCTTGTCAATCGCACTGATTTGTTTTTCTTTGTTTGCTTTAATTACTGATTTCATACTTACCTCCATCAAACTCTTTTTCCCTATTGTATATCAGCAATTCATCTTTTACCATGTACTATTCTAACCTAACACTGGACAATCATTTCTATTTTGATTCGCCTACTTCCCGCACACGATAGAACGCTTCCTTAGGTTTTGCATTCTTATCCCAAAGGTACAAACACTGTACTAAATCATCATACAGCGGATAATCGTCACAGATACCAAACACCGTCACACTCGTAATATTACATGGTCCGCCGCTTGCCGTATCCATCTTTTTCAACAGTTCAAACATTTCCTGATAGCGGTCTGCCTGACGTTTTAAAGATTTTGCGTCACGCTCACCCGTCTCCTCATCAATCTTAAAACTCAATTCCGTAATCTGGATATCTACATTCAGTTCCGCATATTTTTTCAAACAATTTTCAAAGCTATCATAAGAATCGCCCTTCAATTCGTCCGGATTATACAAATCAACCGTAGGCTGCAAACCGATTCCATCAATCAGATTTTTCTCTTTCAGTCCCTTTACAAGATTGTAAATATTCTGCTCTTTTGCAGGAACATAAACATTGTAATCATTGTAAATGAGTTTCATGCCCTTCTCTGCATATTTTCTTGCGTAAGTAAATGCTTTTTCCACATAGTCCGTTCCCATTGTAGCATACCAGAAATTATCACCGCCGTTAAATGTAGTCCGGCAGTTCCAGTTCACAGAATCATCGCCTGTTCCATCATCCACACACTCATTCACAACATCAAAGCAGTAAACAACGCCCGGATAATTTTTCTTGCAGAACTCCAAAACACCCTTGATATAGTTCTCCATACGCTTTGCCATCACCTTTTTGCTGACATAGCCTTTCTTTGCATCATAATTCTTCTTAAAGAACCACTCCGGTGTCTGATTATGCCAGACAAGCGTGTGACCACGCATTTTAATTCCATTTTCTTTGCAGAAATCAAGACTTTCTTTGCAGGAATCAAAATTCAGTGAAACATCCGTGGCATTTGCATTCTTTTTGCCCTTTTTCGCACATGCCTTTTCATCCAGCAAATAACATGGCTTCATCAGATTACTCAAGGTTGTTGAATTGTAATGTTTCTTCAAAATGTTTGCCATGCCCTCATGATGAATTGCTGCGGTACTCTTGTCACTGCCGTTAATTGCGGCACCCATCATAAAATATTTTGCGTACAAATCTTTCAGTGCCGGGCCATCCACATCACTTACATCACGGCTTGTCTTTTTATTTTCCGTGACCGCAGAACCGGAAGCTGCTTTGTTTGAATTTGTCTTATTTTCCGTACGGTTACTGCCGCATGCTGTCATAGACAACATCAAGCAAAAACACAGAACTAATGCTGATATTTTACTGCTTTTCATTTTTTATCTCCTTTTTATCTCTTTTCTTCTGATACCATTTTTTAATTATCTTCGCCGCCGGAAGTTCGACCAGATACGTCATGGCAATTGCCACCACAAGAGAAAGTGCAAAACACAAAATGGTATACTGCCACTGCCATTTGACATCTCCTGTCATATTAGGAAGCTCATCTCCCGACCAGTTCGGAATCCGAAACTCCTTTAATTTGACAGCAATATACTGATGACAGATATAAAATTGGAACGAAATCCCTGCCAAAAATTTCATCACACGGTTGTCAAGAATTTTGCGAAAATACTTGTGCGAAAGAATCATTCCAAGCACAAACAGGACAAACACAAGAGACAACAAAAAGCGGTTATCTAACTGCC
>CALELW010000169.1 GCA_937902905.1 uncultured Clostridium sp. | reverse complement strand
GAGGTTCGGGGAACCTCTGACCTGCGCGGACCGGAGTGGAACGTAGAACCACGAGGCGCAAAGCTATTCTACGAAATTACGGAACCCAAACAATTGCCTCCCCTAAACAATTCCCACAAACTTTTCTTTTTATATTGTGTTTCATCACATTTACGTGTAAAATATAATTTATGATGAATTAAGTTGTATTAGAAGGGAGAACTTATGAGAAAACGTAAATTAAAAAAAGGATTAGCATGGATTTTAGCATGTGCATTATTTATGGGGATGACCCCGGTGAATACGCAGGCTAGGGAACGAAAAAACAGTGACATTGAATTATTTACTGCAAATGCAGCTTCGGGTGGCAGTGTGACCGGAGGGGCAGCTACGATAGAACCTACGGCTGAACCAAAAGAAATTGTTACAGTAACACCATTTTCCGGCTTGTGGAAATATTATGGACAGAAGCGTACATTTATCAGAGATGTGCATTATGCGGTTTCCGATGAAAAGGATTTGCCGGATGGAGTTACGCTTACGATTTCGTCGGAGACTGCCGGAAAACAGCAGTTTGTGTTAAAGGACGAAAGAAGCAGTGATGAGAAACAGAAAATTTCTTATCAGCTGGCAAAAAATGCTCCGACTTATGAAATTCGCGCTTATCATACGAATGCGGTGGCAAAGACGGAAAAAGATACAATTAATATTGCAGACCGGACAGGATTGACAGACGATAAGGTTGAGGTAGAAGCACCGGCAGGTTATCGAATCAGTAGTCAGGCTTCGATGGATGCAAATTGGGCAGATACAATGTCAGTGACATTGTCAGAAGGAAAAAATGAGATTGCTTATTATTTAGCGTCGAAACAGGCAGATGCGACAAAGAATGCAATTGATACAACAAAGAAAACGATTACGATTGTGGCTGATTTTACAGCACCACAGATTACATCGGTTTCCGGTTTTGACAGTGATACCGATACGACTTCTTCCGGATTGATTACCGGAAATGAACCGGGTAAATTTTATTATGTTGTACTGCCAAAGGCGTTAGGCGAGGAGGCAGAGAAAGAAAGCGGCGGCGTGACAACAAAATTTATATTGTCGCGTGTGACTTCTCATTACGGGATTGTCGGTTACGGAAGAGTAGACGGCGCAAAAGCTTCTGATTTTTCGTTTAATGGACTTGCGGCGGAAACCGAATATGTCATTTATTCTTTTATGACAGATGATGCAGGAAATGAATCGGCAGTGGCAAAAAGTGCTGTCTTTACTACTGACAAAACGGCAATTGCCGGAAGTGTGGAAATAACCGGAACACCGGCAATCGATGAGACGCTTACGGCAAAACCATCACTGGATTCAGTGGATCCGGGCGAATTGTCTTATCAATGGTACCGCGTGAAAAAATCAGAAGATGCAGAGAGTTTTGAGGCTGTGTTAGACGAGACGGGCGGAGCCGAGGAAGACGATTTGGAAGCGGACGACGATGAGGATGATGAAGAAGATGATGATGACAGCGATGACGATGGTACGATTGAGTTGGATGCCATCCAAAAGTTTGCGGCAAATGCACAAGAAGATGATGATGCGACGACCATTGACGGAGCGGCAGCAATTAAAGGAGCGACCGGGCTTACTTACAAAGTGACAAAAGAAGATATCGGATATCGCTTGATTTGTCAGGTGAAAGCAAAGAAATATTCCGGTTATCTGGCAGGACAGACAACGACTTATGTGCCAAAACTGGTTCCGGAGATTCCGAAAGTGACACTTGGAAGTTTTGTATATTCAAACAAGAAAAAACTTTCTTCGATTTGTCTGCCGGAGCGATTTAGCTGGGTAGATAGTACGATTGTGCCGGTTTATGGAAATTCCGGTTATCGTGCGAAATATGTGCCGGAGAATACAGCAATGTACCGTACGGTGATTATCCGTGTGAAAGTTCCGGTTAAGAAAAAAGCTTTGACAAAGAAAATGATTCATCTGAAAAAGAAATATGCTTATGAAGGTAAGGCAATCAAAGGAAACGAAACGGTTAAGGATGGAAAAGAGGTGCTTGATTCCGGAAAAGATTACAAGGCATCTTATCAGAACAATAAAAATTTAGGAAAAGCAACGATTACGATTAAGGGAATCGGTAATTACAAGGGAACGAAAAAAGTTTCTTATACCATTGTGAAGCGTTCGGTCCGCTCGGTAACTTGTCATTATAAAAAGACAAAAAGTTATACCGGCAAATGGGTGAAACCAAATGTGACATTGAAGGTAGGCAAAGTAAAATTAAAGAAAAACAGAGATTATACATTGGTGTACCGGAACAATCTTCAAATCGGAAAAGCATCAATTGTTATCCGGGGAATGGGCAATTTTACCGGAAAGAAAACTATTACCTTTAAAATTGTGCCACAGGCACCGAAAATTCAGAAATTGAAGAAAAACAAGAAATCGTTTGTGATTACTTATTCGAGTGGCAAAATGGTACATGGGTACCAGATGGAAGTTTCGACGGCATCTTCCTTTGCTGCGAAAAAAACACAGAAATATATATTGAATGGAAACCGTTTTGAAGCGTGTGGACTCAAAAAGGGAACATATTATATCCGTGTGAAAGCATATTACAGCAAAAAAGGAAAACGCTATGAAAGTGGCTACACAAGCAAACGGAAAATAAAAATCAAAAAATAAAGAGGTCAAAAAATTGGAAAACAAACTTGTACTGATTGATGGAAACAGCATATTGAACCGCGCCTTTTATGGTGTGCCGGATTTGACAAACCGCGAGGGATTGCATACAAATGCGATTTACGGATTTTTAAATATTTTATTTAAAATATTGGACGAAGAGGAGCCATCGCATTTGTTAGTGGCGTTTGATGAAAAAGCACCGACCTTCCGCCATAAAATGTACGAAGAATACAAAGGAAAAAGGAAGCCGATGCCGGCAGAATTGAGTGAGCAGGTGCCGGTAATCCGAAATCTCCTTCAAGCGATGAACATCCGTATTTATGCGGAAGAAGGCATTGAGGCGGATGACATCTTAGGAACTATGGCGAAAAAGGCGGAGCAGGAAGGCTATCTTGTTTCGATTGTATCCGGTGACCGCGATTTGCTGCAGTTAGCGACGGATACCATTTTGGTTCGCATTCCGAAAACGAGCCGTGGCAAGACGGTTGTCGAAGACTATCATACAGCGCAGGTAATTGATAAATGCGGTGTTACGCCATCCCAGATTATTGACCTCAAAGGACTGATGGGAGACGCCTCGGATAATATACCTGGTGTTCCGGGAATTGGTGAGAAGACGGCAGTTAAAATTCTGACGATGTTTGGTACAGTTGAAAATGCGATTGAGCATGTGGAAGAAGTTACACCAAACCGTGCGAAAGAGGCACTGAAAAACCATGTAGACATGGCAAAAATGAGTAAAGATTTAGCGACCATAAGGACGAACTGCAAATTAGGAGTGGCGCTTTCGGAGTGTACGTTTGAGGATATGTTTAACGAAAAAGCGTACCAGTTGATTCAGTCTTTGGATTTAAAATCCATTTTAAAGCGATTTTCAGAGGACACCGGCAGAGATAAAAAACTGGAAAAATATTTTCAAGTAATTGAGACAAAAAAAGACTGGCTTTCCTTTGTGCAGACAATCGAAAAGAAAGAGCCGGTAGCGGTAAAGACCGTATTCCGGAAGAATGCCGCAGTGACAACGAGTGCCAGCGGTCAGATGACGTTATTTATGACGGAGACAGATGGAAGACTTTTAGGTATGGCAGTTGCATTTTCAAAAGAAAAGATTGCCTTTTGCAAAGTAGGCGATGATTTGTCCGAATACGATATTACAAGTGAAATCAGTAATCTTTTGAAAACACACACATTAGTTGCCAATGATTTAAAGAGCCAGTTAGATTTCTTCCCGGATGCAAAACCGGAAAACTCCTATGATACGAATCTGGCTGCGTACTTGTTAAGTCCGGTTCAGAAAAAGTTTGGAGAAGAGGAAATTGCGGAAAACTATGCGTCTGTCTTGATGCACCCGTATGAGCAGTTTTTTGGCAAACAGCCGGAAGAAACTGCCTTTTTAGAGAAAGAAGACGAGGCGGTGCGTTACTTTAGCTACTGCGCACTGGTAAATGTACTTGCCTATCCGAATCTTTCCAAAGAATTGAAAAAGCAAAAAATGCAGTCGTTATTTGAACAGATTGAAATGCCGCTTTTATTTACCCTTTATGACATGGAAAAAGTAGGGATTTTAGTAGAGAAAGAGGCACTGCATGAATATGGTGCCAAACTTGGTGAGCGCATTTCTGAGCTGGAAGCGGATATTTATGAGCGTGCTGGGGAGTCGTTTAACATCAATTCACCGAAACAGTTGGGCGTAATTTTGTTTGAAAAAATGCATATGCCTTATGGAAAGAAAACGAAAACCGGATATTCCACTTCAGCGGAAGTTCTTGAAAAACTCCGTTTTGAGGACCCGATTGTTGAAATGATTCTGGAGTACCGCCAGCTCACGAAGTTGAAATCCACCTATGCAGATGGACTAGAGAGTGATATCGACGAAAAGGATGGCAGAATCCACACAACCTTTAATCAGAATGTGACGGCAACCGGGCGTTTGAGCAGCACCGAGCCAAATCTGCAGAATATTCCGATTCGTATGGAACTTGGCAGACAAATCCGAAAAGTTTTTGTTCCACAGGATGGATACGTTTTCTTAGATGCTGATTACTCACAGATTGAATTAAGAGTGTTGGCACATATGTCAGCAGATGAAACACTGATTGAAGCTTACCGCGAAAATGCGGATATCCACCGCACAACAGCGGCACTTGTATTCCATACGCCATACGAAGAGGTAACAGAACTGCAAAGGCGGAATGCGAAAGCGGTTAATTTTGGAATTGTATATGGAATCAGTGGGTTTGGTCTGTCGCGCGATTTGAATATTTCAAAAAAACAGGCTGAAAAATATATTGAGGATTATTTTGAAACGTATCCGGATGTAAAACGTTTTATGGATGAACTGGTGGAGCAGGGCAAACAAAAAGGCTATGTGACGTCTTTGTTTGGCAGAATCCGTCCGATTCCGGAATTTGCGTCGAAAAACTTTATGCAACGCCAGTTTGGTGAGCGTATTGCGATGAACTCCCCGATACAGGGAACGGCGGCGGATATTATTAAAATTGCGATGATACGTGTGCACAAGAAATTAAAGGAAGGCAATTACAAATCCCGCTTGATTTTGCAGATACACGATGAACTTTTGATTGAGACGCACAAGGATGAAATTGATGAAGTAAAACAAATTCTGGAAACGGAAATGGTTCATGCCTGCGATTTGGCAGTGCCTTTGATTGCTGAGGTAAAACAGGGAACAAATTGGTATGAGGCAAAATAAAACCAAGGAGAAAGAAAATGGTAATTGGTATTACTGGCGGCGTAGGCTGTGGTAAATCAACAGTGTTAAATTTACTGGAAGAAAAATACGGAGCAAAGATTATAGAGGCGGATGCCCTCGGTCATGAAGCAATGAAACCGGGGACGGAGCCTTATCAAAAAATCTGTGACACATTTGGTGCTGACATTGCAGGTGAAGATGGACAGATTCTGCGCCCATTGCTTGCAGATAAAATTTACCACGATGACAAAGGGAGAGAGCGGTTAAATGCGATTGTACATCCTTTTGTGAAAGAACAGATTCGTAAGCAATTAAATGAATGGAAGGATGAGCCGGTTGTCTGTCTGGAAACAGCAATTTTATTTGAAACCGGATGTGACACGCTCTGTGATACAATCTGGGCAGTTGTGACAGACAAAGAACTAAGGATTCAGAGACTTATGGAATCGAGAGGATACTCCCGCGAAAAAACAGAATCCATTATGAGAGTGCAATTATCGGATAAAGAATGGGAAAAACGATGTGATGCACTGCTTGTGAATAATGGAAACCTGCAAAAGCTGCAAGAAAGAATCGAAGAATTACTAGTCAGAAAGACAAATTTGTGATAGAATAATGGGTAAGTAGAATCTTTGATGAGGAAACAAGGTGAGAATGATGAACGCAGAAGACAATAAGCTTGTATTTGGATTGGATATCGGAACAAGAAGCATTGTGGGAACGGTTGGCTACCGGATTGGTACAGACCGTTTTGTTGTGGTTGCTCAGGAATCCATTGAGCATACGACACGTGCCGTGATTGATGGACAGATTCACGATATACCGACCGTGGCAGATACGATTTATAAAGTCAAAGAGCGTTTGGAAAAGCGTGTGAGAGAACCTTTGTCAGACGTCAGCATTGCAGCTGCCGGAAGAGTATTAAAGACAAAACGCGTCAAAGCCCGTTACCAGTTTAATTCAGAGACAAAGGTGACCGAAGACCATATTCGTTCTCTGGATATGATGGGCGTGGAACAGGCTTATGATGAAATAAGAAAAGAGCAGACCGACAGTGGAAAGAATTTTTTCTGTGTCGGCTATTCGATTGTAAAATATTATTTGAATGGCTACCCGATGGAAATGATTGAGATGCATATGGCAAATTACATCGAGGTAGAGTTGATTGCAACTTTTTTGCCGGAAGAGGTTGTGGATGGTTTGTATTCGGCTGTTGAGTTAGCGGGACTGCATGTGGCAAGCCTCACGCTTGAGCCAATTGCTGCGATTAATATGGCAATCCCGGAAAAATTCCGTCTTTTGAATATTGCACTTGTGGATGTTGGAGCCGGAACAAGTGATATTTCGATTGTAAAAGACGGAAGTATTATTGCATTTGGCATGATTCCGCTTGCCGGTGATGAAGTGACAGAGGCAATTGCGAAGAAGTATTTGACGGATTTCGAAACCGCCGAGTACATAAAAAGAGCCTGTGAACGTAAGAAGAGTGTTTCTTTTAAGGATATATTCGGAAGTAAAATTCAGGTCACAAAAGAAGATATCGCACAGATATCGGAGGACGCTGTGAAAAATATTACCAAAAACATTGCTGACCGTATTTTGGAATTGAATGGCGGTCAGTGTGTCAGTGCGGTATTTGTTGTCGGCGGTGGCGGTAAGCATGAAGGGTTTACCGAGAGCCTTGCGCATTATCTGGGACTGCCGAATGAGCGTGTGGCAATACGTGGCGCAGAGGTGCTCTCACAGGTTCAGTTTGAGCAGGAGGGAATCCGCAAAGATTCCACGTTAGTGACGCCGCTTGGTATCTGCATGACTTATTATGAGCAGAAAAATAACTTTATCCATGTAATGGTAAATGAGCAGCGTGTGAAATTATATGATAATGGCAAGGTATCTGTATTAGATGCCTGTGTCAGTTATGGTTTTTCCAAAGACAATTTGTTCCCGATTCGCGGAGACAGTATTCATTATACGGTAAATGGTGAAGCCCGTGAAAAGAAGGGAAGAGTTGGCGAGGTTGCTGAGATTAAGAAAAATGGAGCGCTAGTCAGCTTGAATGATAAAGTAGAGGAAAATGATACGATTCAGATTCGACCTTCCACAAAGGGAAGTGCAGGGAAATTGTTAATCAAGGAGATTTCTGAGTGCAATGCGGAAATTACTGTGACTTTGTTTGGAAGAAAACTGTTATGTCCAAAGTTGGTTGAGGCAAATGGTGAGGTGGTTTCCTCGTTTTACGAAGTCAAAAACGGAGATGAAATCTGTACCTATGATTATTATTCCGTTAAGGGATTGCTAGAGTTTGCCGGTATGGATGTTGATACTTTGGTTCTTTTGAATGGAAGAGAGGCCGGTTCATCGGCAAAAATTGTGGATGGTGATGTAATCACAAAAAGACCGGTTATTAAGCCGGAAGAGCCGGAAAAAACAAAGGAAGAAACGATGCAGGAGCAGATGGATGATGACCCATTGTTAGCACCGTTAAAACCACTGCCGGACTGGATGAGCGATGTCCCATTTGATACGGCAAAATTAGGAGCGGACGGAGAAGTGATTCCGGGCGCAAAGCAGTTACAGCAGGAGAAAACGATTTCTACACCGGTAGAAGAAGTGACAGGACCTGTATTTGTTACGATAAATGGTGATGTAGTCGAAATGCCGCATAAGAAAAATCCGATTTTTGTTGATGTGTTTGATGTATATCCGTTTGATATGACAAAAGCCGGAGGAACGCGTTTAGTAACCCGAATTAATGGCGAAGACAAAGATTTCACAGAGCCGGTTCATGACGGCGACAGGATTGAATTGTTCTGGGAGTCTTAAGGGAGGCTTGGCATGGAAGAAAAAATTAAAGAATTCTGGAAACAAAAACAAGTTGCGTTTCATCACATTTTTTTGGATGTTATGCTTTTGATTTACTGCATTAGTTTTTATTTTGCGGCAAATCAGCAGATAACCATTCGCTATGTGGTTCTTTTTGTATACGCTTTGTTGTGTATTGTGACAGAATTAGTACATAATCGTCATTTGCAAAAAAAATATGTCCATTCCAAGCGGATGATTCAGGCGGAAAAAGTGTATTGCTTTTTGCGGCCGGCACTTGGATTGGCGTATTATTATATGGCAGAGACAAAATTAGAGGGTGTTATTTTCCTGATTCTGTTTCTGATTTATTTCTTTGAGCTTTTTTACAGTGTTGCTCTTGGGAAAAAGGCACATCGTGTTATTGTTTATGTGACGTATATCTGCCTGTACGGTATGATATCTTTTGTTATGCTTGTCGTGCTAGCACAGGATCATTTAAGCCGTGTTACAGTTGGAATCGCCATCCGGGAACTTGTGACGGTATCCGTTGTACTCGTTTTAATTGTAGTAGTCAGTGAAATGATGTTTTACATGTGGGATTGTTTTGAAAAGGATATTTTCCGTCAGAACCGTGCACTGGAAGATTTAAACGAAGTCAATGATAAGATGAAAGACCAGCAGGAAAAAATCAACCGGGTAAATGAAAAATTAGGAGTCCAGAAAATAGAATTACAGCTTGCAAATAAAAAGATTAACCGTTCGCATGATGAAATGTCAGTGCAGAACGAATTGTCGTCCATTATTATATCATCGATAGAGATAAAGGATATGTTAGATAAAATTGTTGATATGATGCAGGTACGCTTAGATTTGGATATTGTTGTAATTGTTTTGGAACAGGATCATGAGCTTTATGTTCCTGGGATGGAAGAAGACCAGCGGGTATATGCAATTTCCTGTGTGTTAGGAGAGGAATTCAAAAAAAATGTGATTGAATCCATTGAACATACGGACATGGCAGAGATTCTCCGCATGACACAGACCTATATACAAAATAATGTTACGGATTCTGTGCAGTTGTTTACTAAATTAGAGGATGAACAGGAACTCCCATCGGTGGTATGCCTGCCAATCCGAAATCAAGAAGAAAGACTTGGTACATTGTTTGTTGGAAAGAACAAAGAAAATGCTTTTATGGACAGCCGTGCATTTTATGAGAATATTGCAAGCCAGATTAGTATCGGTGTTGCAAATGCTCGGCTTTATGCGAAGATGAATGATATGGCAATTCGGGATGGTTTGACAAGAATTTATAACCGCAGACATTTAACGGAATTGTTAGGAAAGTATCTGACGGAAGCCATGGCGAAAAAAGTGCCGGTTTCACTTGCACTTTTTGATATTGATAAATTTAAAATGGTGAATGACACCTATGGGCATCAGTGCGGTGACGAAGTAATTCGCTATGTGGCATCGTTACTAAACCGTGGGGCACTCAAGCATGGCGGTATTGCCGGACGTTATGGCGGTGAAGAATTTGTTGTGGCGTTTTTTGAAAAAGATTTGGATGAAACGTATCATATCGTTGAGGACATTCATAATCAGATTCGGAGCGAGGAAGTTGTTTACGAGGGGAAACATATTTCCGTCCGTGCCAGTGTTGGTGTGGCAAGTTATCCGCAGACCTGTGCCAATCCGGGAGAACTTTTGACAAGAGCAGACTGGGCAATGTATCATTCCAAGAAGAATGGACGTGACCAGATTACGATTGACAGTGAGAAGATAAGTTCCAAGATGTAACGTAAAATTAGACAAATTGAGGTGGAAACACATGCAGTTATATAGTATTGCCAGCGGAAGCAGTGGCAATTGTATTTATGTCGGTGGCGAAGAAGCCCGGATTTTAATTGATGCAGGAATCAGCATGAAGCGCATTCGGGAAGGCTTAATGGAGGAGAATTTTTCGATGGAAAATCTTCATGCCATTTTTATTACACATGAGCATACCGATCATATTTGTGGTTTAGGACCGGTACTGCGCAAGTACCAAATTCCCGTTTATGCTACGAAGGAAACGATTGAGGCAATATGGGAAAAAGGTGATATGAAAGGTGTTTCCGAAGATTTGTTTCATGCGGTTGTGCCGGAAAAGGCGGTTTCGATTGAAGATATGGAGATTATGCCGGTTAGAATTTCTCACGATGCGGCAAATCCTGTTTGTTATACAGTGCAGTCGGAATCGAAAAAAATCGGAGTTGCGACCGATATGGGCTGCTTTTCCAATGAAATTGTAGACCATTTGAAAGACTGCGATTCTCTGCTTTTAGAGGCAAACCATGATATTAACCTATTGCAGGTTGGCAGTTATCCGTACTCACTCAAAATGAGAATTCTCGGAGAGAAGGGACATTTGAGTAACGATGCTTCGGCAAGATTGATTGAAAAAGTGCTGCATCCCGGTTTGCAGCATATTTTACTGGGGCATTTGAGCAAGGAAAATAATTTCCCGGAACTTGCCTATCAGACGGTAAGTTATGAATTGGAACAAAACCCGGTTTGGAAAAAGATGGATACAGAGTTGTTAGTGGCAGACCGAATGGCGCCGACAAAACTGTTGACGATACAATAATTATGAAATAGATAACTATTTCAGAATGGAGGAAGAAATGAAAAAGACAATAATTACCGTAGTAGGAAAGGACAGCGTAGGCATTATTGCAAAAGTATGTACTTACTTAGCAGAAAACGACATCAATATTTTAGATATTTCCCAGACGATTGTAGACGGATATTTTAATATGATGATGATTGTTGACTTTGCAAAGCTTACAAAATCTTTCGTAGATGCTTCCGAAGAGTTGGAAAATTTGGGCGAAGAAATCGGCTGCGTAATCCGTGTACAGCGGGAAGAGATTTTTGACAAGATGCATCGCTTATAAGGACTAGATTACGGAGGCTTAACTATGATAAATATAAATGAAGTCATTGAAACAAATAAAATGATTGATAAAGAAAATCTGGATGTGCGTACGATTACTCTTGGTATCAGCCTTTTGGATTGTATTGATTCAGATTTAACTAAACTTTGTGATAACGTATATAAAAAGATTACGACGATGGCAAAAGATTTGGTTTCGACTGGGGAAGAAATTGGAAAAGAATTTGGAATTCCGATTGTAAACAAACGAATTTCCGTTACACCAATTGCTTTAATAGGCAGCTCTGCCTGCAAGACACCGGATGATTTTGTAAAGATTGCACAGACACTTGACCGTGCAGCAAAAACAGTAGGTGTAAACTTTATCGGTGGTTATACGGCACTCGTATCGAAAAAGATGACACAGGCAGATAAAAATCTGATTTTGTCGATTCCAAAGGCACTTTCAACAACAGAATATATCTGCAGCTCAGTAAATGTCGGTTCTACAAAGACAGGACTGGATATGGATGCGATACTTTTGATGGGTAAAGTTGTGAAAGAGACAGCGGTACTCACAAAAGATAATGATTCCATTGGCTGCGCTAAATTGGTTGTCTTTTGTAATGCGCCGGATGATAATCCGTTTATGGCAGGTGCATTCCACGGTGTAACAGAAGGGGATGCTGTGATTAACGTTGGTGTCAGCGGACCTGGTGTTGTAAAAACAGCACTGGATAAAGTAAAAGGAAAAGATTTTAGTACCGTTTGTGAGACAATTAAAAAGACAGCATTTAAGATTACCCGTGTTGGACAGTTAGTTGCACATGAAGCATCCAAACGTCTGGGTGTTCCATTTGGTATTATTGATTTGTCGTTAGCACCGACACCGGCAGTTGGCGATAGTATTGCAGAGATTTTTGAATCCCTTGGGTTAGAGCGTGCCGGAGCACCGGGTACAACAGCAGCACTTGCA
>CALELW010000168.1 GCA_937902905.1 uncultured Clostridium sp. | reverse complement strand
CTAAGATTATATCTTATTAGGTCGGTGTGTTACAACTATAGTTTATCACAACAGAGTATAATTAGTAACTACGGGCATTGTATTACGTGGACATAGGAGAAAAGAGAGGGGGTAAAAATGGCGACGTATGTAATTGGTGATATTCATGGGCAATTTGAACAATTAAAGATTTTGCTAGAAAGAATGAAATTCAATGATAATGACGAATTGTATATAATGGGGGATGTTGTCGATCGTGGACCGGATCCTATTAAGGCATTGCAGTATTTGATGACGCTTTCAAATTGTGTATGCATCGCTGGGAATCATGAATGGATGGCATTGGAGAGTTTGAAACTTATGATGAATGAAATAACAGAAGATTTTATTCAAACTCTTGACAAAAATCAAGTGATGATAATGTTTGATTGGCTTTATAATGGAGGAAAAACGACGATGGACCAATTTAGTAAATTGTCGAATGAAGAACGGCAGGAAGTGATCGATTTTATTGGCGAGTTTGAAGCATATGTGGAATTGGAAATTCAGGGACAAAAATATCTTCTGGTTCATGCCGGTTTGAATAATTTTTCCTATAGAAAGCCAATTGAAGAGTATACTATTGATGATTTGTTGTGGACGCGTGCCAATTATCAGGTGCCATACTACGAAAATAAAATAGTGATCACGGGGCATACACCGACGCAGACAATTTCAGGAAATGATAGACCGGGTTATATTTATCGCAAGAATAATCATATCGCATTGGATTGCGGTGCCTGTTCACAAAATGGGCGGCTTGACGGAATATGTTTGGAGACTGGAAAAGAGTATTATTCAAGGAAATAGAAAAAATAGATTTATATGGGGAAAGTACCTACAAATCTGCATGGAAATGATGTATAATAATTATAAATTTTTTGAGAAATGGAGAGGATTGGAATGAGTATAGAAAAAATAACGGCCGAAGAAAGTCGTAAAATAATGAATGATTTTAATTTTAGTGGGTTGTACGAGTGCTATGATGAAAAGGTAGGGAGGTATCATAAATTTGAAAAAGATCAATATGGACATTATTATGCGAAATTGCAGAATATAATTAATAAAGACATAGATGATAAAAACGAAATATTAGGTATGAAACATGGTTTGGATACAATATTAAAGGATACAAATTTTAGATGTGGTATCATTTCCAATGGAAATCATGGATTAGATTTGTTGGAAGTTTATAATTTAAATCATGAAGGTGATGAAATTATTTTTAAGGATAATCAAGAAATAGATGAAGAAACAAGAGTGATGCTTGTATTTGATTCGCCTGCTAATAATTTAAAAGATTGTTTTGCTTATGATAAAAGTAAAAGTTTTAACGAATTAATTGAAAAAGTGGAACCTGAAGATTTTTTGTGTAAACATTTGTGGAGATCAAAAGACTTGGATATGGATAATTGCAAAAAAGAGGAACAGCTTACAGGATCAAAAGCTTATGGTCAAATGGCAATTTCATTTATGTACAATTACAAAATAAAAAATGTATATACGACAAACCTATTCAGATATGAGATTACTGCTAAAGATAAAGAAAACTTTGTATCACTAAGATCTATGAAAAAAAGAGATTGGGTTAAGCCGGTTTTTGAGGAAATATTTTTAGAAGAGATTAAGGCATTTAAACCTGATATTATTGTTGCCGTTGGAAAAATAGTATATAATTATTTAAGTAATAAAACAAGGTTCCAACAAATTTGTAATAAAGTGGGTAAAGTAGAATTAGCATATGTGTATCATCCAAAGGCAATAGTTAGTAGAGATGAAAAGTGGAAACGTTTTGACAAGTTAAAAGATATATGTTGCAGCAACTGTAGCTAGAAAAACATTTAAAAATATTGGCTTGTAATAAGTGATTAAAACCAGTTTATTTGGAAAATGACTATGCAGAAAATCAAGGCAAATATTTATTGAATGTATGCGTGTATCATGATATTCTATAATAGGATGCTATGTTGAAGGGGAAGAAGTGTAGGAGAATACAATATAGCAATTAGGGGATGTTTAAAAATTGAAATTAAAATAGAAAATTGAATTGCAAAGGTTTGTTGGGATAGGAACTAATATATTGACATGATTAAGTATCAATGAGTATGTATCTATGGAAACAATAGAAAATATATGCAAAACGCTATTTTTTCTGCTGATGATGTTGCAATTTAAATAGGAAGGATTCTTTATGAGAAAAATGATATTAAGTTTTAGTTATGAGTGGTATCCACAGTTAAAATCAGGAGAGAAAATATATGAGCATAGAAAAAGATTTTGCAAAGAGCCTGTGGATGCATACATATATATTGGGTTACCATATAGACAATTAGTTGCAATTGTTGAACTAGGAAAGCCTGAAAATATCGAAGATTGGCTCAAAAAATATAGCTATGATGAAGTTGCTGTTGAAAGGATAAAAGATTGTCTTACTAGAAACAAGGTTGCTATGCCAATACTCTCTTTTCAGGAAATTGAACCAATTGATATGCGTAAGATGGAGGAAGATGTTTCGAGATTTAGAGTGCCTATATCATACATGTTTATAGATGATAAACCTGAATTATTCAAATATATTGATTTAAGAACTAAGTACAAAAATAAGAGAATAGAACATGATTTTTCACATATATCATCTAAAGATATATGTATATGCTGAAAGGATGATAAAATGATTGATAAAGTATATATTCCACCAATAAAAATACAAGGGATAAAAACAAAAATTGTTCCACTTATTTCAGAGGTTGCATGGGTAGATGAAAATACTACTTGGATTGAACCTTTTATGGGGTCTGGCGTTGTTGGACTAAATTTAGCACCTAAGCATGCAGTATTTGCGGATACAAATCCACATACTATAGCATTATATAATGCTATAAAGAGTGGAGAAATTACAGCATATGCTGTTAGAGAATTTTTGGAGAGAGAAGGAAAGGTGTTAGAAGAGAAAGACGAAAGGCACTATTATTATATCAGAGATAGATTTAATGAAGAACATAATCCACTTGATTTTTTGTTTTTGAATAGAAGTTGTTTCAATGTAATGATTCGATTTAATAGGAATTATCAATTTAATGTTCCATATGGACACAAACCAAAGCGATTTGCAAAGGCATATGTTACAAAGATTGTAAATCAAGTTAAAAGACTGGAAAATATATTTCCTAGTGTTGATTGGAAATTTAAGTGCCAATCTTTTGAGCAGACAATAAGTGAGGCGGATGCTCAATCATTTATTTATTGTGATCCACCATATATAGGAAGACATGTTGATTATTATGATAGCTGGGATGAGGAGCATGAGATTAGATTACATAATGCGTTAGTGAATTCTGGAGCGCATTTTATGTTATCTACATGGGATAAAAATAAGTATAGACAAAATGAGTATATTGATATTATTTGGAAAGAATGTTGGAAAGTAAATCAAGAGCATTTTTATCACATTGGTGCAAAGGAATCTAATAGAAATTCGATGCTGGAAGCACTTTTGATGAATTACAATCCAGAGGATGTTCCAATAACTGTGTCTAAAGACGAGTCATATATACAGATGTCATTTCTTGATAAAGCAGTGAATGTTTAGCAACATAGGAGGAGATGAAATGAAATTGGATTTTATAAAGTTGTTTAATTAAAAACTGGAAAAGAAAGATATTAATTGGAAAGTTAGTGCATTGGCATCCCCGGACGGAAAGCTTATTTCGCTTGGAAGTGATTCAAAACTAATTGGGCGAATTTTTGAACTAATTTCCTACAATATTTTACAAGAAATAGCAGATGAAAATGGATTGGTTTTATATCCATCCCCGCGGCAAACCGTATATCCGGATTTTACTTTAATGAGAAATGAAGCTGATACAGAAAAAATTGCGGTTGATATAAAGACTACATACAGAAAGTTTTTGAAAAATGGACAGCCGTCGGGATATATGTTTACATTAGGTTCGTTTGCATCATATATGAGAGATGGGAAAAAGAATATTTCCTTTCCATATGACCAGTATTCAAAGCATTATGTGATCGGTTTTGTATATACTAGAAACGATAATGCTTCAGAAGGGCAAATATTTGATATTGAGGATTTGGATAAGCTACCAGAGCCATACAAAGATGTAGAGGTATTTGTACAGGAGAAATATAAAATATCTGGTGATAAGCCAGGAAGCGGAAATACTGAAAATATTGGTTCGTTTAAGACAAATAAGATGGAATATTTAGTAAATGGAGAGGGACCATTTTCAGAACTTGGAATTGATGTATACGAAGACTATTGGACTGGATATAAGAAGTATAGAGGTGAAGCTTCGTATACATCGCTAGATGGATATTTTGAAGTTCACGAGGAGCGGGGAGATAATATTGAAGAATTAAAGAGAGTGTACGAATACTGGAAAAGTACTCATAAATAATTTGATATGATATTGAATTTTTTTAATAAAAGACTGTTGAACTAAGGGATTAATGCACAGTAGTATTCCTTGAAAAGAGTAATCAAATGCTTAAAAGGCAAGCTATTAGTGTGCAATTAATGTATAACTAGATACATTGTTTTCTACAAGCACTTTTTGTATATTAATTTATAGAAAAGAGTATAGATAAATTTCTAATGGATATTAACTAAAATTTCTGTTGATCCAGTGACAGGGGGGCTGCCGATTTTTTGTTTTCTAATAAATCATCAAGAAAAGATTTGGGGTGAGTGGGTACAAACACGTGGGTATCTGGCATTGCGTATTTTGCATGCCGATACCCCTACGCGTTTGTTAAGCGGGAGCGCCCACGAAGCACAAACTTTTCTTGATAATTTATGGAAACCTAAAAAGTCCGCAACGCCCCCTACATTGACAATAACTTTCCATCTATGGTAAAATTACTATACTTGTGCATGACAGACAGTTTGGGAGGTGGATGGTTGTCATGAATAAAAATTACGACCCGTACAAGAAGACGATTTTGTTCTTCTTTTCCTTAATAAGCGTGGCATTGATGGCGACAGTATTTGCGTATTTCTGGTATCTTGTGTACTGGGATACGATGTACTTTTTCCATTTCTATCGCAAAGGTAACTGGGCTTTGATTGGGCTTTACGCAATTTTAGTGTACTTTTTTTCGACGATGTATGGGGCACTCAGAATTGGACAGCTGCGGCGGATGGAAGTGGTGTTGTCGCAGTTTTTAGCTACATTTTTAGCAAATATTGTGATGTATTTCGTGATTTGTCTGTTGGCTTTTGGGCTTGTGAATCCGGGATACATGATTTTGATGCAGTTAATTGACTGCGTGATTGCGGTTGTCTGGACCGTTGTGACGAGACGATTGTATAACCGCATTTTTCAGCCGTGGAAAATTCTTTTGATTTATGGTGACAGACCGGCGTCGGAGTTAGTGGATAAATTGGAGACAAGACGTGATAAGTATGCGATTTACGGGGCAATTGATGCCCATGCCGGAATCGACCGCATTGCCAAGACGGTGAAAGATTATCAGGCGGTTTTGATTGGAGATATTGCGGCGGAAACAAGAAATGAAATTTTAAAATATTGTTATGGAAATGGAATCCGGGCGTATGTAATGCCGAAAATTTCCGATATTATTTTGATGGGTGGCGACGAAATTCATGTGTTTGACACCCCATTTTTGCTGTCTAAGGGGTATTCTTTGAGTTTTGACCAGCGATTTTGGAAGCGTACGGTAGATTTGCTGATTGCGGTGCCGCTTACGATTTTATTGTCGCCGATTATGCTCTTGGTGGCATTTGCGATAAAATGCTGCGACGGAGGTCCGGTTTTTTACAGGCAGGTGCGGTGCACGAAAGACAATCGGGAATTTTCCATTTTAAAATTCCGCAGCATGATTGTGGATGCCGAAAAGTCGGGAGAAGCCGTTCTTGCCAAAGAGCATGATGAGCGGATTACGCCGGTGGGCCGTTTTTTGCGTGCTGTCCGGTTAGATGAACTGCCACAGCTTTTTAACGTGCTTTCCGGGGATATGTCGCTTGTCGGACCGAGACCGGAGCGGCCGGAAATTATTGCAGAATACCAGAAGGAAATGCCGGAGTTTGTTTTCCGTACCCGTGTAAAAGCCGGAGTGACCGGATTTGCACAGATTTACGGAAAATATAACACCGTTCCTTATGACAAACTGAAACTGGATTTGTTTTATATTGAAAATTACTCTCTGTGGATGGACTTGAAACTGATTCTTATGACAGTAAAAACCGTTTTGAAAAAGGACTCGACAGAGGGCGTGGATACAGACCAGACAACGGGATTGAAAGAACATACCGAGGGCAACGAGGAGGTCGAACGCAAGATTCAGGAATATACATCCAGGGAGGAATCGCATCATGAGTAAAAAAGCATTACTGGTAACAAGAGTCAGCGGCTTTGTGCCACAGTTTGAAATGAATAACGTGAAAATATTACAGGAAATGGGATATGAAATCCATTATGCGGCAAACTTTGATGTTGTTGTGTACGGAAAAGACAATTCCCGCCTGATGGGCACGGGAATCCACAGACATCATATTCCGTTTGGACGCTCGCCATTTTCCAAGGATGTGCGGACATGCTATCTGGCATTAAAAAAATTGATGCTTGAGGAAAAGTTTGATTTGATTCACTGCCATATGCCGATGACGGGTGTTCTCACGCGCAAAGCAGCAGAAAAAGTTTACAAAATGACAGGAAGAAAAGTTCCGGTTATTTATACCGCACATGGCTTTCATTTTTATGAGGGCGCGCCGGTTTCCAATTGGAAATATTATGTGGCAGAAAAGCATTATGCGAGATATACGGATAAACTTTTGGTGATTAATCAGGAAGATTATGCAAGGGCAAAAAAATTTCCGGTTCGCGGAAATGTGGAATATGTGCAGGGAGTTGGCTTGAAACCGGCACCTGAAAAAGACCCTGATTTTGATATGCGCAAGACATACGGAATCCCAGCTGACCACAAGGTGGTTGTGAGTGTTGGCGAGCTGACCGAAGGGAAAAATAATGAAGTTATGCTGCGGGCGATGGATCGCTTCCGCAGAAAAAAACTGACTTATCTTATTTGTGGTACGGGTGCGATGGAACAACATCTGCGAAATGTGGTACGGGAGATGCATCTTGACGAACAGGTGGTGTTTGCCGGTTATTGTGAGAAAATTCCGGATGTTCTTTTGCAGGCAGACTGCTTTGCCTTTCCATCGAAGCGGGAAGGACTTCCGGTGGCAATGATGGAGGCTATGCGTGCCGGACTTCCGGTGCTTGCCTTAGATATCCGCGGAAACCATGATTTGATTTCGGATGGAGAAGGCGGATTTTTATTTGAAGAAGGAAATGCATCCGATTATGTAAAAGGCCTTTCGTTTTTCTTAGATTACCCGGAAGAGGCAAAACGGATGGGTGAATGGAACAAAAAAAGAGTGCAGGATTTTTCGATTGATTTAGTGGAAGAAAAAATGCGGAGAATTTATGCAGAGGCAGAAAGCGGGGAATCGAAATGAAACTTTTGACAGTGTCCATAGCCGCCTATCACGTGGAGGATTATCTTCGTGAAACATTGGACAGTTTTTTGATTCCGGAAGTTACAGACCAGTTAGAAGTGCTGATTGTAAATGATGGTTCCGGTGAAGGGGTCAATGAAATTGCCCGCGAATATGAGGCTAATTATCCGGATGTATTCCGTTTGATTGATAAAGAAAATGGCGGTCATGGTTCGACGGTAAACCGCGGAATCGAAGAGGCAGCGGGTAAATATTTTAAGACTGTTGACGGGGACGATTACGTGTCCGCAGAAGGGTTAAAAGAACTGCTTATATATCTTCAGACGGCAGAGGCAGATTTGGTGGTGAATGACTACCATAGTTTTAACGATGCTTCCGGTGAAATGGTGAGTGAGATGCACCATGAATTTCCGGGAAAAGAGTATCGGAAAACATATGCATTTGAGGAAGTCTGCGGCAAAGTTTACATTAATATGCATGCGGCTACGTACCGCACGGAATTGTTGAAAAAAATGGGAAGACGTCTGGATGAACATTGTTTTTATGTGGATGCCGAGTATAATTTATATCCGATTCCGTTTGTGAAAACAATCGCGTTTTTGGAAAAGCAGGTTTACTGTTATAGGCTTGGGATGGAAACGCAGAGTATGAACATCCGAAATATGCAGAAGAACTGTGCACATCATGAAATGGTGCTGACACATCTTCTGGAATTTTATAAGGAAGAAGCAGAGCGTCTGACGCCGGAGAAGAAAGCTTACGTGGCGGAAGGCGTAGCGAAAATATTGACAAGCCAGTATAAAATTTATTTGAGTTATCCGGCAGAGGCGGTTCACAAAAATCAAATTGTGGCTTGGGATAAACGGATTAAAAAAGAGTTTCCGGATATTTATCAGAGTGTGACAAATCGTGCCGTGAAAATGCTGCGGCATAGTGGGTATGGATTGTATCGTTTGGCGTCGTATTTATGCCGGAAGGCATACGGATGCGACTAGAGAATGGAGGTAGTGTATGTCATTATTTGTTGCCAGAATAAAGGGCTTTGTCCGATTCAAAGATTTGATGGGACAGCTTGTGAGCAGGGATTTAAAATTGAAATACCGCCGCAGTGTGCTGGGCTATTTGTGGAGCGTATTAAACCCGTTGTTTATTATGATTATCATGGCGATTGTATTTTCAAAAATGTTTACGAGAGCCAGTATTACTAACTTTCCGGTATATTTGATGAGCGGCCAGGTTATGTTTAACTTTATGAATCTGTCCACGAAATCGGCGATTCAGTCGATTAACGGAAGCGCATCGCTCCTTAAAAAAACATATGTACCGAAATATGTTTTTACTGTTTCCAAAATTATCAGTGGCTTGATTGACTGTGTATTTTCAATGGGAGCACTTTTGATTGTTATGTTATTTACCGGGGGCGAATTTACGTGGCGGCTTTTTCTGTTCCCGCTTGTACTTGCACAGAACTTTGTATTTACGATGGGGCTGGGACTTTTCTTGGCGGCAACCAATGTATTTTTCCGGGACATTCAGTATATTTACAATGCGATTACAACGGCATGGCTTTATCTGACGCCGATGTTCTACCCGATTGAGGCACTGCCGCAGAATCTTCAGTACATTGTATCTCATCTGAATCCGATGTACTCCTATGTTTCGCAGTTTCGTATGCTGACACTGCCGGGGTTTGTGCCGGCTGGAATCAGTATTATGTGGCTCATTATAATTGGAATTGTGTCGGCATTTCTGATGCTCATCATCGGACTGTGGGTATTTGTAAAGACGCAGGACAAATTTATTTTGTATATTTAAGGAGGAGAATGGCATGAATGATATTGCAATCGATGTAAAAGATGTGACGATACGATTTAATCTGGCATCAGAAAAAATCGATAATTTAAAAGAATATTTTGTAAAATTGATTAAACATGAACTTCTCTTTCAGGAATTTCTTGCGGTGCGTGACGCCTCATTTACGATTCGAAAAGGGGAGGCGTGGGCACTTGTGGGAAGCAATGGTTCC
>CALELW010000167.1 GCA_937902905.1 uncultured Clostridium sp. | reverse complement strand
AAAAAAAGAATACGATTTTGTGTGGTGGGTGGCATCTTAATTGTTTTAGTTGGTGCTTTTTGCATAACAAAAAGGATGCACAAAAAAAGATTGAAGAAGCGGGAATAGACGATTCAGCAATTATGTTGAGAATGTCGTTTGTAGTTTAAATCGAATAAAAGCAATTCGTGGAAAATTCTGCTGAAGAATTAGCTGAGTTGTGTGACAAGTATGGAAAGTGCCAAATTAATTGCAGAAAATCAAGATAAATTGACAAAATCTGTGTTTATCAATATAATAGACACAGATTTTTCAATGAAAGATTATGTGGAATGGTAAATTCAAGGATATGGATTTGTGAGGAGGCCGTATGCGGCGATGAAAGAGAACACGGAGCAGCTTTCGAGTGAGGAAAAACAATATCGAAAAATGACGGAAGAACCGGTGTGCCGGTTAATTATGAAACTGGGACTTCCGACGACAATTAGTATGCTGATTACGAATGTTTACAATATGGTAGATACTTGGTTTGTCAGCCGGCTTGGAACAAGTGCGACTGGAGCAGTTGGTATCGTGTTTGGTCTAATGGCAATTATTCAGGCGTTCGGTTTTATGTTTGGACAGGGTGCAGGAACAAATATCAGCAGGGCTTTGGGGGCACATAAAAAGGAGCGGGCACGTGCATTTTCGGCAACAGGATTTTACTTGGCGTTGTTTGCCGGGACAGCCGTTAGTGTGTTTGGTATTCTCAATTTGGATGGTTTGTGCCGGTTACTGGGAAGTACGGAGACAATTTTGCCATATGCAAGAATATATGTATTTTATGTTTTACTTTCTGCACCGGCGATGGCGACAGGTTGTGTAATGAACAACATTTTGCGCTATGAGGGTTATGCAAGTCTTGCGATGGTTGGTCTGGTATCCGGTGGCGTGTTGAATATGGCTGGGGACGCATTTTTCATGTTTGGGCTTCACATGGGAGTTCGTGGTGCTGCTTTATCGACTATGATTTCACAGTATATATCTTTTGGTATTTTACTGTATTTTTTGTTGTGCGGTAAGACACAAAGCAGTTTGTCCATTCGGTATTTTACGAAGAAAGCAAGTGTCTTTGGAAGTATTCTTGCGTCCGGTTTTCCAAGTATGGTGCGTCAGGGACTTGCAAGTATTTCTACGATGGTATTGAATGCGCAAGCTGCTGTTTATGGAGATGCGGCAATTGCTGCGATGAGTGTTGTGTCGCGAATTTTTATGTTTATTTTTAGTGTTGCACTCGGAATAGGTCAGGGATTTCAACCGGTTTCGTCGTTCAATTATGGAGCAAGAAAATATACGAGGCTGCGCAAGGCGTTTTGGTTTACCTTGTTTTTTGGACTGGCTAATATGGTAGTATTTACAGGAGTGGTGTTTGTTTTTCGCAGCGAGATTATCATGCAGTTTTTATCCAATCAGGATGCACATGATATTGCGTATTATGCACTTGTGATTCAATGTGCGTCACAGGTGGCAGTTCCTTTTAGTGTCTGTGCCAATATGCTGTTCCAATCAATTGGTAAAGCAGGGAGAGCAACGATTTTAGCGACATTTAGAAGCGGTTCAATTTATGTTCCGGTTTTGTTAATTCTTGGCACGTTTTTTGGGCTACGGGGGATTCAGTGGACACAGCCAGCTACGGATATTCTGGCATCTGCCATATCAATGCCAATTGCTGTTGTGTTTTTACATAAGTTACCTAAGGATGGATTGGAAGAAGGGGCGAATTAGGAGGGGCGTAAGTTTACTCAAAACTCTGAATCAACCGAAACACCTGCTCAACGGCAGCACTTAAATTTTCTTTTGCATGGTTAAAATCCATCGCGTCTTTCAGCGTTGTTACTGTGCGCAATATAGGGAAAAATGCGTCGATGCCATGTTGGTTACACAATGTGGCATCTTCTGCGACGCATCCGCCAAAAGCAAGAACTTTTTTCTCGTATTTTTTTGCAATTTCTGCTACGCCAATCGGTGCTTTCCCCATTACTGTCTGTCCATCTAATCGTCCTTCGCCGGTTATTACAAAATCTGCATTTTTAATAAATGATTCTAACTTAGTTTCCTCAAGAATAATTTTAACGCCGGATTCTAAAACGGCATTTGTATAAGATAAAAATGCAAATCCGAGTCCTCCGGCTGCTCCGGTACCTGCTTGATTTGGATTGGCGCCGGAATATTTTTCTTTCGTCTTTTTTGCATAATTCATAAGCCATGTATCCATTTTGGCAATCATCGTTTGTGTTGCGCCCTTTTGTGGACCAAAAACAGCACTGCATCCATTAGCACCACACAGCGGATTTGTTACATCGCATGCAATTCTAAATTTACATTCTTTCAGTTCTGGCATAACATGCTCATCGGTTATCGTTTCTATTAAGGCTAGTCCGTTTGCTCCGTATGGAACTTGTTTTCCATCAGCATCTAAAAAGCCGTAGCCGAGAGCCTGAAGCATACCGATTCCTCCGTCGTTGGTCGCACTTCCCCCGATACCAACAATAAATTTGCGGCATCCCTTTTTTATCGCATCTCTTATTAGCTCCCCAACGCCATATGTTGTCGTGTGAAGTGGATTTCTATCGGATTCGTTTACCAACGTGATTCCTGCGGCTGCGGACATTTCAATAATTGCCGTATTGCTTTCTGCAATTCTACCATAAGAAGCTTCTATCATGGAGCCAAGCGGTCCTGTGACATTGACTTTTTCGATTGTTCCGTTCATTCCAAGGGTAAGGGCTTCTACGGTTCCCTCTCCGCCATCTGCCAAAGGGCAGACAGTTACCTCGGCGTTGCAAAATACGCGGTGTATTCCTTCCGAAACGGCATTTCCTGCCTCTAAAGAACTTAAACTGCCTTTCATAGAATCCATGGCAACGACAACTTTCATACGATGGCCTCCAATGTGGTATTGTAATGTAAATTTATTATAACACACTAAAAATATGTGTAAACCATGGAAGTTTTTTTGCTTTAGATTTGCGCATAGAAAAGGGGAATGGTATAATAATTTGCAAAGAAACGAGGGAGAAAGGTGCATGCAGATTACAAGGATTTTTCATAGTGGTTTTTTAGTCGAGACAGCCAAACGGTATTTTATATTTGATTATTATAAAGGAGAATTGTCGAGGTTAAATCCAGATAAACCGGTATATGTGTTCGCCAGCCATGGACATCAGGATCATTATGAACCAAAAGTATTTGAACTTTTGAAACAACAGGGGATTGTACCGAAACTTGCGATTCTTGCAAAGGATATTAAGGAGAAAAAATATCCGGATGGAATTCCTGTTTTAAAAGCCGGGTTTAATGCGCATTATGAAATTGAGGCAGATTTTTTGGTGGATACATTTCATTCAACAGATGCCGGCGTAGCGTATCTCGTTACCTGCGGGGAAGGAAAGATTTATCATGCGGGAGACCTTCATGACTGGGTGTTTGATTCTGCATCGGAGAGGGAAAACCGACAAATGACAGGGATGTACCGGCATGAGATTGATAAAATGAAAAATATTTCACTGGATGTTGCTTTTGTTCCACTGGATCCAAGGCAGGAAAGACGTTATGCGGATGGAATTTTATATTTTCTTCAAAAGGTAAAAGCAAAGCAAGTGTATCCAATGCACTTTTGGAGCCATTGTTCCATTATCGATAAATTTCTTACAGAATATCCAGAGTATGCAGATGTAATTAAAAAATAATATAGATTGGGGAGGTTATACATGAAAAAGTATGTG
>CALELW010000166.1 GCA_937902905.1 uncultured Clostridium sp. | reverse complement strand
CGTGGTGATAGGTACGTAATAAACCTTTCCAGTTTCATTGTCCTGCAAAACTAAATCCATTAATTTTGAGCCGTAACTATACCAAGACGAACTCATTGATACTCCGCCTGTTGAACTCCAATAATCTCTATGAACAAGACCGGGGGCAACAGCTACAAGGTATCTTCCATTCTTAATTGCGCTACCGCCCTCCCCGTATTGCCATTGAATTCCTTGTAATGAACCCTTCCAACTACCAAACTCATATCCACACCAATTGTTAGCATTATAAGATACGTTTATTCCGTATCCATTCATATCATTTACAATATCCTGTGTGGCTTTCTCAGTATTAACAAAGTAACTACCTGTACCAACAATACAAGTAGGCGCGGTATATAACTTCATCCATCCTTGATAAGTATATGCCAAGGTACAATCTTCTGAAACTTCTGGGACAGATGAATACCACTCTGATGTATCAAAAGGCGTTACAACGTCAATTGGACAATCATTGTCATCTTCATCAATATCGTCTTCAAGATAATCCGCAACCGATTCATTAGCAAAATCATAATTCCATCTTACCGCATCACTGTCTAATTGTAATGTATCATATATGATTCTTTTTTTGTCGTTTGCATCCATGCACTGTGCCTTTGCCTGTAAAAGCATTTGTTCTTGCAAATCTATAAAACACACAGTTTCGTCTTCGCTTACTTGTTGGTCGGTTTTTATTTGAAACATTTCATATAATTCGCCCCATGTAAACATGTTGATGGTCGGTTCGATATAGGTATTTCCATTTTCATCAACTTTTTCTTCATAAGAAAGATAATAAAAATATTGCATGTATCGGCTTCCTTTTCCCTCAAGAGAATCAGATAAAAATTTGTTTTTTATATACTCTACCGAATCATCTGATTTGGCAGTAATTGTTTCATCATCAGTATAAAATTGATTATAAAAGCCAAAGTCCAATACGATTGCCAATTCCGCCCAGTTCAAGTCCTTATACACGTCTTCGTAACCGTTCGGATATTTTTCTTCAAGTCTGTTTGATACTTCTCTATAACTCCATCCTTCTTTTTTACACTTCGATTTAATGTCTACACATGCACGATTGTATGCATTACTTAATAATTGATGTTCCATTTCCATCATGGCAATATATCCATTATCAAATTCATTGTCTTCATCATATAAGTCTTTGCTTACAGTATATTCCTTTGTTGCTTGTATTCCCCAATAACCGTCTGCTCCAACAAAATCCTTCCATGTATTTGTTACGGAAACAAAAAAGCTTGACACAACGGCTGTTAATGAAGCAAAGAATCCCTTTACTGATGTCAGTACTCCACCAGAAGTGAGGTAATACAAAAAAACAATAAAAAATATACTAATAATTAAAATTATAAGCATTACGATTGCTACTACAAGTACTACTGGATTTGCCATTATAAAAGTTGCAACAGCAGATGTTCCTTTTGCTATAACAGATTTCTTTGCCACAGCAGATGTTGTTTTTGCTTTATTACCAATGCTCTTCATTTTATTTGCAAATTTAATAGCATTTTTTCCGGCTCTAGCATTTGAAACAGAATTTTTTAATGAACTACTAGAATCTTGATTTTCTTCTTCACCATTATATCCCATACGCAAATCCTCACTTATTTCTTTTTATCACCATTTTCTGGTGTCTTTGTTTTGCTTTCTTTTACGAAATAATGACCTGTATCATTGTTTCCTACAATTTTGCCGGTGTGAGTTGCGTAACCGTGACATGCGTTATCAAATTTAAAATGACGACCATCATTTGTATCAAATTCAAAATCTCCGGTTTTTTTGTTGTATGCTACACTGTCTATCTTTATGTCGCCTGAATTGACGATATTTGAAAACTGTGAACTTCCGCTACCTGTTGATTTGTAAGTATTTCCATTATAATCAATTGTACTGTCATTAGTCGAGAACATTGATACAATATTAAATTTCTCGGTTGCCCCAGTGTCGCTTCCAATTTCATCGCGTAAGTCAACGGCTTTGTATTCTCCTGTATTAGTATCGAAAATTTCAACTTTTCTATCAATGTTGCCGAAATCGGTTTTTGGTGCAAATAATTCCTGCCCCTGTGTAGTAACCAATCCCACAAATTTATTACTACCATCCAGTGTATTTCCTTCACTGTCTGCCATATATTCATATACAGATGCAGTACCATCATCGTTGATTGAATAATCTGCGTATTTAGCGTATTCCGTTTGACTTTCTCCATCGTTGACAACCATGGATTCACCTAATCCATCAATCATATTGGCAACATGGGCTTGTCCATCTGGCGTTCCAAGTGCTAATTCACCTGCTGTAAAATTTGTAGCTCCGCTATTGGCAACGTTTAGATACATTTGATTTCCCATGGCGTCAATAAATGGAATTGAGGTCATTCCTTTACCACCTCTCCTGTCAGAAATTACACCTTGAAGAGTTTCACTTCCATTATTAAGCGTTACACCCATTCCATTTTTACCAATAGTTCCGGTGCTTGAAATTTTATATTTACTATTTTTTAATGCATCTGTATTCTTTACGTTACCATATACACTGTTTAACGCTCCCTCGGTCATTGCTAACTTACCGTTTTTACCCGCGGAGTTTAGAATACTAGGCAACATTCTTGCTTCTACACCTTCCATCATAGCTTTTGCCAGTGGGTTAAGTCCTTTATAGTCCATGGAAGCTCTTAACGCGCCCCCTGCGGAATCAGTCATTGCTTTTGCAACGCTTTCCACTCCGACTCCTTTTCCGAGTAAGCCTGCGCCTACTTGTCCTAATTTCATGTTATTTGTAAGTGCACCTACATTCAAAGCAGTTGTTCCTATTGTATGACCAAGTCTCGAAACTCCCATTGCTAATACACCTGTTGCTAATGCAACTTCATTAAACAACGAACCGCCCATGCTAGTTGTCGAAAGTCCTAAGTCTTTTAATAACTGTTCCATTCTCACACCAATACGCGTCCATGCTATAAATAAGAATATTGCAATCATGGACGATGCCATGTTGCTATACATGTAAAAAGAAATTGAAATCCATATTTGCGTAAGTACTAATATTGCTGTTTCGGTTGCAAACATTTTTAGATATGTAAAAAAGACCTGCTCAGTTTCGATTGATACGTAAAAAGGTAAGCTTGCAGGTAGCCCCATATACAGAACCATCATCATTACGTAACGCGAAGCTAATTCAGCAATTAATTTTATTAAATTATATCCACATATGATAAGTACAACGATTCTAATGAGACATAGAATCGGTATCAAAAAGTCGCTTGCAAGTGTAATAGCCACACCGAAAACTTGT
>CALELW010000165.1 GCA_937902905.1 uncultured Clostridium sp. | reverse complement strand
AGCGCCCACAAGACGCAAAGCCTTTCTACAGAATTTACTGGAATCTCGAAAAAAACATCACAACCGAATCCTTGATACCTCCATAACAACAATCTTCAAAAGAGCACCACCCGACATAAAATAAAACCAAACTTCACGTGCCGCCTGCGATTTAGCAATCGGCGTAGCAATGGCAGCAATAATAATGATAGCCGCACCAATGCACCCGATTAGATTCGGAATACTAAGGAGTGGAAAAATTCCCGGTGCGCAACTGCCGTCAATTGTATGCTGAATTGTCTTATCCAACCCGTCTCTGGCTGCCGCAAAACAGCAGATAACTAAGCCAAATACGAGTACAAATAAAGTGCGTCTTCCCCAGTAAAGGATATTTGCTCTCTGAAAAATCGTATACCCGATAAATCCAAGTAAACATAAAATCATCAGCGTTGTTATCGTTGTCGTTGTATTTCCAAAATAAAGTTTCATTTGTCTTCCCCCTTTCTCGTTATTTTTCAGTTTGATACCACGCTATTACAGATTCTAGATTTTTTCCCGAAACCCGTTTCCCATTGCGAGTCATCATATCTAGCATATCCTCTTCATCCGGCGTACGTTCCTTTTTTTCTGCCAGCGTTTTTCCTACTTTTTTTACCATCATTTTCATCATCATTTTATAAAGTCCATGGAGTTTATCCACCTCAAAATTTCCCTGAAGGGTAAAAAGTTTAGTGCTTGGCGGAAGTAGATTTTTCTCTCGGATTGCTTTTTGATTCGTTCCTGTCCTTGCCATTCCGACGGCACAAACCGCACACACATCATATTTTTTTGCTGCCTGTTCATATCCCTTCACACCATTTGCCATAACCCATCCCAGATAAATAATTTTAGCCCCCGGCTTTATTTTATTCTTCGCTCCTGACATTGAATATATAGGCAGTTGCAGCTTTCCACCCAACATTTGTGCATATTGTTTCGTACTTCCCGCATTTGATGTATAAATAATTGCATCCATTTTTTCTTCCTCCTTACAGCATTTTAGAAAAACGTTCCACATGCAGTTCCAGCATTTTTATAACTTCCTCTTTCTCATCTGCTGCATCGTACAAACTGTACATAAGAAAAATTGGGCCATAAAAAATCAATGCTAACTGCCTTGCGTCCGATTTCTTTCCTGTTAATCCATGAAAAATTGTTTCCATGTAAGATACCGGCCTGGAAACAAGATACTTCTGAAACAATGCTGCCATCGTTTCATCACGGTATTGCTCAAGCATCAGCATCTTACGAAAACAATTTGGAAATCCTTCCTCTGTCCAATGCAAAAACTGCACCTTCGTAATCTGCTTAATCTTATCTATGTCCGCTTCCCGATATCCTGTTATGACTGTTTCACTATCTCCTTGTGGCATTTCATACTTTTTCCCGCGTTCGTAATCCAACGAATCCATCCGGTTCACAATGCTGTCAAGGATTTCCTGCTTACTCGTGTAGTGTTTATATAGCGCTGCTTTCGTAACGCCTAACTGCCTGGCAATATCATTCATCGAAGTTCCCAGATATCCATTTTTTGCAAACAAACGTAATGCTTCTTCTAAAATCCGTTCCTTCGTGCTCTTTTCCTCCATAAAATCCTTCCTTTCACTTGGTAGTTACCAGTCGGTCACTTCCATTATAGTAACCGACTGGTAACTTGTCAAGAAAAAAAACACACATCCATGTGATTTTTCTCAAAAGAAAGTCATAAACAATATGTCATTTTAAATGATTGACAGTTTATTCCCTTTTGTTGTATGCTAAAAAAAATTGGAACTATAATTATATCATAAATTTAACACAGGGGGATTCAAAATGAACAAGAAATTAACAGCCTTATCTGTTTTTACTGCTCTTTTATGCACAACAATTTTATCACCGGTTTCTGCCTTTGCGCAAACTGCTGGCAGTGAAGAAACCAACATTGCAGCAACTAAAGAACCAGCCGGCACGGCAACACCTTCTGCCACGCAGACACCGGCAGCTACAAGTAAACCGACTGCTGCCCCGAAAAAGAAAACAAAGAAGAAAAAAAACGTAACAAAAATCACTATAAGTGCCGCCGGCGACTGTACACTCGGTTCTGATTATAAATCTCCGGCAAGCGTTAATTTTTATGCAAAATACAAACAAAAAACGCCTTCCTATTTCTTTAAAAATGTTAAAAACATTTTCAAAAAAGACGATTTAACACTTGTCAATTTTGAAGGCACACTAACGACAAGAAGTACACGTGCCGACAAAACATTTGCATTTAAGGGAAATCCTTCTTATCTGAAAATTTTACAAAAGGGAAATGTAGATGCCGTCTCTTTTGCCAACAACCACTGCCGTGACTTTGGAAATGGAAGTTACCATGACACAATCTCTGTTTTCAAGAAAAACAAGATGCCTTTTGCTTCCTATGGTAAAGTTTCGATTTACAAAACGAAAGGAAAAAAAATTGGTATGATTGCTGTCAACGGCCTCGAAGGTGTATCCTCCAGCAAGCGCTACATAAAAAGCGGTATTCAAAAACTAAAAAAGAAAAAAGCGGACCTTATTATTGTCAGCATGCACGCCGGTATTGAGAAGACAAGTTCTCTGGATGCCGTTCAGAAAAGTATTGCTCACTATGCCGTAAAACAAGGTGCCAATCTTGTCCTCGGCCATCACCCGCACGTCCTGCAGGGAATCGAAAAATACAAAGGTGCCTATATCGTTTACAGCCTTGCAAACTTCTGCTTTGGCGGCAACACAAATCCACCGGACAAAGACACCATGATTTACCAGCAGACCTTTACTTTCAAAAAAAGCAAGTTGCAGAAATCCAATGATGTAAAAATCATTCCATGCAAGGTTTCTTCAACCAACAGCATCAATAACTATCAGCCAACTCCGGCAAAAGGGAAAGCAAAAAAAAGAATTCTTGCGAAAATGAATCGTTATTGTAAACCTTTTAATGTTCATTTCAACAAAAACGGAAAGGTGGAGCGGTAGCTCCACCTTGCATAACTTACCCTCAATTTAAAATTCCAAGCTGTCGGCGTTAAGAAGAAAATATTTCATTCCCATAATTACAAATCCTTCATCATTTCTCCAAGGCTTCTTTGTTCCATTTATTATAATTATTTTCTTAAATGAATCCGGAATATTCCTTAATGAATTGAGTTCCTGCGTTTGCTTTTCCTCAGAAGCCATATCATAAGCCACTTGGATGTAATATCTCTGACTTCCTTGGTTTACCACAAAATCAACTTCTAACTGTTTACGAACTCTCTTACCATCCACATTTTTTGCCATTACATCAACAATACCAACATCCACATTGTATCCACGAACAAGCAGCTCATTATACACAATGTTTTCCATAATATGCGTTGGCTCCTGTTGTCTAAAATTCAATCTGGCATTTCTGAGTCCTACATCAGAAAAATAATATTTTAGATTTGCCCCCACATACTTTCTTCCTTTTATATCATATCTGTTGGCTTTTGAAATCAGAAATGCTTCTACCAAATAATCAATATGGTTTGATATTGTTTTATTACTGTAAATAATGCCTCGATCACTTTTAAAAGTATTTGATATTTTTGTTGGATTAGTCGGTGCTCCTATTGCAGATGCCAAAATATCAATCAGCGTATTTATTTCATCAACATTATGAATCTTATTACGCTCAACCACATCTTTAATATAAACATTTGTAAATATGTTTTTTAAATATTCTGCCTTTTGACGTTCTTCTGAAAATTGTGCCACCTGCGGAAGTCCACCATATATCATATACTCATTCCATGCGTCATCATAATCTCCCCCAAGAGCCGTATAAAACTCCACAAAAGATAAAGGATAGATTCTAATTTCATCTCCCCTTCCTCTAAATTCGGTCACAATATCACTTGATAAAAATTTTGAATTACTTCCCGTTACATACATGTCAATGTTGTGAATACGAAGCAGGCTGTTCAACACCTCCTCAAACCGAGGCATAAATTGTACCTCGTCCAAAAGCAGATAGTACATCTGCTCATCTTTTATTTCATTTTTTATATATTGAAAACACTTTTTAGGATCCCTAAGTTCCTCATTTTCGATACCATCTAATGCAACCTCAATAATATGATCCTTGTCTACGCCATTCTCCAACAAATATTTCTTATACAAAACAAACAATAAGAATGACTTTCCACATCTTCGTATACCAGTAATAATCTTTATCATTCCATTATTTTTTCTTATTTTTAGCTGTTCAAGATATAGGTCTCTCTTAATTTCCATACTTCTCACTCCTTATTTTTGTGCATTGCACAAAATTTAGTAGTGTAATTTTACCACTAATCTCCTTTTCTTTCAATACTTATTACTATTTTATGTGTTTTTTCACGATTTTATGTAATGTACATAGGCAAAGGCAAAGCCGGAATGGCTTTGCCTTTCGTTTTTAATGGACTTTCTTTGCTAACACATAGCCAACTCCTTTTGGTGCTTTCATTGGCATATATTTTGTTGACCTATTATATGTTTCAAAATACTGTTTCGTCATTTCGTCAGAAT
Source organism: uncultured Clostridium sp. (assembly GCA_937902905.1). Classification (GTDB taxonomy): domain Bacteria; phylum Bacillota; class Clostridia; order Lachnospirales; family Lachnospiraceae; genus Eubacterium_F. The sequence continues at coordinate 4,924 of CALELW010000165.1, read as the reverse complement.
CTAAATGTTCCACCAACTCAAATCCACACTGTTGCAACAGCGTTACAATTTCCGTCTTCGAATACAGCGCCTTCATCTGTTCTCCCGCTCCAGCTGCCAGCATTTGATTTGTTCTTGTCTCACTGCTCTCCTCTATCGATGGATAATCGAAACAGACTGCCGAATCCACTGTCATAATTTCACTTAAGTTCATAAGGAGTTTCTCAAAATCCTCTTTTTGAAGATAATAACTGATTCCCAATAAACTACCAAAAGTTTTTTCCCCCTTCTTATATCCGGCCTTGATTAGTTTATTTTTCCATGAGATTTCTGCAAGATCGCAAGGAACATACACGGCTGTCGTATCCAGATTGTTTCTCTTCATCCGCTCCCTCTTATCAGAGAGCATTTCCGGAAAATCCAGTTCATATACAGTGAGTGATTTTTCCGTATTCCGGATGGAAAATGTATCGTAGCCGGATGCCAATATCAGGTACTGCCCGCATCCATTTTTTACATCCTCCGCAAGTTTTCTTTCGCAAAATGCACTTCGACCAAGAACCGATGGTGCCAATTGCTTGTCTACAATCTGCCGCAGCCCCTCTTCTTTTGTTCCCTTAAAATCAGGGAAGAAAAAAGGCAGCCCCTCTACCATGCTTTTTGAAATTTCTTCATAATCCTTTCCCAAAATATCTTCCGCAACACCATCATCAAATACATGCACGGAATTATTTTTGTGATGATAAGCCCTTGCAAAACAACTTACTTTCGCCGTCATATTGTCCATAAATCAGATTCCCTCCTAGTTTTTTTATTATCATTCTAAACCTACTAAGCGTGAGGGACAATCTACGGAACGTAGAGTTGATTTGAAATTCTAAACTCAAGGAATACGTTTTTCAATATCTTTTGCAAAATCATTTAAATTTTCTGTTGCTTTTGCAATATCACTATCCCATATGTCGCTTTTTGTATCATCCCAAAAATCATATACTTCAGAACAAAAATCGGACCAGTCATCATAAATATCAGAGGAGGTATGTGACCACCAATTATATTCATCAGAACTCAAATCTGACCACTCCGAATATTTAGCATTGTCATATGCGTCATCCAGAATTCCATCATAGAAATCATCATACATATCTCCTAAAATTCCATCATAAATTTTCTTATATACCTTATCCCCGGCTTTATCATAAATGACATCATATATATCATCCATTTTATCATACATATCATCACCTGAAGCGAGAATCATTTTCGCATATGCAAGAGCGTATTCTCTTAATTTAATCGTTAGTTTTTGTTGTGTTAAAAGTACTTCATCATAAAATGCTTTCACTTTTTTGGTATTCGCTTTGTATTTGTTATATGTGTTAATCTCAGTTTTCAACTTTTCATACGATTTTGTCAAAGCTTCTACTGTATTATCAACATCTTTGTTCACCATCTCTTCCAGTGCATCTAAAGAGTCTGCCTGAATCTCTATTTTGGTATCTTCCGTAGGTTCTTCTGTCGGTTCTTGTGTACTACTCTCTGTTACTGTGTTGTTGCCCTGTGTAGGTGCGGAAGCTGCTGTCTTTCCAGAATCTGTCTTACTGCCACATGCAGTTAAGGAAAATGTCATGCCAAAAACAAGTATAAAAGATAATAATTTTTTCATTGAAATGTCCTCCATATTATTGTGCTAATGTTTTCTGTTGCTTTTTGTCTTTCTTTTTTACAACTAAAAGTGCCACGGCACCTACCATAACAATGGCAATGCCGATATAGCCGATGTACTGTGCTATCCCCCAATCATATCTACTGTTTGAAATCACACCCCTATCTTCAAAATCCCATATTATGAGCCTTAATACTGCAAAGGCAAGTATGTTAAAAACAATCACCGGTATTGATTTTCTTAATATTGAAAATAATAATGTTAATAATGCAAAAACGGCAAATGCTGCAATCACAACTACATAAACAATACTTAAATCGTTTGATATTTCTTTCCCTGTTTCAGATGAATAAATTCTTATAAACTCAAATAACGAGATATTAATTGCTTCTTTATTCGTCATATTCAATTCTTCTATATACATCGAATCCGAAAATTTTTCTAAGGTCTCCTTATACTCGTCTGTCGCAGATGCAAATGGCATAAATAATGTTAATAACAATATAGCTGACCCTATCAGCATTGCTATAAATGCACCTATAAATATTTTACTCCTATGTCCGGTTTGATTCATTTGAACTGTCTCTGTCATCTTTCTTCCTCCTTAATCTCCACTACAATGTTCCCTTCATTTTCCTCCGGCCGAACCACAAGATACCCATAGGATTCCAACAATTGAATCACATCCTGCGTTATATTCGGCTTGACTGATTGTTCTTCATTCACACAAACATTCCCGGCTATAATCTGATGCATGGAATCCACGGAGACACCGATAATTTCCGCCAGCCGATACAAATTATCCCGGTCCGGAACTCCGCCATCGGTTTCCCATTTGGCAATTGCCGATTTTGATACATGCATCTTATTTGCCAGTTCTTCCTGTGTCATAAACTTCTGTTTTCGTCTCGTTGAAATAAACCTTCCGAGACTAATTTTCACCCCCATAAACCTATGCCCCCTTTCATAATATAACTATATAAATTCTACAAGTACATTTCAAATTACTTTTTGATTACTCTGCGTAACTTTTCAGATATCTGTAAGAAAATCCTATCATAGAACTCAAAAGAAAATCCCCACCAAAACGGTGAGGATTTTGCTTATTCTTCTTTTGATATTTTTTTCAGCCCCTGCTTTTCAAGCATATCATCAATTTCAAACAATTCATATTTTCTATTATTAATTGCGACAATGAAACAGGCATCTCTCTTATCCTTCGCATACAATGGATTCATTCCATATAATTTAAGTGCCCGGTTCACTTCATCCAGTAAAAAATGTCCCGCTATGCAAAATCGAAGAATCAAATCACGGTTCTTCGTATGCTTTTCCATATTTAGAATTTTCTCGCCGTAAGATTCAGAGACGCCAGCAATTGAATAAATATCCTTCAGACATATTTTTCGATTCGCACACATTAGATTCTTATTCGCCAAAACATCTTTCATATAATAAGAAAATGTTTTCTTATCATCTGCCATATATTTTTTGTTGTCTTTGTAATAATCGCCCAATTGCTCCGGCTTCATTGTTTCCAAAAGTTCATCCAATTCATCTGTCCTTTTTTCCTGCATTCGTATTCTCCCCTAAATAGTTGTCCAATCGTTCAATTAATTCGTCTGCACTATACCGGGTATCCGCATCCAAAGATATACACTGTTCTACGATATCCCACAATTTTCCTTGTGCCGGTTTCTCTTTCGGAAGTTTTCCGGTAAGCATTACATTTAAAAGAATTCCAACTGCATAAATATCGGTTTTATCTGAGGACGCTTTCATCCCATATCCTGCCTGCTCCGGTGCCGCATAGTTTCTGGTGCCAAGCAGTCTTGTATCTTCTTTTTCCTCTGAGTCATACCATTTTGCCACATTCATATCAAGTAAAACAACTTCTCCTGATTTGGCAATCATAATATTCGATGGTTTGATATCCCGATGAATAATCGGCTGCCTCTGCGTATGTAATTCATTTAAAATACAACATAAATCCCTTACAATACGCGCCGCCTCAAATGGCTCAAAAGTTCCTTCTCTCAGGTGTTCTGATAATGAACTTCCGTCGATGTACTCCTCAATAATCACTAAATACCTGTCACCTCGATAGAGTTTAAAAATCTGCGGCATATGAGCAATTGGATGACACGCAAGATACCGATACACACTTTCATTATATGTACTGAGAATTTTCTTTACATAGTTTTTCCCATCCATTTTTACAAGCAGGGCATTCTCTCGGTCATCCAAATTACGGATTTCTTCATAACTCATAAGTTCAATTACATCCTCATCCGTCATTCCCTTATAAGGATTTGAAAGCGCCATCTGATATTCGGCCTCGGACAAATAAATCATCCCCTTATCAATTCGGTTTACAAAGCCACACTCTTTGCATTTCCAACCATCACAGTTTTCGCTAAAACCATCTTGTTCATTCAGCAGGGCTTCACATTGGTCGCAAAGCCATACCACATCATCGTCTGCTTCCACACGCGGATTTATCAGCATCTCTCCACACCCCTTGCAAACCCAGTAGGGCAAATCGTTGCGATAACCTTTTTGCAGCGTTAAATTGGCATCACATCGTGGACAAAATTCATCTCCATCATTTGCTGCCAATTGCCTATAGTTATTTCTGATGATTTCTGAAATAACATCAGCCGCAATTTCACTTCCTACAGCACTCGGATGACAGCCATCATCGGCGTAAATAGGTGTATCACTTGAATTTTCATAAAATGCTGTCCCTACATCCGCAATAAGTGCTTTATTTTCTTTTGCAACTTCATAATAACTTTCATGCATCTGCTCATACATTTCATCATATGAAAGCCCAAGTTTTACAAGTTTAGCGCAGTCCTTCTGATAAGCCCACGTCGCATAAAAAACCGGTTTTGCACCTATCGACCATACCAAATCACACAAATCTCCTGCACTATCACGAAAACTTTCTTTCGAAGTAATCGGTCCATTACTCATTTCCTGCAAAATCACAAAATCCCACGGTTCTTCTTTCAATGCCGCTAATGTTTTTGCTCCCATTTTTGTATTAGGATTCAAATGTTCCTTTAACCTTGCACCACCTCTTGTATGTGCTACAACCTCTGCACCGGTTCTTTTAGCAATTAATTGGGGGAGATTGTTAGCCGAGGTAAAACTGTTCCCTAACATAAGTATTCTCATGATAATCACGGTCCTCCTATTGATAAATTTATCATACCAGTTTAGAGTATAATGGTCTCATAAATTAAGACACTGAACACGACATTTCTTAATGAA
>CALELW010000164.1 GCA_937902905.1 uncultured Clostridium sp. | reverse complement strand
TTACGCTGCACTTCACCATAGAATTTTCCGGTAGGTGCAATGTAGTTATTGTCGCTCTTGGTTTTGGCTGCCTTAATCAGGTTACGTTCTGTAGCTTCATCCAAAGGCGTTGCCGTAGAGTCACATACATAGTACACACCGCTGGTGTTGGAAAGGGTTTTTACCTGAATAAATATGGGCTCTGTGTCAGAATAAGAGGTTTTAATTACGTTAAGCAGATTGGAACCGGAAATTACTTCTCCGTCATACTGGGTGTATTTTGTTTCCATAATTTTGTCCATCTGTTCATTGACATCATCGGTCAGGGTATTTGCTTTGCTTACTGCAAAAATAACAATGCCTGCGATACAGCCGATAATAACCAGTACCAATACGATACCGGCAATAAATTTTAATACGGGATTTCCTTCATTTTCCATAGATATTTCTCTCCTTTTCTATTTTCTACATGTGAAGAATGCTTGTAAAATTGACGAACATATTAAAGGCATATAAACCGAAGGGAATAATCAGATATAACAGAAGGATTTCCCAAATAGGAACCATCTGTATACGGTTAGCCTTTCGCGTACAGCGGGCCAGAATAACGTCATTATCCAATTTTCTCTGCTCCTGGTAATACTCTCGTTCTGTTTCCAGGTCATCAAATGCGCCTTCAATTCCGACCTTATCCGCAGTAATCAGACTGTCGCATAACCGTCTGAACGGAGCAAATCCGGACTCCTCTTCGCGCATTTTTTCCAAGGCATCCTGTTGTGAATATTCGAGGTTTATAATACAGTCCGATATACTGGACTTAAATGCATGGGCAAACCGCTCCATCCAATCAAGAATAGTGTCAAGCGTCATGCCATCTTCGTGCATTAAGATAAGTATGAGTGTTCTGAACTGGGCAACCTCGTCTTCCCTGTTCATTCCCATAATTTTCTTTTTGTACTTTAAGAGCCAGAAAGGTATGTAATAGCCGACAACTCCGGCAGCAAGCGATATCAGAAGCATGTACCATTTATAGTAATGCTTACGGAGTTCTTCCTTTTTACTGATAATCTCGTTTACCACCATTTCAGCCATATCTTCATCCCCAAGTTGTTCTGTGATTTGGGCTACATAGGCTTCCTTGTCTTTTTCCGGGTTGTTTATTTTACCGCTATATGCAATGGAAAGATCCTGCATCTGCGTCCGGTATTCCTCATTTGGTACCAGAGAGCTTTCATAGCTTTTTGAAAAATCACTGATAATCACACTTTTTTCACGCCATACGGCAGAAACAGCAATGACATTTGTTACCACAATCAGCAACAGGGCGACACAGACCCTCTTTACCATAAATACATTGGTACCGTTTTTATCTCCGGTTGCTTTAAGATAATCTCCCATACGTTTTACTTTGGTGTAGTTTTTTTCCGTATAGGATTTCAGGATATTTTTCACCGGTGGAAATTCGGAAATTTTTCGTAAATATCTGGCATCTGTATCATTGTCGTTATGGTCATCCTTAAGTGCATTGATTGCCTCATAACATATAAACGTGGATACCAGAATAATGGCGAGACTGACTACGCCACCGGCGCCCTCATAAAACGAGGATGTATCCGAGAAATTCTTCATCATATACAGTTCTAATGGCCGCAGACAGAACAGCGGGGCAAGAACAGATATAATTTTTCCGGAGAATGCGATGACACGCTTTCTTAACCGGATACGTTCCATGTTAAGCTCGGATTTTAAGTAGGTAAGGTTCTGTAAAAAGACGCTTCTACCGTCCTCTGTTGAGGTGTCACCGTATTCCATGACGGAAGCACATATAGCCGCCAGCAACAGAAGAAATTTATTCGGTGCTGTTTCGACATACTTTTCCACTTCCGCTTCCACATCTACTGCCGTGACAATGCTGTAGATTTTATTGGCATGTAATCCGATTTCGTATGGCAGGTCATCCAGAGACGCGTTGATTGATTCATCTACCATTTCCGTATCATGGTAATAGGAATGAATATCGGAGATAAACGTATCGAGCTGGGAAAGCAGCTTCATCTGCATGGACTCTTCTGAGGCATTTACCATATTGGTAAATAGGATGTAGCAAATCAGAAAGCCGGCTATAGAATGCAGTAAATCCCCGCGGCACGTTATGCATACCAGAATAAATACGCCGAGGCATACCGATAAGCACAAAGTCATGCGTTCTGTTGTCTTTTTGTTTAGTGTTATCTCATCCGCCGGGAAAATGGAACGGTACCGGCTTTTAATTTTCCCGAAGTAGCGTTTAACAACCGGAGTTACCATATAAATTCGGTAAAGGAAAAACAGATGGTTTTTTACATCATGCTGCTTGGAAAAGAGGTTCAAATTTCCATTATCTTTTTTGGTACTCTTTTTGAACAAAAAGAATACAAGCAAGGCTATAAGTAAAACTCCTATAACGA
>CALELW010000163.1 GCA_937902905.1 uncultured Clostridium sp. | reverse complement strand
ATAAGAAAGAAGTTGTTAGAATCTTCGAAGAAACATTCGGTGCAGATAATGTTAAGTTTATCGAAGATGGTAGCGGCGATATAGAGTTTGAAGCCTATTAAACTGAACTTTAAGGAAATTAATAATTATGTGGACTATGGAAGTATGGAAAGGTGACATAATATGGCAAAAGGAATATTACTATTGGATTATTTACCTACAAGATGTTGCGATTGTATACTGAGAAATGATGTCACTATAGGAAAAACAATATGCCATGTGACGTTAAAAGATTTATCGGATGATGAATATTTCAAAATAAAACCTCAATGGTGTCCGTTAAAAGAATTGTCAAACAGCCAAAAAGGAGTAGCAGATGAAGAAAGTGAGACGGTTATGCATGTATCCGAATAAGGATATTGTGCCAAAGATGCATTTATTGTACGAATGTCATGGAAAAAGCGGGACTAATGAATCTACTGTGTTATGGTTTCTCGAACCACCAGTAAAAGGAATGTCGGTGTATGGCATAGATATAAATAGCCATTATTCGCCATACATGAAAGGACATTCATTTCGCTACGCAACTTTCAGTCGGTATATCATTGATGATATTTATAGCAATGACTATGTTATTTGCCATTTGAACTAAAGATATAGGTACAGTTCTTTATTTGATTCCAAGAGTAATTATTAATGCACGGAAAAATAAGAAACGTCAACTACCTACGACCTAAAGGTCATGGACTTGTAACTGCCCAGTCGTACTAACGACTTACGTCTCCGACCTTTCATACCAATAGATATTGCTATCTAAAGTGGCGTTACATCATAGGGTGGTTGACAGCACCCTTTGTAGCAGAGTTTACTCTGTTGCAACTGTATTAGGTACTTGGCTATCTGCAAGATAGTCTATTCCCATACGATACAGATTCATAGCTCCAATGCGGTCATCATTAGATTTGTAACCACAGTTTTTGCAAGTAAATAGATGTATCTTCTTATTACGGTTAGACTTTTCAACGTGTCCACAACAAGGACAACACTGACTTGTATAACGAGGGTCTACCTTAATAACAGAAGACTGATTTTGTTTTGCTTTATAGATTAATTTTTTCTCAAGGTCATAGAAAGACCATGATACAGAAACATAACGGTCTTTTGTTTTAACACGTTCTGTAGCATTACGAATACCTGACAAATCTTCCAATACAAAGAGAGTGTGCTTTGGATTATTTTCAACGAGTGCCTTTGATACCTGATGGTTAATATCTTGCATCCAACGGTTTTCTCGCTGACCGATAGCTTTTATTCTTCGTCTTGAAGATGGAGTTTGTCGCATTTGGAGTTCTTTACGAAGTTTGGAATAATTAGCACGTTTTTGCTTTATAGCCTTACCACTAACAAATCCAGACTTGTGTTTGCTGTCATAAGTGGCAACAACAAAGTTAATACCTCTATCTATACCCACAACGTTACAGATGTCAGAAATATTACTTTCTTCGACATCGCAGGTTACTGGTATGTGAAGATAATACTTGCCATGCTTATTTACAAGTTTAGCTGTACCAAACTTATAAATCGTATGGTCGAAATACTTAGACATTCCATCTGCAAAATATGATAACTTCACACGACCGTTTAGCGTATTGATTGAAAAGCAGTTTTGTGTTAAAGAATAATCTCTGTTCCAAACCAAATCATACTGAGGTTTTTTGAATGAGGGCTTAATCCATTCGTTTTGGTTCTCAAGAATGGTCTTATATCTGGCGATAACAGTCTTCAAAACTGACTGAGCCATTTGCGATTTGAGGTTAAACTTTTCTCGTAAAGTAGAATACAACACCTTATTAAGTGAAAACTGCTTTAAGTTATGAGTGCGGAATACATAGTCTGAAACATAATTACATGCATCACGATAAACAGACATAGTTTCATCAAGCAAAACCTTATCTGTTTCATCTGCGACTATTTGAATTTTAGCTGTAATAGTCATTTGTTCCATAGATGTGCTCCTTTCATAGATATTTCACTAAATATATTATATAATAATAATTAGTGAAAAACAATATTTTGAGGTGAATTATGGATAATAGATACAATTGTCATAATAGACGGAAATACAGCCTTAAAGTACATATAGTTCTAGTAACCAAATATCGCAAACAAATACTCAAAGGTTCTATCGCTGATGATGTTAAGCAAAAGATTTTCGATATTTCTAATATTTATGGCTACGAAATTATTGCTATGGAAACCGAAAAAGACCATATACATTTCTTATTAAGTTACGATACAGTAGATAGAGTTTGTGATATTGTCAAAATTGCAAAGCAAGAAACAACGTATTATTTATGGCGTAAATATAGTTCGTTTCTGTCTAAACAGTATTGGAAGAAAAAGATATTTTGGTCAGACGGATATTTTGCTTGTAGCATCGGAGAAGTATCATCAACTATCATACAAAAATATATTGAGAGTCAGGGATAATGACTAAAGATTTACAAGGCGCCTCCTACCACCTAAAGGTAGTGGGTTTCCGCCTATAGCAAACGAAAGGATTTTATTTATGAAAAGTATGCGGAAGTGAAACAGCAGGAGTTATTAAACAAGGAAAGAAGCTTACAACAGGCAATAAGTTGCTTAAGAGATATGAAAAGGTTTGCGTCACTCGACCGTATAGAAAGTGCAATAGCATTTGTTGCAGATTTGTACAATCTTACTTCGGATGAGGTAGCAAGAGCAATGGATGGAGAAAAATATTGGTGTATTTAACAACAAAAATGGATATGTTATACATTATAAATACAAAATATATGTTAATTATTTTGTGATGCTCTTTTTCTATTTTTAATTTCTTATGCATTTTTGCTACGCAAGAATATTATATCAGTAAGACAGTGTGACGAAAGGAAAGGATGTTGTATGGTATATTTAACAAAATGCTTGCAGGATTATTCACGGTCAGACTTTTACCCTTTTCATATGCCGGGACATAAAAGGAAAAGTCTTGCACTACAAAGTCCATATGAAATTGACATAACAGAAATAGATTCTTTTGATAATCTTCATCATGCTACAGGTATTTTGAAAGAAGCACAACAACGTGGGGCAGACCTTTATGGTTCAAAACGTTGTTTTTTTCTTGTAAACGGAAGTACTTGTGGATTACTTTCTGCTATATGCGCAGTAACTAAACGTGGTGACAAAGTGTTGGTTGCAAGGAATTGCCATAAGGCTGTGTATAATGCATTATATTTGAACGGATTACAAGCAGAGTACATATACCCATGTATTGCACAAAATGGGCTACAGGGGCAGATTTCAGCAAAGCAAATCACGCAAGCATTGCGTGAAAATCCAGACATAGGTGCTGTCATCATTACATCTCCAACGTATGAAGGCATTGTATCTGATGTAGAAGGAATTGCAAAAATCTGTCATGCTCATGGAATCCCTTTGATTGTAGATGAGGCGCATGGCGCACATTTTGGGTTTGGCAGTAATTTTCCAGAAAATGCCGTGAGATTAGGTGCAGATATTGTTGTAATGAGCCTGCATAAAACTTTGCCATCATTTACGCAAACCGCTTTACTCCATATAAATTCGAATATGATTGACGAGAAAAGAGTAGAACGATTTCTCGGAATATATGAAACCAGTTCGCCATCTTATGTTCTTATGGCAGGAATGGATGAATGTATTCGATTAGTAGCAGACAACGGACAAACTTTATTCAGCAATTACAGGGAACATCTGAATACTTTTTATGATAGCATAAATGATTTGGCGTTTTTGCATGTAATGAATAAAAAAGATTTAAACGATAAAGAGGCATTTGATTGGGATGATTCGAAAATTGTTATATTTACTAAAAATGCCGGAATGACAGGAGAAGAATTACATCAATTACTTCTTAAAAAATATCACTTGCAAATGGAGATGGTATCTGGTTATTATGTTCTTGGAATGACAAGCTTAATGGATGATAATGATGGATTCAAACGGTTGTCTAACGCATTGCATGAAATAGATTCGAAAATCATGACTAAAACAGATTTTAGAAAAAATGATGTTGTACGAATGACATTATTAGATACATTATATCAGAAAAACCCGTTCGAAATGCAAATTTACCAAGCAAGTGATTTGCCATACAAGGCAATATCACTTGATAAAGCAATTGGTAATATGTCGGCAGACACGATATATTTATATCCACCGGGAATCCCAATGATTATTCCGGGCGAAATCATTACAAAACGCTTGGCAGATGGTATAAAAGAATGCATTTCACTAGGATTGAACGTAGAAGGATTAGTGGATATGCAAAATGGAATAATTAAAATCGTTGATTTTTAAAGGAAAGTAATAAAGATAAAATATGGGAAAAATATATTGCATTATAGGAAAAAGCTCTACAGGAAAAGATACTCTATATAAAAAATTAATCGAAGATACCAGTCTTTCATTGAAAACAATTGTACCGTATACAACCCGTCCGATGAGAGAGGGGGAGCGTAACGGAATAGAATATTATTTCTGCAACGAGGAAAAGGTAGAAGAATTAGAACGTGCCGGAAAAATCATAGAACTCCGGGCATATGATACTATCTACGGCATTTGGAAATATTTTACTGTAAATGATGAGCAAATCAATTTAGCACAATATGACTATTTAATCATCGGAACATTGGAATCATATCTTAAAATCCGTGATTATTTTGGCAAAAATAAAGTTATTCCTTTATACATAGAGGTAGAAGATGGGGAACGTTTAAGCAGGGCAATAAATAGAGAACGTATGCAAAACAAACCAAAATATGAAGAGTTGTGTCGAAGATTTTTGGCAGATGCAAAAGATTTCTCTGATGAAAAATTACACAATGCCGGAATTACCAATAAATTTATTAATAAAGATTTAGATGAAACTAAAAATACTATTTGTATGTATATCAAAGAATTGCAGAAGCCTTAACACGTATTGACATAATATCACTTTTATAGTATAATAATTATAACAAGCGCAAAGAATTGCCAAAAATATAAAAATCATTATGGAGGGAAAAATGGACGCGAGATACAAACAGTATGTTAAAATTGCAGAGAGAGCAGAAAAAGAGGGAATATATAAAGGTGAACGATTAAGTTTACTTATGGACATTGAAAGTGCGGATAAAACATTCAATTTAAAATTGGATGATTGGTCAAATGCAGATTCGTTTAATTTTGCACATGATGTGCAGGGTATCGTTAACAATATTAATCGCAACACATTTCCATCAACGGATTTTGGAATGTTCGTTCCTCGATTTG
>CALELW010000162.1 GCA_937902905.1 uncultured Clostridium sp. | reverse complement strand
ATACAGCATAAATATTTTTCATGATCATGATAAAATCCTCTCTAAAATCCTTCTCGCCCCACGATCTAAATTCACCCGGTATCTCACGATTGTTTTCACCGTACGTCTCTGCTTTTCATCTTCCTGCGTATTCATACGTCTTTCATCCATATCTGTTTCTGCGACGCCCTGATAACAAAACTGATTATTTTCCACCAGTGCTGCCATTTTCTCTGATGACTTTCGCACCGAAGTTATCTCTTTTTTCACTTCCTTATTCCGATTCTGTGGATACCAGCCAATGGAAAGGGCTGAAACCAACAGACAATAAACAAAAAACAATATTTTCTTCTTTTTTACCATTTTCCCTTCCTCCTAGTATCAAATATATGTTGTTATTACATAATTATTACAATTTTGTTACATTTTTATTCACAATATTGCAATAAATCAAAAAATCGCATACAATGATAAGAGATTTAAACGTAAAAAAGAAAGGAGAAACCGTATGCTGCCCGGTGTATATCAAGCGAAAAAAAAAGACAACACCATATATTTTCGAAGTTCAATTACCTACAGTGGAAAGCATATCAGCCTTGGCAGTTTTGACACCGAAGAAAAGGCGCACGAAGCTTACCTTTACGCGGGCAGACTGCTCGCAGCAAAGGAAATAACGCTGACCTCATACAAAAAAGAAAATCCAATACTCTCCTTTTCCAAATGGGTTAGTTTAATTAATTTTCGGGATAATGGTATCTATATCAAGACACCGATTTATTTGTTTCAGAAATATTTTCATTATTATTTTTCACCGGAAAACTACTTAATTTTTGATACCGACGATTTATTTTACTACTCCACCCGCACCATAAGCCGCCGCGGAGGGCATCTTTTTGTTGCCGATTACGGAATGCAGGTAAATATTTTATCCCGCTATGGCATTAAAAATTACGCCGTAGCCGGACGGGATTATCTGTTTGCCAACGGAAACACAAGAGATTTCCGCTATGAAAATCTTGTGATTGTCAACCGCTATCACGGCGTATGTAAAAAGACAAAACAGGGACAGATTTATTATGAAACAAAAATTCACTGGAACGGTGATTTTTTAGTCGGACGTTATGAAAATGAAATAGAAGCTGCCATTGCCTATAACAAAGCAGCTTCCACTCTTTTAAGAAAAGGATATCTGAAAGATTATCCGGTTAATTATATTGAAGAACTTTCCGATTTAGAATACCGCTCCCGCTATCAGGCAGTGGATATTTCCAACAAAATCAAAGTTCTTAAATCGCTCCTTTAATAAACAGCACCATAAATAAAAGAATCATAACACCATTTAACACCGAGCCTACTGCCGGTGTCACATGGTAAATATCTTCTTCTTTATTGCATCGAATCGCAAACACAAATCCAATGATACTAAGTACCAGCGTTGCAAGACCGAGCGCACCAATTTCCATTCCTGCCCTGCCCTTTGCATGTCCGGACACAATGCAGAGTGTCAAAAGAATGATAATCGAAAGAACTCCCAGTATCACCGAAATAATTCCATGTTTCGGATGTTTCTTATCACTAAAACGTATTCTTTTCCGATTTCCAAAACGTACTTCCATATTCGGTCTCCTTTCACTTTCTTCCGAGTGCACGAATGATTTTTTTGGAAAGATAATAACAAATATATCCCAAAATAACACCAAATGTATTTAAGCACAAATCATCGACGTCAAAACAGCCCACTTTAGTCACAAGCTGAATCGTTTCCACAACAAGACTGAAAGCAAATCCAAGAAACGTCACAAACAGCCCGCTTCTTAAATAATGTCCTTTAAAATGAACACCTTTTCGCTGCTCTCTGTAAAGTACCGGAACCAGAAAGCCAAATGGCATAAATACCACAACATTTCCTAATAGATTAATGGCAAAATATACCATGCCAATCTGCTCCCTGTACATCAGATACCGTTTAATTTCCCGGAACAACTCCAGATTGTACTGATAGGTAGTATACGGCTCATTGCGTCCATATTCCTCACTAAAAAAGAGAAAATAGACCAATAAAATCATGTAACAGATAAAGCATACCGTTAATAAATTGCTTATGAACCGTTTCATCTTTTCCTCCTAAAAACACAACCAAAATCTATCTTACTGTCTTAAAGCTACTCCTAAGTTTTCCAGTTTCTTTAAGATTTTATCCATGACAGCCGATACGTCTTTATCCTCTAACGTACGATCTTTGGCACGGAAACGAATGGAATATGCCAGTGATTTTTCATCTTTTCCAACATTTTCCCCTTCGTAAATATCAAACAAATGATAATCTTCAAGCAGTTTTCCGCCGCTCTTTCGGATTACTTCCTCGATTTGTCCGGCTAATACTGTCTTTTTCATAACCAGAGAAATATCACGTGTTACTGCCGGGAATTTAGCCACACCCTGATATTTGATATCAAAGTCTGCTTTCTCTGCTAATTTTGCAATGTCCAGTACAGCAACATATGTCTTTGTTCCTAAGTTATAATTATCTGCCACTTCCGGATGTACTTCACCCAGATAGCCAAGAACATCTCCATCCATCATTATATCCGCTTTTCTTCCCGGATGCAAATAGGAATGTTCTCCTTTTGGCTCATAAGTAACACCTGTTGTGATGCCAAGTTTGTCAAGAACGGCTTCCACACAGCCTTTCATATCAAAGAAATCACCCTGTCCATACATGCCAAGTGTCAACATCATTTTTTCTTCCGGCAGTTTTGTAAGCGGAAGAGATTCCGGCAGATATACATTTGCCATTTCATACAAACGTACATCTTTGTTGCGGTGATTGTAGTTTGTCGAAAGCGAGGTAAGCATACCGTTTAACGGTGTTGTACGCATGATACTGTAATCCACTCCAAGCGGATTGGAAATTTCAATTGCCTTGCGAAGCTCATCTCCTTCCGGAATCAGCAGTTTATCAAATGCCTTCGGACTTTCAAAAGAATATGTCATTCCTTCTGAAAAACCATACGACTCAATCACGTTACGAATCATATTGCAAATGCTCGTCTGGTAGGAAACACCGCCCTGTGTTGCCTCGCCGCTTGGAAGCGTCGTAGGAATCTTATCATAGCCGTAAAATCTTGCTACTTCCTCCGCCAAATCGGCAAGACGCAGAATATCCTGACGCCAGGTTGGCACATGAACACATTTCTTTGCCTTATCCGGTACAAGGTCAACCATTTCCCAATATTTACACATCTCATCTTCGGAAACATCAATACCAAGTAACGCGTTGATTTTATCTACATCATAAGCTACATCAATTGGCTCTTTTTTCTCCGGATAAACATCCACACAGCCGCCGACAACTTCACCGGCACCTAATTCTTCAATCAACTGGCAGGCACGATTCATCGCTTCCATCGTAGTATTCGGGTCTAAGCCTTTTTCAAATTTTGCCTGTGCATCGGTTCGCATGCCGATTTTTTTACCGGAAAGACGAATGTTTGTACCGTCAAAGCAAGCAGCCTCAAACAGCATCGTCCTTACATCGTCCGTAATTTTGGAATTTTCACCACCCATAATTCCGGCAAGGCCAACAGATTTTTCGCCATCGCAAATCATAAGAATGGAAGAATCCAGTTCTCTCTCCTGACCATCCAGTGTCTGGAATTTCTCACCGTCTTCTGCTCTCTTTACTACAATTTTATGACCAGCAATTGTATCTAAGTCATATGCATGCATCGGCTGCGCATATTCCTGCATTACATAGTTTGTAATATCTACGATATTGTTAATCGGACGGATTCCGCTTGCTGCCAGTCTGCGCTGCATCCACTCCGGTGATGGCGCAATTTTAATATTTTTCACCACGCGTGCCACATAACGGGAACACAAATCCGGTGCCTGAATTTCAACGGAAATGTAATCCTCTGTTTTTTCATCATTTCCACTCTCTGTTACAACCGGCGGAACAAATGGTTTTCTAAATGTAGCTGCTGCTTCTCTTGCGATACCAAGAACACCAAAGCAGTCCACACGGTTACTTGTTACTTCATACTCAAAATCGGCATCCCGAAGTCCAAGTAAAGCAATCGCATCACTGCCAACCGGCGCATCTTTATATTCCGGATTATCACTGAGAATATAAATACCATCTTCTGCTGCATCCGGATAAAAATCAGTTGAAGAACCAAGTTCCTCAATAGAGCACATCATGCCGTTGCTTTCCACGCCACGCAGTTTTCCTTTTTTAATTTTTACGCCACCGGCAACTTTTTTGCCATCATGACCACCGGCAACACGGCCGCCATCCAAAACAACCGGCACTTTCTGTCCTTCTTTTACATTGGAAGCACCTGTTACAATCTGCGTCGTTGTTCCTTCTTCGTCAATTGCCACCTGACAGACAACCAGTTTATCTGCATCCGGGTGTTTTTCAATTTTCTCAATTTTACCTACAATAATTTTGTCCAAATCTGCATCGAATTTTTCATATCCCTCGACCTTTGTTCCGGACATCGTCATCGCATCCATATATTCCTGCTCTGTACAAGTAAGTTCCGGTACATAAGCTTTAATCCATGATAATGGTGTATTCATTCTTAAACCTCCTTAAAACTGTTCCAAAAATCTCTTGTCATTTTCATACAAAAGGCGCATGTCATCAATCTCATATTTTAAGAGGGCAATACGCTCTAAGCCGACACCAAAGGCAAATCCTGTGTATTCTTCCGGATCAATACCGCTCATCTCAAATACATGTGGATGAACCATACCACAACCTAAAATCTC
>CALELW010000161.1 GCA_937902905.1 uncultured Clostridium sp. | reverse complement strand
GCGGGATTTTTGCGAAGGAGGATTACAATTAAGATGAGAAAACTTATTCTAAAAAATCTAAAACTGCAACTTTTTTGCCTTCTAAATCGTTAGATAAGTAAATAGTAACAGTTCAGCCCGCGCCATTCGCAAAGGCACCTGCGGTGCTTTATCGCTGCTGCGCAGCTACTTTGCTCATAATCGGGCGCTCAGCCCATAAAAAGGAACCAACCGCGCATTGTGTGCGAGCACACATTCGTGACCGGTTCCTTTTTATTGCTGAACTTTTTTCAAAAAACTTTACAAATCCTATTGACTTAGTAGGGAATAGGTGATATGATAGGCACAGTTAAATTATATAAACCCTACATGAATAGTAGGAAAAGGATGGTGAAAGCGATGGCTAAGATTGCAAAACAGTTGACAGAATTAATCGGAAATACTCCATTGCTGGAGTTGACAAATTATGAAAAGGAAAATGAGTTAGAAGCAAATCTGATTGTGAAATTGGAGTATTTTAACCCATTAGGAAGTGTAAAAGACCGTGTGGCTTATGCGATGATTGAGCAGGGAATTGCGGATGGAAAAATTAATTCAGATACCGTGATTATCGAGCCAACAAGTGGTAATACAGGAATTGGACTTGCGTTTGTGACAGCGGCAAAGGGATTACACCTGATTCTTACGATGCCGGATACCATGAGTGTAGAGAGACGCAAGATTGTATCGGCGTTAGGTGCTGAAATTGTTCTTACACCGGGACGCGATGGTATGAAAGGTGCGATTAAAAAGGCGGAAGAGCTGAAAGAGGAATATGGAAATGCATTTATTCCACAGCAGTTTGAAAATGAAGCGAATCCGGCAATTCATAAAAAGACAACCGCACAGGAAATTTTGAAAGACACCGATGGCAAAGTTGATATTTTTGTATCGGCAGTTGGAACCGGCGGAACTGTTACCGGAACCGGACAGGGATTAAAAGAAGCAAATCCGGATGTAAAGGTTGTGGCTGTTGAGCCTGCCGGCTCGCCGGTATTGTCCGGAGGAAAGCCGGGACCACATAAAATTCAGGGAATTGGAGCTGGATTTGTACCGGATGTTTTGGATAAAGAAATTTTGGATGAAATTATTCCGGTTGAGAATGATGATGCTTTTGAAACATCAAGAAAAGTAGCAAAGAGTGATGGATTGTTAGTTGGAATTTCTTCCGGCGCAGCACTTTATGCAGCTACACAGCTAGCAAAACGCAAAGAAAATGCAGGAAAAAATATTGTTGTTTTACTGCCGGATACCGGTGAGAGATATTTGTCCACTTCTTTGTTTGTAGTAGAAGAGTAAAGGAGCAGGCGATGAGAAAAAGAAAGAAGAGTGTCCTTCTTTTTCTGGTACTTGTTCTTATCCTAAGCGGCTGTGGAACGAAGTCAGATGTTATCACGATAACGAATGTTTCGTATGACCCGACAAGAGAATTTTATGAATCTTATAATACGATGTTTGAAGAATATTATAAGAAGACTTATAACAAGGAAGTTCAGGTGATACAGTCGCATGGCGGCTCCGGCAGTCAGGCAAGGTCTGTTGTGGAAGGGTGTAATGCGGATGTCGTTACACTCGCATTAGAGCATGACATTTCTCTGATTGAGAAGACGGGGCTGATTGATGCCGGATGGATTAAAGAATTTCCAAAATCCTCTGCCCCTTATACATCGACCATTGTGCTGTTAGTGCGAAAAGGAAATCCAAAGCAGATTCATGACTGGGATGACTTAACGCGAAAAGGTGTGGATGTTATTACGCCGGACCCGAAAAGCAGCGGCGGTGCCTGCTGGAACTTCTTAGCAGCTCTTGGTTACGCAAAGACCAAATGGAGCGATGAGAACAAGCAGAAAGAATTTATGAGGCAGTTGTATCACAATGTATCGGTTATGGACTCCGGTGCCAGGGGTGCGACAACGACCTTTGTGGAAAATGGTAAAGGCGATGTGCTGATTGCATGGGAAAATGAAGCGATTGCAACTATGAAATCCTACGGCGGCAAGTATGAAATTGTAAATCCGTCTGTCAGTATTCTGGCACAGCCGAGTGTTGCAATTGTGGATGATAATGCAAAAGCAAATGGCTCAGAAGAAGTGAGCAAACGGTATTTGGATTTTCTTTATACAAAACAGGCACAGCGATTGATTGGAAAAAGCGGATACCGCCCAACCGACAAGGAAATTTTGCAGGAATTTGGAAATGAGTTTGATTTGTCTATAAAATTATGGACGATTGAAGATTTTGGCGGCTGGGAGAAAGCATATCAGAAATATTTTGATGATGATGCCATGTTTGATGAGATTTATAACTATTAGAAGAGGAGTTTTTCGGATGAGGAATACGGTCAGACAAAAGAGAGTGAAAAAAGCAAGGGTGATTCCCGGATTTCGCTGCACATTTGGAATTGTTGTGTTAATGCTTTCCCTGATTGTGCTGATTCCGCTGGCTTCAGTGCTTGTGTATTCCTTGAAAATTTCACCGGGAGAATTTTTCTCTCTTCTTTGGAAATCAAATGTAAGAAATGCTTTTTTAACAAGTATTGGCTGCTCGCTTGTGGCGGCAGGAATCAATACGGTATTTGGCGTTATCGTGGCATGGACTTTAGTAAAATATGATTTTCCGGGCAAGCGGATTGTGGACGGGCTGATTGAACTTCCCTTTGCGCTGCCGACAGCCGTAGCCGGAATTACACTTTCCAAATTATATTCGGAAACCGGATTTTTTGGAAAAATGTTAGCCAGTATTGGAATTAAGGTGACTTATACGAAAACCGGATTGGTTATCGCACTTGTGTTTGTCGGACTTCCTTTTGTAATCCGGGCGGTACAGCCGGTTCTTGAAAAACTGGATGGACAGTATGAAGAAGCAGCCTATATGTTAGGAGCAAGTCCATCGAAAACATTCAGACGTGTGATTTTACCGGAATTAAGACCTGCGATTTTAACCGGATTTGGTCTGGCACTTGCCAGAGGAATTGGTGAATACGGCAGTGTCATTTACATATCGGGCAACAGTGCAAAAGAAAAGACACAGGTTGTTTCCTATGTAATTATGCAGAAATTAAGTTACATTGATTATGAGAGTGCGACGGCGATTGCTCTTGTGATGTTAGTGCTGTCATTCGTATTATTATTGTTTGTCAATATCGTACAGGCGCGGCAGGCGGCAAGAACAAATCTGTTATAGGAGGAAAAAAGGATGGAACGACGAAAGAAAATAACAAAAATTATTTTAATCACGATTACCCTTTTATTTCTTCTGCTGATGCTTGCGGCACCGCTTCTTTCGGTTCTGGTTAATTCGCTGAAAGAAGGAATCGGATTTTATGTGCAGGCGATTTCATCACCGTATGTGGTAAGTGCTTTGCTTGTTACTTTGTTAGCGACGGCGATTGCGGTTGTCGTAAATACCTTTTTTGGAATTTGCGCGGCATGGCTCTTAACGAAGTTTTCGTTCCGGGGCAAACAGATTTTAGCTACGCTGATTGATATACCATTTTCCATTTCTCCGGTTATTGTAGGTCTTTCCTATTTGATGACATTTGGAAGACTTGGATGGTTTTATCCGGCGATTCGGGCGTTTAACCAGTTCTTTGGTACGAATATCCGAATTACATTTGCAATACCGGGTGTTGTGCTCGCAACGATTTTTGTTACCTTCCCGTTTGTATCGAGAGAGATTCTTCCGGTGCTGAATGCACAGGGCAAAGATGAGGAAGAAGCGGCGGCTCTGATGGGCGCCAAAGGTTTTACGATTTTTCGTAAAATTACACTTCCACAGATGAAATGGGGACTGATTTATGGTATTATTTTATGCGCGGCAAGAGCACTAGGTGAGTTTGGTGCGGTAAACGCTTTGTCGAAAACGAGGGGCGAAACTTTTACCCTTCCGCTTGAAATTGACGCGTTATATATGTCGGGAACCGACACATCCGTGACAGCGTCGTTTGCGGTATCGTCACTGTTAGTGATTATCGCAATCGTCATATTGTTTGTGAGAAATGTATTAGAACACCGAGATGGTAAGGAGAAAAAAGTATGTATGTAGAAATGAAAAACATTGTAAAAAAATATGGTGATTTTCTTGCTTCTGACCATGTAAGTCTTGGTGTGGAAAAAGGAAAGTTAGTTGCCCTGTTAGGACCATCCGGAAGCGGAAAGACAACTTTGCTGCGGATGATTGCAGGACTTGAGAATCCGAATGAAGGAGATATTTACATTGATGGCAAGCGGGTGAATGATGTACCGGCTGCCAAGCGTGGGATTGGTTTTGTCTTTCAGAATTATGCGCTGTTCCGTTATATGACAGTATACGATAATGTGGCATTTGGACTGGTGCTTCAGAAGATGCCGAAAAAGCAGATTAAGGAACGGGTTACGGAATTGTTGGCAATGACCGGTTTGTCAGGGATGGAAAAACGGTATCCGAATCAGTTGTCCGGCGGACAGAGACAAAGAGTTGCTTTTGCCAGAGCGTTAGCACCAAATCCAAGAGTTCTCTTGCTGGATGAGCCGTTTGCTGCGATTGATGCGAAAGTGCGTACCGAACTTCGCTCGTGGTTGAAAGAGATGGTTGTAAAACTTGGTATTACAAGTATTTTTGTCACCCATGACCAGGAGGAAGCGGTCGAGGTTGCAGACGAAATCATTATTACCAATCATGGAACGATTGAGCAGATGGGAACGCCGGTGGAAATTTATAAAAGTCCGGCAACACCGTTTGTGGCAAGATTTATCGGCAGATCTTCGGTTGTTGAGGATTACGATAAATTAAAAGGTTTCGAGCGGATTGAAAATGCTAATCAGGCGGTCATTCGTCCGGAATTTGTGAAAATCTCAAAGAGTGGAAAACTGGATCAATATATCAGTGCCGCCGAAACCGGCGTGGTAACGGATGTCGTGTTCCGGGGAAACCGAATGGATGTCACAGTGGATATCAATGGTATTTTGGTTGTTGGAGAGCGTTCTTTGGAAAAAGATTTTGTTTCGGTTGGCGAGACGGTTCACGTATTGATTTACCGATTATATATCTTTGATTCGAAGCAGACTTATTTGATGGAAAATAAAGAGATGCAGGAAAGAGAAGATGTATTTTACATTTAACGGGGAGGATACACCATGCAGATTGAGAACAAAAAGATATTGCATACGGACATTCTTATTATTGGCGGCGGAACGGCAGGATGCTATGCGGCACTTACGATTCGTGAACAGTCCGATTATTCGATTGTCATTGCGGAAAAAGCAAATATCAAACGAAGCGGCTGTTTAGCAGCCGGTGTTAATGCCATTAATGCCTACATTGTGGATGGAAGAAAGCCGGAGGATTATGTGGAGTACGCAAAAAAGGATGCGGACGGCATTGTGAGAGAGGATTTGCTGATGACGATGTCTGAAGGCTTGAACCGTGTGACACATAAAATGGAAAACTTAGGACTTGTTATTTTAAAAGATGAAAATGGAAACTATGTTGCCAGAGGAAACCGCAACATAAAAATAAATGGAGAAAATATGAAGCCGCTTTTGGCAAAGGCGGTAGAAAAGTTAGAGGATGTCACAATTTTGAATCGGATTAACATTACCGATTATATTGTGGAAGAGAATGAAATTAAAGGAGCTTTTGGTTTTTCGATTGAAGAAGGTACCGCCTATGAGATAAGGGCAAAGAAAGTGCTCTGTGCGACCGGCGGCGCGGCAGGTTTGTACCGACCGAACAATCCGGGATTTTCCCGTCACAAAATGTGGTATCCACCGTTTAATACCGGAGCCGGTTATGCGATGGGAATTCGCGCCGGAGCGGAAATGACAACATTTGAAATGCGTTTTATTGCACTTCGCTGCAAAGATACGATTGCACCGACTGGAACAATTGCTCAGGGCGTTGGTGCGAAGCAGGTGAATGCCAAAGGAGAAGTATACGAAGATAAATACGGGCTGACTACATCGGAACGTGTCTACGGTACGGTGATGGAAAATTTAGAGGGACGCGGACCGTGTTATCTGAGAACGGAGGGCATTACCGCAGAGCAGGATGAGTCGCTGAAAAAAGCGTACTTAAACATGGCACCGAGCCAGACACTCAAATGGCTTGAATCGGGCAAAAATCCGAGTGGGCAGAATGTCGAAATCGAGGGAACCGAGCCTTATATCGTTGGTGGCCATACAGCGAGCGGCTACTGGGTTGATACCGACAGAGAGACTACGATTCACGGTTTGTTTGCGGCAGGAGATGTGGCAGGCGGATGTCCGCAGAAATATGTGACCGGTGCAATGGTTGAAGGTGAAATCGCAGCTAAGAAAATAGTTTCTCAATTGAATGAGGAAAGAGATAAAGAAACAGCTGATGAGAGTGCAGAGAAAAAAGCTCTCGATACAAAGATTACGGAGTACAACCGCTACTTATCAAATGAAGGTGGTATGTATGAGACGGAAGCACTGGAAGAGGCAATGCAGAAGGTAATGGATGAGTATGCCGGAGGTATTTCCACTCATTATCAATTCAATGAAAAACAGCTTGCGCTTGCGAAAGAAAAGATTGAAAAGATAGAAAAACTTGCTGAAAATGTAAACGCCGGTGATATGCATGAGTTGATGTTTGTGTATGAATTGAAAGAACGTCTTACCGTTTGCAAATCGGTAATTGCTCATCTTTTTGCAAGAAAAGAGACAAGATGGCACAGTTTTGATGAAAATTTAGATTATCCTAAAAAGAGCGGTGACTGGTTAAAGTATGTTAATTCCAAAATGGAAGATGGCAAAATCACCGTATTTACCCGTAAATTAGTTGGAAGGGAGGAGCATTATGAGCATCACGATGAATCAGGCGCTCTGCAAAGGCTGTAAAGCCTGCGAGCAGGTATGTCCGGGAAGCCTTATCAAAATGAATGAGGCAGGGAAAGCCTATATCAAGTACCCGAAGGACTGCTGGGGATGTTCCTCTTGTGTGAAAGAATGTCACTTCGGTGCGATTTCCCTCTACTTAGGAGCCGATATCGGCGGTATGGGAAGCAAAATGACAGTCGACAAAAAAGGCGACAAGCTGTACTGGCAGATACACAGGCAGGATGGCGAAACCGAGCAGATTGTTCTAAATACGAAAGAATCCAACAAATATTAACGAGGAGAAAAGAAAGGAAGGAAAACGATATGAGTGAATTATCACATCTGGATGAACTGGAGGCAGAGGCAATTTATATCATTCGCGAAGTTGCGGCGGAATGTGAAAAACCGGTTATGCTGTATTCGATTGGAAAAGACAGTTCGGTTATGTTACATCTGGCAATGAAAGCTTTTTATCCGGAGAAACCTCCATTTCCGTTTTTGCACGTAAACACGACATGGAAATTTAAAGAAATGATTGAGTTCCGTGACAGAAGAGCGAAAGAACTTGGCATTGAAATGCTTGAATATATCAATGAAGAAGGAGTAAAGCAGGGCATTAATCCATTTGACCATGGTTCTGCTTACACCGATATCATGAAGACACAGGCATTGAAACAGGCACTTGATAAATATGGTTTTACCGCAGCGTTTGGCGGTGGACGAAGAGATGAAGAAAAGTCCCGTGCAAAAGAGAGAATCTTTTCTTTTAGAAATGAACACCATGCATGGGACCCGAAAAACCAGCGTCCGGAGATGTGGAAATTATATAATTCCCAGATTCAGAAGCATCAGGAAGTAAGAGTGTTCCCACTTTCCAACTGGACAGAGACGGATATCTGGCAGTACATAAGACGGGAAAAAATTGAGATTCCTTCTTTGTATTTTGCAAAAGTCCGCCCGGTTGTTTACCGCGATGGAAACATTATTATGGTAGATGATGACCGCATGAAATTACGTCCGGGTGAAAAAATTGAGTATAAGAGTGTACGATTCCGTACATTGGGATGCTATCCTCTGACCGGAGGATGTGAGTCGACGGCGACTACATTGGATGAAATTATTGATGAGACACTCAGTGCCGTATCGTCAGAGAGAACGACACGAGTAATTGATAATGAGG
This sequence comes from uncultured Clostridium sp., assembly GCA_937902905.1. GTDB lineage: Bacteria > Bacillota > Clostridia > Lachnospirales > Lachnospiraceae > Eubacterium_F. The sequence continues at coordinate 12,053 of CALELW010000161.1, read as the reverse complement.
CAGCAGGAAGTATGGAAAGAAGAAAGAGAGAGGGGTATTTCTAAGATGAGTGGATTATTAAAATTTATTACATGCGGAAGCGTGGACGACGGAAAATCAACCTTGATTGGTCATATCCTGTATGATTCAAAACTTCTTTATGCCGATCAGGAAAAAGCGCTGGAACTTGACAGTAAAGTCGGAAGCCGCGGCGGTGCGATTGATTATTCGCTTTTGCTTGACGGATTGATGGCAGAGAGAGAGCAGGGAATTACAATTGATGTGGCATACCGCTATTTTACGACAGATAAAAGAAGTTTTATCGTAGCAGATACGCCGGGTCATGAAGAGTATACAAGAAACATGGCAGTTGGTGCTTCCTTTGCGGATTTGGCAGTTATTTTGATTGATGCCACACAGGGCGTTTTGATTCAGACAAGACGTCATGCAAGAATCTGTGCGCTGATGGGAATCAACTCGTTTGTATTTGCTGTCAATAAAATGGATTTGGTTGATTATAGTAAAGAGCGTTTTGATGAAATTGAAAAACAGATTCAAGAACTTGCTAGTGAACTGAATCTTCAGACAATTCAGATTATTCCGGTTTCGGCAACGGAAGGAGATAATGTAACAAAGAAATCCGATGCGATTGACTGGTATGAAGGACCGACTCTTCTTTCTTATCTGGAAGATGTGGATGTGGCAGAGGATTCTCATGAAAAAGGATTTTATATGCCGGTACAGCGCGTGTGCCGTCCGGACCATACCTTCCGTGGCTTCCAGGGACAGGTAGAAAATGGGAATATCCATGTAGGAGACGAGCTGACAACGCTGCCAAGTAATGAAAAGGCAAAAGTAAAAAGTATTTATGTTGGTGATAAGGATAGTAAAGAGGCGAAAAAAGGTCAGCCGGTTACGATTCAGTTAGACAGGGAAGTAGATGTTTCCCGCGGTTGTGTACTTACGGTAGATTCCGGTGTGAAAACGGCATCGACTCTGACTGCTACGATTTTGTGGATGGATGATGACGAATTGTTCCGTGGCAAAAACTTCTTCTTTAAACTCGGGACGAAAACAATTCCATGTTCCGTGACAAAAATTTCTTATGCGGTAGATGTTAATACCGGTGAGAAAAAGGATGTAAAAAATCTTGCCAAAAATGAGATTGCAAGCTGCAAAATTTCACTGGCAGACCGCATCGTAATTGATGAATTTAAGAATCATAAAACGATGGGTGAATTCATTTTGATTGACCGTGTGACGAATATGACTTCTGCCTGCGGTGTCGTTGAAGAAGTGCATGAGAAAGAGCACAGTATCTACGAAGGACGTGTGGACCGGGCTGTTCGTGCGGCAACCAATGGACAGAAAGCAATTACAGTTGAATTTGTAAAAGATGACAAGAAGATAAACCGTGCGTTTGTGGAAGATATTGAGAAAATTCTGAATCTGGATGGCAGACATACATATTTGTATGCCCCTGGAAAAACCGATGATATTGACTGTGTGATTAAACATTTACATCGTGCCGGTATTGTTGTATTATTGTTAGTTGATAAAAAGCAGGCAGATACCATTCAGAATAAGAGTGAATCGTACCTGAGTAATTGGCTTGACGAAGACGCAGATGCGAAGTCTGCAGCGGATTATATCCGTGAGCAGTCCGTCTTTTTGGGTAATGAAGCAAAACGCGGTGATTACATTTAGAGGAGGACGCCATGAGATTTAATACAGCACTACTGCATCAGGTAGAAAAAGGGGATAAGGAGACCGGTGCTACACTGACTCCGATTTATCATTCCAGTGCTTTTTACCAGTCTTCGGCAGAACAGCATGAAAAGTTGTTTCATAATAAAGCAAACGGATTTTCTTATACGAGAATCAACAATCCGACGATTTTGGCTTTTGAAAATGAAATGACGGCATTGGAAGGTGGAATTGCATCGGTTGCCTGTGCATCCGGTATGGCAGCGATTACGAGTGCGCTGTTAAATGTTGTCCGTGCGGGCGAGGAAATTTTAGCGAGTACGAGTTTGTACGGCGGTTCCATTGATGTGTTTCATGATTTTGAGGCATTTGGCATTAAGACAGTATTTGTGGATATTCACGATGAGCAGGCAGTGGAAGCTGCCATCAATGAGAAGACCCGCGTGATTTTCGCAGAGACGATTGGTAATCCAAAACTTGACGTTGTGGATATTGAGAAACTGGCAGAGACAGCACACAAACATAATCTGCCACTTGTCATGGATAACACGGTAGCAACGGCATATCTGGTACGCCCGATTGAAAAAGGGGCGGACATTGTAGTCAATTCGACCTCAAAATACATCAATGCCAACAGTGATGCCATCAGTGGTGTGATTACCGACAGCGGTGCTTTTCGCTGGGACAAGGAGAAATATCCGGGCATGGCAGAGTATGCGAAGTTTGGCAAATTTGCTTTTACGGCAAAACTGCGAAACGGTCTGTTCCGTAATACGGGAGCCTGTTTGTCTCCACAGACAGCGTTTTATAATCTCTTAGGTATGGAAACTCTTGGTCTGCGCATGGAGCGGGCCTGCGATAATGCGAAAAAACTGGCTGAATTTTTAAACACGTATCCGGATGTAACGGTAAATTATCCGGGGCTTAGTGACAGTTTATGGCATGCACAGGCAGAGAAAGTTCTGCAAAATGGATATGGAGCAATTCTTACAATTCGAGTTGGCTCCAAAGAGCGTGCGTTTGATTTGATTAACACATTGACAATACCGAAAATTGTGTCGAATATTGGCGATACAAAAACTTTAATCATTCATCCGGAATCGACGCTGAATGCACACAGTACACAAAAAGAAAAAGAAGAAGCGGGCGTTTTTGATGATTTGATTCGCATTAGTGTCGGAATTGAAGATGTGGAGGACTTAATCGAAGATTTTAAGCACGCACTCAAGTAGAAAGAGCAGGAGGATAAGAAAATGGCAGTAGACTACAGTACACTGAAAAAGGGCGGATTTATGCGCCAGAAACAAAAAAATTGTTTTTCTCTTCGATTGGCAGTCGTAGGAGGAAACTTAACCGCAGAGAATTTGAAAACAATTGCGGAAGTAGCAGACAAATATGGAGATGGACATGTTCACCTGACTTCCCGTCAGAGCGTGGAAATTCCATTTATCAAATTAGATGATATTGATGCCGTAAAAGAAGATTTGGCAAAGGGCGGCTGTAAGCCGGGTGTGTGCGGACCACGTGTTCGTACGATTACTTCCTGTCAGGGAAATCAGATTTGTCCAAGCGGCAACATTGATACGTACGATATCGCAAAAAAACTGGATGAGAGATATTTCGCCAGAGAGCTTCCACATAAGTTCAAATTCGGTGTGACCGGATGCCAGAACAACTGCTTAAAAGCAGAGGAAAATGATGTTGGTATCAAGGGCGCAACGAAAGTGCAGTGGAAAGAAGATGCCTGCATTTCCTGCGGTGTCTGTGTTAAGGCATGTCGTACCGATGCGATTACTCTTGAGGATAATAAAATTAAAGTTGATGAGAGTAAATGTAATTACTGTGGACGCTGCGTGAAAGCATGTCCGACGGATGCATGGGATGCAAAAAGCGGTTATCTGGTATCATTTGGCGGACTGTTTGGCAACCGGATTCACAAAGGTGAGGAAATTTTACCGGTGATTGAATCGGAGGAAGATTTGTTCCGGGTAACAGACGCAGCAATTCAGTTTTTTGATGATAACGCAAATCCAAGCGAACGTTTCCGATTCACAATCGAGAGAGTTGGCGAAGATAAATTTATAGAAAAGATGAAGGAGGCATATCATGGCTGAGTTTGAAGTAGATGAAAGAGTAGATATTACAGATGTTGTCTGCCCGATGACATTTGTAAAGGCAAAAGTGGCAATGGAAGAGTTGGAAATCGGACAGGTGTTAGCGGTTACGATGAATGATGGAGAACCGGTTCAGAATGTGCCAAGAAGTTTTAAGGAAGAAGGACAACAGATTCTGAAATTGATTGACAACGAAAATGGCACCTATGATTTGATTGTTAAAAAGGTAGAAGAATAGGAGGCAGGACATGGCAAAGCGAGTGAATGCAGAAGAGTTTGAAGCCGAAGTTCTTAAGGCGTCTCTTCCGGTTATCGTTGAATTTTATTCGGATAGCTGTATTCCATGTAAACAATTATCGCCGGTTTTAGGCGGAATTGAAGATGACTATGAGGATAAACTTATTGTCGTCAAAGTAAATGTGAATTTTGATGCCGAACTGGCACAAAAATATGAAGTAGCAGCTTCCCCAACCCTTTTGTTTTTCAAAGAGGGAAAAGAAGTAAACCGAATCCGCGGTCTTGTAAAGCGGAAAGAGTTAGAAGAAGCTGTAGAAGAAGTTTTATAAAGGAGGATATGAAAATGGTAGTAACCATAGCTGGAGAAAAGAAAACATACGATGAGGGTTTGACAATCGCAAAACTCATTGAGGTTGAGAAAGTGGAAAATCCGGATTATGTAACCGTAACAGTAAACGATGAATTTGTGGAAAGCACAGATTTTGCTACAACGGCACTCAAAGAAAATGATGTCGTAGAATTTCTTTATTTCATGGGAGGAGGCGCAAATTAATGGCGTTTACAAATGAGCAGATGGAGCGCTATTCCCGGCATATTATTTTGCAGGAAGTAGGCGTGAAAGGACAGAAAAAGCTGTTAAACGGCAAAGTCCTCATTATCGGAGCCGGCGGACTTGGTGCTCCGGCAGCAATGTATCTGGCAGCAGCCGGTGTTGGAACCATTGGTATTGTCGATGCGGATGAAGTAGACTTGTCGAACTTGCAGCGTCAGATTATTCATGGCACGGCAGATGTCGGCAAAGCAAAAGTAAAATCGGCAAAAGAGACAATGAATGCGATGAACAGTGATGTGGTAGTAAATACATACCGCGAGTTTGTGACATCGGAAAATATTATGGATTTGATTGCGGATTATGATTTTATCATTGATGGTACAGATAACTTCCCGGCGAAGTTTTTGATTAACGATGCCTGCGTAATGGCAAAGAAACCATTTTCCCATGCAGGAATCATCCGCTTTAAGGGCCAGCTTATGACCTATGTTCCGGGAGAAGGACCATGCTACCGCTGTGTCTTCAAGGATCCGCCTCCGAAGGATGCTGTTCCTACCTGTAAACAGGCTGGTGTTATCGGCGCTATGGGCGGTGTTATCGGAAGTCTGCAGGCAATGGAAGCAATTAAGTATCTGATTGGTGTTGGCGATTTGCTGACCGGAAAACTTTTGACTTATGATGCCCTTAAGATGGAATTTCACACGATTAAACTGCCAAAGGCAAATGGTACCTGCGCAGTCTGCGGTGATCATCCGACAATTACGGAGTTGATTGATTACGAGCAGGTAGAGTGTGACGGAAAGTAGGCAGAAAGGAAGAAAAAGATATGTTATTTTTGACAAAAAGTGATTATGAAAAAATGTTAGCTCACTGCAAAGAAGGTCTTCCAAATGAAGCCTGCGGTTTGATTGGCGGTGTTGTGGAAGGGGAAAAACAGTATGTGAAAAAGGTTTATCTTCTGACAAACATTGATGAGAGCAACGAGCATTTTTCCATGGATCCGAAAGAGCAGCTTGCGGCAGTCAAAGATATGCGTAAAAATGGCTATGTGCCTCTTGGCAATTTCCACTCCCATCCGGAGTCTCCGTCGAGACCATCGGAGGAGGACAAACGGCTTGCCTATGATTCCAAGGCAAATTATCTGATTTTATCGTTGATGGAGGCAGACAATCCGGTATTGAATGCGTTCCGTATCGATGAGGAAAAACAGGTGACAAAAGAGGAATTAGTAATTTCGTAATAAAAAGGAAAGAAGGTAGCGTCTGCCTTCTTTCTTCTATATCGAGGAGGTCGAAATGGCATTTTTCCCATTTATGATTCAGATGCAGGATAAATTATGTGTCATCGGCGGCGGTGGCAAAGTGACATACCGAAAAGCTTCTATGATGTTGTCGTTTGGGGCACGTGTTACGGTGATTGCACCAAAAATCTGTGATGAATTACAGGAAATAGAATCGAAACAAGATGCCCTTTTATTGGTTCAAAGATCGTTTGAGGATGATGATATTAAAGGAGCCGATGTGGTGATTATGGCGACGGATGATAGTGAAGTCAATTCCCATATCGCAGCCATTTGTAAGGAAAAACGGATTCTTGTCAATGTGGTGGATGTCAAAAAAGACTGCGGTTTTTATTTTCCGGCAATAATAAAGCAGGATGATGTCGTGGTTTCGGTTTCGACCGGTGGCAGTGCTCCGGCGTTAGCCTCTCAGATAAAAAAGAGTATTAAGAGCCATCTGCCGGATAACTGCGGAGATATGGCAAAGACGCTTCTTGAAAAAAGAAATGAGGTTTTGAAAACAGAACCGGAGGAAGAAAAGCGGAAAGAGATTATGTTGGACATGGTAAAAAAAGAGTGGAAAAGATCAGTCATTCGGATTGGTACAAGAAAAAGTGAACTGGCAAAAATTCAGACCGGACTGGTTCTTTCAAAATTGCAGGAGACATTTCCGGAGTACGAATATGAGATTGTGTATATGACGACCAAGGGCGACAAGGAAAAGGATTCGCCGATTCCTTCGTTTGGCGGAAAAGCCGTGTTTGTCGAAGAATTTGAACAGGCACTTTTAGACGATACGATTGATTTGGCGGTGCACAGTGCAAAAGATATGCCAAACCCGTGTAAAGACGGACTTACGGTTGCCGGGGTTTTGGAGCGTGCCTGTGTGCAGGATGTACTTATTTACAAAAAGGGAACTTCTTTTACAAAGGATTCTGTTTTTACCATTGGAACAGGGAGTCTGCGCAGACAGTGCCAGATTAAAAAGATGTATCCGAATGCCGTCTGTAAAAGTCTTCGTGGAAATATCGGCACGAGACTTAATAAACTGCGGGCAGGCGAGTACGATGCGATTGTGTTAGCGGCTGCCGGAATTAGACGGCAGGGCATTGATAATGATTCGGATTTTGTTTACGAGTATCTTTCTGTAAAGGAGATGCTTCCGGCGGCGGGGCAGGCAGTGATTGCGATGGAGACAAAAAAGGGAACGCTTGCTAATGAACTTGCAGAAAAAATTTCGGATGTTCACACGGCAGAGTGTCTGCGGACAGAGCGTGCGGTCCTCATGAAATTGAATGCCGGATGCCATGAGCCAATTGGTGTTTTGTGTACTCTCGATGGACATAGGATGAATCTTTCTCTGATGGAAGAAAAAGAGGGAGAAGTAATCCGGCGGTCTGTGCAGGGGGACAGAGGAGATTGGCAAAATCTTGTAGAAAAATTGTGTCAGGAGAGGAAATCATAGTATGGTTTATTTAATCGGAGCGGGTCCCGGAAATCCGGAGTTAATTACGGTAAAAGGGCTTCGTCTGCTGCAGAAATGCGATGCGGTCATATATGACAGGCTTTTGTCGGAGGAACTGCTTTCGGTGGTTCCTGAAAACTGCCACAAAATTTATGTGGGCAAGAAACCGATGAGCCATGCAAAGAAGCAGGAAGAGATTAATGAGATCCTGATTCAGACGGCAAAACAATATAAAAATGTTGTCCGATTAAAAGGCGGTGACCCATTTGTTTTTGGGCGTGGCGGTGAGGAAGTTTTAGCACTGCAGAAAGAGAAAATCCCGTTTGCTTTGGTGCCTGGGGTAACAAGTGCGGTGGCAGTGAGTGAGCTCGCCGGAATTCCTTTGACTCACCGTAAGGAAAGCCGCAGTTTTCATGTATTTACCGGCCATACAAAAGAGGGGGCAGAGCAATCCTTTTCCCATATTACGAAACAGGATGGCACGAGTGTATTTTTGATGAGCGTCGCAAATATCCGCACAATTGCAGACCGGCTGATGGAACAGGGACAGGATGCATCTACACCCGTTGCGGTGATTTCCCACGGAACGATGCCGGATGAGAAACATGTCTATGGAACACTTTCCGATATTGCGGATAAAGTAATCGAAAATGAAATTACCTCACCGGCGGTTTTTGTTGTGGGACAGACGGCAAAATATCATTTTGTCAGTGAGGATTTTGGTGTGCTTGCCGGGAAAAAAATCGGTACGACAGCAACGCAGAAACTGCATAATAAACTGCGTGAGATGATGGAAGATAAAGGGGCTTTTGTTTTTCCTCTTTGTGAAATGAAGGTTGTCCGGTCGGATGGCGCAGAAAAACTTTTGGATGAATTATCTCAGATAAAAAAATATGACTGGATTGTTTTTACAAGCCAGAATGCAGTTCATTTATTTTTTGCTGAGGCAGATAAGAAACAAATTGACAGACGGGATTTTGCAAAGGTTCGTTTTGCGGTCGTTGGCAGCGGAACGAAAAAGGCACTGGAAACATATGGATTTTATGCGGATTATATGCCAAAACAGTTTACGACAGAGGCACTTGCCAAAGGGCTTACAGATGTTGTGAAACCGGGAGAACATCTGCTTCTTCCGAGGGCTTTGCAGGCAAGTGAAGAACTTGTTTTAGAACTGCAAAAGAAGTCTGTTACGATTACGGAAATCTCTTTTTATGATGTTGAAGGGACTTTTTCGGGGGATTTGTCCATGTGGAAGAATATGGACGTGGCTGCATTTTTTAGTGCATCCGGCGTCGAGGCGTTTGTTTCCCGGATAGGCAGGGAAAAGATAGGAGAATGGGAGCGTGACCGCAAAAAAGAGCATGTTGCGGTTGCGGCAATTGGTGAAGTGACGAAAAAAAGACTGCAGGCGTATGGAATTGATGTGGATGTAGTTCCAAAGCAATGTGATTTAGAACATTTAGGCAAGGCACTTGAGCAGTTTTATCAATAGAGAAAGGAAGTAAGGCTATGACACAGTCGGAACAGTTATTTGAAAAATCCGAACACTTTCTGCCCGGTGGTGTAAATTCGCCGGTGCGTGCATTCCGCAATGTGGGCGGGACGCCGGTATTTGTAAAAAGCGGAAAAGGTTCTCATATTTTGGATGAGGATGGGAATGATTATATTGATTATGTTTGTTCGTATGGTCCGGGAATTTTGGGACATGCGTATCCGGCTGTGATTGAAGTGGTGAAACAGGCATGTGAACAGGGACTTACCTTTGGAGCACCGACGAAAAAAGAATATGAAATTGCGTCGTTAATTCATGACATGATGCCATCAATGGAAATGATGCGTATGGTAAATTCCGGAACGGAGGCGGTGATGAGTGCTATCCGTGTAGCGAGAGGATATACTGGCAAAGATTACATTGTAAAATTTAAGGGCTGTTATCATGGACACTCAGACGGACTTTTGGTAAAGGCTGGTTCTGCGGCGCTTTTACAGGCTGTGCCGGACAGTGCGGGTGTGCCAAAGGGATATACGGAGACAACATTGATTGCTGAGTATAATAAACCGGAATCGGTAAAAGCATTGTTTGAAAAATATGGTGATAACATTGCGGCGGTCATTGTGGAGCCGGTGGCAGCCAATATGGGTGTGGTTTGTCCGGAAGAAGGTTTCTTACCTTTTTTACGGGAGATTACAAAACAGTATCAATCCCTTTTGATTTTTGATGAGGTCATTACAGGATTTCGTCTTGCAAAAGGCGGTGCACAGGAGTATTACGGCGTGACACCGGATTTGACGACACTTGGAAAAATCATTGGCGGCGGTATGCCGGTAGGTGCATATGGTGGCAGAAAAGAAATTATGTCGTGCGTTGCACCGCTTGGTGAAGTGTATCAGGCAGGAACGCTTTCGGGAAATCCGATTGCGATGACCGCAGGAATTGAGACACTGAAAATTCTGCGTGATTCGGATACGATTTATGAAACCATTGAGAAAAAGGCAGAAAAACTGGCAGCAGTGATGCGTGAAACATTTGGAGAAACGGTCTGTGTAAATCAGGTTGGTTCTCTTATGAGTTTATTTTTTACCGGTGAAAAAGTGGTTGATTATGATACGGTGCAGACCTCGGATACGAATCGCTATTCAGCTTATTTTAAGGCGATGCTGAAAGAGGGTATTTATTTGGCACCGTCCCAGTTTGAGGCTATGTTTGTGTCGGCGGCACATACGGATAAGGATATTGAAAAGACATGTGAGCAGATTAGAAAGTTTGCCAATCAGAAGTAGATTAGGAGGGATACGATGGCAGAACAGGTAAAAGATTTGGTAATCATAGGAAGCGGACCGGCGGGATTGTCGGCGGCCGTTTATGCAAAGCGTGCGATGTTAGATGTTGTTGTCATTGAGAAGGCAGGATTTAGCGGAGGACAGATTGTGACGACGGAACGCGTGGACAATTATCTGGGACTTTACGGAGAATCCGGATATTCGCTGGCAATGAAATTCAGAGAACATGCGGATGCACTTTCTGTTCCGTTTATAGACGCAGAAGTGAGTTCCGTGGAAAATGAATCCGAATATAAAAAAGTGCATTTAGAAGACGGTGAAACCATCTGCACGAAAAATGTGTTAGTGGCAACCGGTGCAGGGCATAAAAAACTTTCCGTAAAAGGGGAAGAAGAATTGACCGGTGCAGGCGTTTCGTACTGTGCGACCTGCGATGGTGCATTTTTTAAGAATAAAACGACGGCGGTTGTCGGCGGCGGTGATGTGGCGTTAGAGGATGCGCTGTATTTGGCAAATCTGTGTGAAAAAGTGTATTTGATTCACCGCAGGGAAGGCCTTCGCGCCGCAAAGGAACTTGCTGAAAAGGTGATGGCGACAGAAAACATCGAATTTCTTCCTTATTATGAGGTGAAAGAAATTGCCGGAGACGGTATGGTACAGAAAGTGATTCTTACACAGAACCAGACCGGGGAGGAAAAAGAAATTGAGCTATCCGGTATTTTTATTGCTGTTGGCATGGAGCCGCAGACGGCATTTGTGAAGGATGTTGTCGAGAGAAATGAGGCCGGTTATATCTGTGCCGGGGAGGACTGCCGGACGAATGTGCCGGGCATTTATGTGGCAGGTGATGTGAGAACGAAACCGCTTCGTCAGGTCATTACAGCGGTTTCAGATGGTGCCGTGGCAATTGCTTCTTTGGAGCAGGATAGAAATTAGGAAAGAGGGGTTGTTATGTATATTACGAGAAAGGGCCAGTATGCATTATTTTTTCTGATTGACCTTGCACTGCATGATGGCAGTACGGTGACGGTCAAACAGGTGGCTAAGGAATATGATTTGTCGGAGAAATATATGGAACAGGTAGCTTCTAAACTGCGTCACGCCGGGATTGTACGTGTGATTCGCGGCAGCAAGGGCGGCTACTATCTTCCGGAAGAAACCAGACGATGTACCGCAAAAGATGTGGTCGGCGCTATTGAAGGTCAGCGAAATGCCGTGGATTTGGATGGTTACAGAGAGAGTGAAAACAACCGCACGATGAATGCACTGGTCCGTGATTTGGGGCAGGAAGTGGATAAAGCTGTAGATGATGTGCTCGAGAGCGTAACGCTCGCTGAATTGGTGCGGCAGTATCATGAGAGAGAGACGTTTTCCTACATTATCTAGGGGGAGATATTATTTCAGGACTTCACAGTCGGCAGGGAAAAGTTTGAGTGTCATGCGCCGCTCCCGCTGATATGTGCGTAGGGGTATCGATATGCACAGTACGCATATCAGATACCCACGCACATATAACGCACTCCACTCAAAACTTTTCCCTGCCGATTGTGTTGTGCTGAAAAAAACTCCTCCTTTTAGATAATGCAGGGAATTTACTAACAAAAGTTTGTGTTTCGTGGGCGCATTCGCTAGACAAAGGTAAGGGGATTGGACATGCATAATATTTATTCATGTCCAATCCCCTTACCTTTGTACCCACTCACCCCAAATCTTTTCTTGGTAAATTGCCAGTATACTGAAAAAGGCTCGCCCTTTAGAAATAATGTAGGAAAACTTTTGTTATAGACTAATTGCGGGGGCGGATGGATGGACTGTGACAAATGTTCGCTGCCGGTTCCTTTGGATTCCAGTAATTTCGTAGAAAAACTTTGTGACTCGTGGGTTTTGAGCGCGTCAGCAGGAGGTGCTGGTAGTTTCAGCACCCCTGCTGCTACGCAG
>CALELW010000160.1 GCA_937902905.1 uncultured Clostridium sp. | reverse complement strand
TCAAATGAAGGCAACATTTAATTTGATTCCGGGATGGTTTGCAAAAGAGGGAACAACCTATCCGGAGGGGGAAACGTATCGTTTGGTTACGGAAAAGAAAGCAAAAGAAATGTATGAACATCCGCTTGTAGAAGTGGCTAACCATGGTAATGAGCATAAATATATGACCTCATTAACTCCGCTTGAAATGGCAGAAGACACGATTTTGTGCCGCAAGACACTGGAGAAACTGTATGGAAGGCTTGTAAGAGGAATGGCATATCCATATGGCTGGTATGATGAGACGTTACTGGATATTTTAAAACAATGTGGAATCACATACTGCCGTACGGTTGAGAGTACGGAAAACTTTGATTTACCGGAAAACTGGCTGGCGTGGAATCCGACTTGTCATCATGATAACGAAAATTTATTTCAGTTGACAGAGGAATTTGTGTCCAGACAGAATGTAGAGAGACCTCTTTTGTTCTATGTGTGGGGACATACCTTTGAGTTTGAGAGAAATAAGAACTGGGAGCGTATGGACGAATTTATGCAGAAGGTATCCGGCAAAGAAGATGTCTGGTATGCTACGAATGGCGAAATCTACGAGTACGTGAATGCTTATGAAAAGCTTGTGTACTCAGCGGACGGAAAATATATTTATAATCCGTCAAAGATTCCGGTTTGGGTTGAGATTGATGGAATCTGTTATAAAATTGTAGACGAATTGACAATGGAATAGGGTGGTTTATAAGGAGGAGATAAGATGAAAAAAAGAAGATTATGGGGGCTGCTTTGCATTGGGTGTTTTGTATTCCTGTTTATGAGTGTAAACACAAAAGCGGCAACACCGGTTCAGAGATGGGGACAATTAAAAGTGTCTGGTACAAATATTGTGGATAAAACCGGAAAAAAGGTTCAGTTAAAAGGCGTAAGTACACATGGAATTGCGTGGTTTCCGCAATATGTAAATAAGAGCTGTTTTCAGAGTTTTCGGAAAATGGGAGTGAATACCATTCGTCTTGCTTTGTACAGTGATAAGGGGGCTGGTTTTTCCAAGTCGTTGTATAAGAAAGTGGATGAGGGAATTCAGTATGCGACGGAACTGGGAATGTATGTTGTGATTGACTGGCACATTTTAAGTGATGGAAATCCGAAAACAAACCAGAAGAAGGCACTTAGTTTTTTTTCTCGTTACGCAAAAAAATATGGAAAACAGAATAACATTTTGTATGAAATCTGCAACGAGCCAAATGGAAATGTGACTTGGGCAAAAGATATCAAGCCGTATGCCAAAAAGGTCATAAAAAAAATCAGGAAATACGACAAGAAGAATATTATTGTGGTAGGTACGCCAACGTGGTCGCAGGATGTTGATATAGTGGCGAAGAGTCCGCTGAAAGAGAAGAATATTGTGTATTCGCTTCATTTTTATGCGGCAACGCATACGGATTTTCTGCGTAATAAATGTAAAAGTGCCTATCAGTCAGGACTTCCTATGTTAGTATCGGAGTTTAGCATTTGTGATGCTTCGGGAAATGGTGGAATTGACAAGAAAAGTGCGTCAAAATGGATGAAACTTCTAAAAAAATATAAAATTGGACATATTGCATGGAACATTTCAAATAAGAATGAAACTTCTGCACTCATTCAATCGAAATGCGGAAAAACGGATAAGATAAGCTATAAGAACTTATCCAAATCCGGCAAATGGATTGCGAAATGGTGGAAAAAATAAGAGAGGAATTCATGTACATGGATGCTGTAAATTACATAAGTGATGTGTTACAAAAAACAAAAGAAAAAGAACTTAAGGTGGCGTTTTTAGGCGGTTCTTTATCAAAGGGAGAGCGAGTAAAAAAAGAACTTTGTTTTGTTTCTCTCTTTGAACAAAAAATTGAAGAGAGGCTTAGTAATGGGCGAAAAGTTTCGGTGCTTCGCTATGGGCAGTCCGGGACGATGTCTTCGAATGGGTTATATAAGGTTAAGGAATTAATCAAAGAAAAACCGGACATTGTTTTTTTAGATTATGCGATGAATGATACAGGAGATCGTTATTTATGGGAGTCTACGGAAGGCATTTGCAGCCAGTTAATTCAGGCAGGTGCGCATGTGGTTATTCTTCTGTTTTGTAATGATCAGGGTCATTGTACAAGGGGAGCAATGGAAAGAGTAGCTTCTCATTATCATTTACCGGTTGTTGATATTGGTAAAACTATTATGGACAAAATTCAAAAAGGTGAATTGACATGGGAACAGTATGGGTTGGATTATGTCCATCCGACACCACTTGGACATGAGATGATTACTTCTGAGTTGCTAAATTTATTTCAGGAGAAAGAACAAAAAGAAAATATGATGGGAGATTATTATCCGAAAGAACCCGCATTTCTAGGAGCATTCCGGGATTCCTATATTACGGACTTGTCTGAAAAAATGGTTGATACCAAACCGGGTGATGTAATTTTGGATACTGAAATCACCATGAAAATGATGCTTATGGAGTTTTGGCAGGACAGTATCAAAAATGAGGCGGGTTTGGTATTTATGCTGGACGGTCAGAAAGTGTGCGGAGCGGATGCTTATGCGAGTATGGCTTGGGGAAATCCCGTATGTCATTATGTAGGAGGAGATGGCAGTGAAGAAACGTATCATCTTGTGATTTATGCAGGAAAAGGAAAGCCGCCGGCAAATTGGGATTACTCACAATTTCACCTGCGGCTGATGATTGGCTGTTAGTATTAGAATTTCCAAGTTCCCTGGCCAATTAGTTGTTTCAGTAAGTCGATGTAGATTGGGGCTGTCTGTGTTAAAAAGTGTTTTTTACTATAGGCAACCACAATCTTTTTTTCCGTAATGCCAAAGCAGCCCTTTGGCTCTTTGATTTTGTAGTAAACCGGATGATTCTCAAAGTTTCCAAAGCGAATCAGCGTATCCGGGATAATACCCATTCCTAAATTAGAATTTACCCAGTGAAACATCGTTTCGATGTTGTAGCATCGCAGGTTGATTTGTGGAACCTGTTTCATATGCTGGAATAAATCTACGGTAATATCCGGGTCATTATTTTTTGTGTCAAGAACAATGAAAGATTCATTCAAACAGTCACTTAATGAAATTTCTTTATTGTTATACAAAGCAGAAGAATCCGAAACAATATCGGATGTTTTAAGCTGTTGTTCTTTATGTGTCTCATTAAACGGATTTTCTTTGCTTACTGCCAAATAGTAATGTTCGGTTGCAAGGTCTTCCGTGTAAAATAATTCGTTATCAAAGTCTGTTGCCTCAATGCAGATATCAATTTCTCCGGACAGGAGAAGATTTTGAAGTTCTTTTACGCTATCTGTGATGACATCTAATTTTACATCCGGAAATTTCTTCGCAAAAGCGGCAAAACTTTTCGGAAGCATACAGGAGCCACGAAATGGTGTAGTTCCAATTGTCAAAGAACCGGTTTTTAAGTTATTAATATCGGAAATGCGGTTTTCTAATTCGCGCTCTGTTGATAAGATTTTTTTTGCTGCATCGTAGTAGGCCTGTCCGATTGGAGTTAGCTGAATCGGAGAAGAAGAGCGGTCGAACAACGGTGAACCAAGCTGGCTTTCCATATTTTTAATAAGCTGGCTAATGGAAGGCTGTGTGACAAAAAGTTTTTTTGCTGCTTTTGAAAAACTGCCTTCTTCAGCTAAAGTAATAATACATTGAATCTGTTGTGTTGTCATATCCTATAATATCTCCTTGCATATATTATAGTAATTATAACAAAAAGATAATATTGTGACAAGAAAAATCTTGCAGGTCATTTTATTGACATCCCTTCGATAAGTCGTTATAATTGAGAAAAACAATCGATTTAGGAGGTATTTTTTAATGAGTATTCAGATTCAAAAAGTAACAGACAAAAGTTTTCGCAAATACGGACGTATTTTGACCGGAGAGTATGATGTGGCAGAGCTGATGGATGCAATGGAAAAAACAGAGTGTCCGGATGACGCCGTTATTTACATTCCTTCGGATAAAGAAATTGAGAAACTGCCAGTCATGAAAGCATTTACGGATAGCTTGTATGGCGGACTTCCAATCCAGATTGGTTACTGCAACGGAAATAATCATTTACTGAATGCAGTTGAGTATCATCGTTCATCCGAAGTAAATGTTGCCTGCACTGACTTGATTCTTTTGATTGGAAGCGAGCAGGATATTGAAGATGATTATACATATGATACATCGAAAATTGAAGCATTCCTTCTTCCAAAAGGAACAGTAGTAGAAGTTTATGCGACAACACTTC
>CALELW010000159.1 GCA_937902905.1 uncultured Clostridium sp. | reverse complement strand
CAGGTTTTATGCGGCCTGCGAGTACTTTTCTTTTTATTCAACTGTCAAACTCCCGGCACAAATGGTCATAAGATATAAATTGAGAAAATGGGGAGAGTGTGGTAAAATAATATATTATTGTAAAAAATGAAAAGGAGAGAATTATGAAAGCGTATAAATATATTGTTTTTGATATAGATGATACATTACTTGATTTTGGGAAAGCATATGAAGAAGCACAAAAAATTATTTTTGATAAATTAGGAATTGAGTACACAAAAGAATATGTTTCACTAGATGAGAAATGTGGTTGGGATGCATGGAGAGAAAGTGGTTTGGATGATACTGAATCAAAAGATGTGCAGGAAAATTATCATACATATTATTATGATTATTTGCGAAAACATTATCTGTATTTGACCCAAGCATTAGGGATAACTATTAACGAAAATGAGCTTGTAGAAAGCTATATTGGAAGTATATCCAATTCAAAAAAATTTGTTGAAAAGAAGACTCTTGATACATATAGTTTCCTGTCTGAGAAATATAAAATGGTATTGGCAACAAATGGATTAGATATTATTCAAAGAAACCGAATTTCTGATTTTTTACCTTATACATATAAGATTTATATATCAGAAAAAATTGGATATATCAAACCGTCAAGAAAATTTTTTAAATATGTGATTGAGGATTTAGCTTGTGAGCCATATCAGTGCTTAATGATAGGTGATTCGATTACAAATGATATAATTGGAGCAAAATCTGTTGGAATGGATGTTTGTTTTTATAATATAAAGAGTAAGGACAAACCAGAGAGTATATGTATTGATTATGAAATTGATGGAATTGAAAAATTAAAACAATTTCTTTTATGATTTTTGAAATTGTTTTGTATAAAAAAGCATTGAGATATGTACTGTGATGTGGAAAGAAGGAGATTTGCTGTGTCAATTTGTGTGTATGATTTTTTGCCGGATGAGGCGGTAGAAATCCGGGAAAATGTATTTGTGAAAGAGCAGGGATTTGAAAAAGAATTTGATGAAATTGATGAGAAAGCGATTCATCTTGTGATGTTTGATGAACATTTACAAAAACCGGTTGCGACCTGCCGGATTTATGAAGGCAGCGAACCGGGCGAATTTATATTGGGAAGGCTGGCAGTGGTTTTTGAGTGCCGCGGCATGAATCTTGGTTCTGATATGATACAAAAGGCAGAAGAAGTTGTCCGGGAAAAAGGCGGTAAATCGATTTCTCTGCATGCACAGTGCCGGGTTAGAGCATTCTATGAAAAACTTGGTTTTTGTGGATATGGAGTTGAAGATGAGGACGAAGGCTGTCCGCATTGCTGGATGAAAAAACAGTTATCGTCACAAGCATAAAATACGAGGAAAAGAGGGAAATAAAATGATACATTCCGTAGCCGTTTTAGGAGCAGGGGCAGTTGGTTCCTATGTTATCTGGGGGATTTCTTCTCTGGATGATGTAGAACTTGGAGTTATTGCTGAAGGAGAAAGAGCAGAACGAATCAAAAATGAAGGGTGTCTGATTAATGATAAAGTATATTACCCACAGGTGTGGACACCAAAAGAAGCAAAGAAAGCAGACTTATTAGTGGTTGCGCTCAAATACAATGCGCTTTTACCTGCCCTGCCTTCTATCAAAGAGGCAGTAGGAGAAAACACGGTTGTCATGAGTTTAATGAATGGTGTCGACAGCGAGGAAATTATTGCAAAGGAAGTGGGAGCTTCCCATCTTTTATATTCCGTAATTAAAATAGCTTCTCACAAAGAGGGAAAGGGCTTTTATTTTGCTCCGGAAACAACGATAGGAATTATTTTTGGAGAATTGGAAGCTCCGTTTGACAGCAAACGCGTGCAGGCTATAGAAGAACTTTTTGGAAGAACGGAAATCCATTTTCGTGCGACAAAATATATTCGCGAAGAGGTGTGGAGTAAATACCGGTTAAATGTGTGCAACAACCTGCCACAGGCAATTTTGGGTGCCGGTGTTGGCTGTTACCGGGATAGTGTTCACATGAAAGCAATCAGTGACAAACTTAAGGAAGAACTTGAGGCAATTGCGCTAGCAAAGGGAATCGATATGTCAAAGGTGGAAAATACTTCGGCACAAAGAAGTGCCGTACCGCCAAGTGCGAGATATTCTACGTTGCAGGATTTGGATGCAGGGAGACAGACGGAAATTGAGATGTTTTCCGGTGCGCTTATACGCATGGGAAAGGAACTTGGCATTCCGACACCGTATAACGAGTATACCTATCATATGATTAAGGCGTTAGAAGAAAAGAATGAGGGTATGTTTGATTATCGTGGGGGAAAAGAGGAGCCGGTGATGTTTAAGTAGGGGATTACACCAGAAATTCGAGCCAGTTAATTTCATCCACTTTAAACTGGCTTGGATTTTCCGTCCAAAGAAGAAGTGGTGCTAGAATATAAATAGTACAAGCCAAAATGAGAAATTCCAAATACA
>CALELW010000158.1 GCA_937902905.1 uncultured Clostridium sp. | reverse complement strand
AAGAGAAAAATAACCGCACCGAGCGCTTAGAGCAGTCGATGGAAACTTATAAGGGAGCCTCTCGCTTCTTAAAGGAAAATAAACTTGCGATTTTTAACACAACGATTATTTCTTTTATCCAGCGCTTCTTCCTTTTTGCGATTACTTATGTTGTATACCGAAGCTTTGGGCTGAATACGGAGACTTTCTTCACTATTACAATTTTACAGGCAGTCATATCCATTTCTGTTGATATGTTACCACTGCCGGGTGGAATGGGAATCAGCGAGGGACTTTACCTGCGTATCTTTACCCCGATTTTCCACGGAACGGCTATGACAACCGCTTCGCTGCTTGTCAGCCGCGGATTCAGTTATTACATCCTTGTAATTGTTAGTGGTATTGTTTCCTTTATCACACATTTGACTGTCACAGATAAAAGTAAAAAAACAGAGTAAAAGAAAAGAGGATATTTATGATTGGATTTTATAATTATTCAGTAATTGTTACCTACATAGGTGTAGCGCTTTCCGTAAGCGGTATGGCACTTGCCAGCACCGGTCAGTTTAAGTTTGCCATTTTATGTCTGGCACTTGCCGGCGCCTGTGATACTTTCGATGGAAAAATCGCACGTGCTATGAAAAACCGGACAAAAGAAATGGAAATTTTTGGTATTCAAATTGACTCTCTCTGCGACATGGTGTGCTTTGGAGTAACTCCGGTTATCATTTCCTATCAGATGGGTCTGAATTCTGTCTGGGGTATTGCAATTGAAATTTTGTTTGTTCTATGTGGTGTAATCCGCCTTGCTTATTTTAATGTATTGGAAGAATTAAAACATACCAATCCGGAAACCGACCAGGCAAAAGGCTATCGTGGTCTGCCAATTACAACAATTACAATTATTTATCCAATTGTATATTTGTTTCACCCATTGGTCAGCCATGAAACATTTCTTTTATTCCTTGCCATCATGCACATCGTAGTTGCTTTCCTGTACGTTCTTGATTTTAAACTCAAGAAGCCGGGCAACGGTGTAATTGCAGCCATGATGGTACTTGTGACCGCTGTGATGGTTTGCATTTTATTTGTCGAATAATAAGGAGGACTTATGGATTACATTGATTTACAAGGGGAAAAAGTAAGTAATATAACAAACCAGGATAAATTATTATCCTTTTTATACACCAACATTTTCGGGCGTATGCTCTTAAAACCATTGATTCAGCCGCAGGTTTCCAAACTTGCCGGACGCTATCTTTCATCTGCTCACTCAAAATGGCTGATTTCTAAATTTATTGAGCGCAATGAAATTAACATGGATATTTATGAAGAGTGCGACTACTCTTCTTTTAATGATTTTTTCACCAGAAAAATCAAACCTGACTGCCGGCCTGTTCCGGAGGATCTTGATGTCCTTATCAGTCCATGCGACTGTCTGGCAACGGTTTATCCAATTCAGGAGAACACGACATTTTCCATAAAAAATACAGAATACACCTTGCGTTCTCTGCTCCGCAGTCCACGCTTAGCAAAACGTTTCCGTGGTGGGTATGCCTACGTACTCCGCTTAACCGTGGAAGATTATCACCGCTATCTTTACTCTGTGTCCGGGAAACAGTCGAAAAATTATCACATCGACGGAACTTTCCACACGGTAAATCCGATTGCCAACGATTACCTTCCAATTTATAAAGAAAACACCCGTGAATACACGGTGATTCGCTCAAAAGAGTTTGGCGATGTACTTCAGATGGAAGTTGGTGCTCTCTTAGTTGGTAAAATTTCAAACCACAAACAAAGCACACTCGTAACCCGCGGAGAAGAAAAAGGATTCTTTGAATACGGTGGTTCTACAATCGTCGTACTCACCCAGAAAGACCGTGTCACACCTCGTTCTGATTTACTGTCAAACAGTGAAAACGGCTATGAGACAAAAGTCCTTCAGGCACATCCGCTTGGTATTCTTCCTCATTAATGAAGGAAGATTAAATACGCCAAAACCACACTAAAGCCACAGGCTAAAATCAACATATCACGAAATTCATTCAACATAACAATCATCCTCTCACTTATTTTATGAGAGGATGATACCATAGATAGGTGTACGATAAAACGTACACCCTTTTTTTATTGAATTTTTCTCTTTAATCTTCAATATTTCTGACTGCTTCTCTGACTTTTAAAACCATCGACGGACTCACAGACAACTCATCAATCCCCATTGAAACAAATGTTTCTGTCAGGGAAGTGTCTGCTCCCAATTCTCCGCAAATGCCAACCCAACATCCCTCTTTATGGCCATTTTCAACGACCATACGAATCATACGAAGAACTGCTTCGTGGTGGGAATTATAAAAATCGTCCAATTTCGGATTCTGCCTGTCAATTGCTAACGTATACTGAGTCAGGTCATTGGTTCCAATGCTGAAAAAGTCAACTTCTTTAGCAAGTAAATCGCTAATCATCACCGCCGCAGGCGTCTCAACCATGATTCCCAGTTCTACCGTTCCATACGGAATTTCCTGCTCATCAAGTTCGCTCTTGACTTCATTTACAATTCGTTTAATCTCCCGCACTTCATCCACTGAAATAATCATTGGAAACATAATTGATAATGTACCATAATGGCTCGCACGGTAAATGGCACGAAGCTGTGTACGGAAAATGTCCGGCTGCTTTAAGCAAATGCGGATAGCACGATATCCAAGTGCCGGATTGTCTTCTTTGTCCAAGCCAAAATAATCGACCTGTTTATCCGCTCCAATATCCAGTGTTCTCACGATTACTTTTTTACCGGCCATTGTTTCTACAACTGTCTTATAAGCGCGGAACTGCTCTTCTTCCGTTGGAAATGTCTCGCTTTGCAGATACAAAAACTCACTGCGGAACAAACCAATTCCATTGGCATCGTTAGCCAGCACCTCGGCAACATCCGATACACCGCCAATGTTGGCATACAGATTGATTTTCTTTCCGCCCTTTGTAATGGTCTCTTTACCTTTCAGTTCCAGAAGAAGTTTCTGCTTCTTTTCTTCCTCTTCTTTCTGTTTCTGATAGCGGTCAAGTGTTTCTCCATCCGGTTCAATGTAAACCTTTCCGTCAAAGCCATCGACAATTGCCATTTTACCGGAAATATCTCCCGGAAAATCCACGCCGATTAATGCCGGAATATTCATTGTCCGAGCCAAAATTGCCGTGTGGGAATTGGTCGAACCATGTTTCGTAACAAATGAAAGGACAAGACTTTTATCAAGCTGTACCGTCTCACTCGGTGCCAAATCCTCTGCCACAAGAATCACCGGCTCATTTCCGGTTATTCCGCCACTCTGCTTTCCCATTAAAACACGAATTACACGATTGGAAATATCTTTTACATCCGCTGCACGTTCTTTCATGTAAGCGTCATCCATACCGGAAAACATCGCAGCAAAATTGTCTCCTGTCGTTGCCACTGCAAACTCCGCATTTACCTTTTGTGTCTCAATCATATTGCGAATGGATTCAATATAATCCAAATCATCCAACATCATCTGATGTACATCAAAAATCATGGCATTGGCTTCTCCTACTTCTAAGAGTGCCTTTTCATACAGTGCCTTTAATTCCTCTTTTGCTTTTTCCTTTGCATTCTCAAAGCGTTTGATTTCCTCACTCGTATCTTCAATTGTCTTACGTTTTACCGGGTCATCGCCCTTTTCAAAAAGGGCGATTTTCCCGATTGCGATTCCACCAAAAACACTTTTTCCATCCAATACAATCATAGTACCTCCAATCTAAGGTATCTAACAATTACCTTAACACATTACAGATTTTCCTGTAAAAATGCACTTAATTTTTCAATTGCTGCATCTTCGTCATCACCATCTGCTCTCAGTACAATTTCCTGGTCTTTCTTTACGCCAAGACCCATAACACCAAGAATTCTTTTGGCATCCACTTCTTTGCCATCTTTACTAATTGTTACTTTGCTTGAAAAGGCTGCTGCCTCTTTTACAAACATTCCTGCCGGTCTTGCGTGAATCCCCTGCTCATCTTTAATTACATACTTAAACTCTTTCATCTTTATTTCCTCCTTTTACTTATGCTTTCGCATCTTTTTTGATAAATCCTAACATCACTGCCGTCACAGCGGAACCAACCAGCCATGCGACAATATATAATAACGGCTGTCCAACGGTAGCGAATACGAACACACCACCATGCGGGGCCATTAAGGTACATCCAAAGAGGGCGGATAACAATCCTGCCACACCGGCACCAGCCATTGTACAAGGAATGACATGCAATGGATCAGATGCCGCAAATGGGATTGCGCCTTCGGTAATAAACGAGCATCCCATTACAATGTTCGAAACTGCGGAACCCTGCTCCGCTTTTGTAAATTTCCGAGGGAACAATTTGCAGGCTGCTGCAATACCAACCGGTGGAACCATACCACCTACCATGATGGAAGCCATTGCCATATAACACGCCTGAACTGCCGGGTCCGAAGCCTGTGCTCCCTGTGCCATCATCTGCGATGCGGTTGCTAACATACCGGAGCCAAATACATAAGCTGCCTTGTTAATCGGGCCTCCCATATCAATTGCCATCATGGCACCAAGAATCAAACCAAGTACGGTAATCATGCCGGCATCCGAAATGCTTGTCAGCATATTACTCAATCCGGTATTAATCAAACCAATCAGTGGATTAAATACCATCGTCATCAATATACCAATCAGGAAAATACCAACGAGCGGATAAATCAGTGTCGGTTTAATTCCTTCCAAAGAATCCGGCAATTTACTGCACAATTTCTTTAATCCTAATACGATAAATCCTGCTACAAAGCCGGCTGCAATACCACCAAGGAATCCGGACACGGTATTTCCACCATTTTCTCCAACGAAGGCAAAATTTGAAATGAATTTTGAAAATCCGCCAAGACTTTCATTGGCAAATACATATTTCGCCAGTACTGCATTTCCATTTGCCGCTAACAAACCACCGGTAAAGCCAACAGCAAGTCCCGGTCTGTCTGCAATTGAATAGGCAATATATCCGGCCAATACCGGAACCATGAGTCCCATGGAAAAATCACCTATATACTTAAACAACGCGGATAATGGTGTACATGTACCAAAATTTCCGCCACCGGTACTGCCATAGCCACAAAGAGTATCAATCAGAAAAGCAATGGCAATCATAATACCGCCGCCAATTACGAATGGAAGCATATGTGAAACACCACTCATCAAGTGCTTATAGGCGGCATGTCCAATGCCTTCTTTTTCTGCAGTCTCTTCTTTCGGAGCCACTTCTCCGCCGCCCTCGTACAACGATGCTTTTCCATCTACAATTTCACGAAGCAGTTCTTCCGGTTTATTAATTCCATCGGCAACCTTGGTAACAACGGTTGGTTTTCCCTGAAAACGATCCATCGGCACCTGCGTGTCTGCCGCTACGATAACTCCATCGGCACGCTCAATTTCATCTGCCGTCAATACGTTTTTTGCACCACCGGCTCCTCTTGTCTCCACCTTAATCGAGTATCCTAATTCTTTCGCTTTTTTCTCAAGTGCCTCTGCCGCCATATAGGTGTGTGCAATTCCTGTCGGACAGCCGGTCACCGCCACAATATAGTGTTCGGAACTTGTCTGTTCTACAGCAGTATCATCCTCATTTTCCGAACCTTTTTCTGCATCTTCAATAATCTGTTTAAACTCAGAAACGCTCGTTGCCTGACGGAGTTTATTGGTAAAATCTTCATCCATCAGAAGAACCGACAAACGGCTCAACACATCCAAATGTACATTATCCTCTGTGTTTGGTGCCGCAATCAGGAAAAACAAATGTGCCGGCTGTCCATCTAACGATTCAAATTCAACCCCGTCTTTTACAACCATAGCCGCAAGTCCC
>CALELW010000157.1 GCA_937902905.1 uncultured Clostridium sp. | reverse complement strand
TAATGTTTTGCTTTGTTTGCTCGCTTTCAAAGCAATTTTTCTATGCAAATCCGGAGATATACGAACATTAAAAATTCCTTTGTATTCTTTTTGAGGTTCTTTACCTACTTCCTTGCAAAAAATAAGATAATCATCAACAGCTGTATGAAATTCATCAACAACCTTACTTAAATCATCACACTCAAAATCTACATAATCTGCAATACCTTCTATTTTTCCCCTTAATACGTTATCTGCCGAATCAAATTCAACAACTGTATGATATCCTTTATATTCTAATATATTTGCTTTCATAATCTATAAATCTCCTATCTCAATCAACTTTTCCAAAAGTCCTTTTACAGCTCCTGGTTTCATCTCATTGCCTGGGTGTGGTTTATGAAGCATAATAATCTGTTGGTCATATTCTCTATAAAACATAACTCTTGAACCAGATGTTTTTCCTTTATTATGTTCTTTGTAACCCATTTGCTCTAATAAATATGTTGCTTCTTTATAAGTATAATCTCTAGGTTTTTGCTTTATGCGCTCTTTTGCCTTTTCAATCCTGCTCATATCTTTTGGCCTCACCTCTTTTCAAAATCCTCAAAAAGCACCTTGTAACTGTTTTCTAGTTACATCTAATTATATCTATTTTTTTACCACTGTCAAGTCATGTATTTCTTTTTTAATGATTCATCAGCCCCCGCAGCTTCTGATAAGCCTTATCAATTCCTCCAACCTCATTAACAAGTCCAGCTGTCACCGCATCCTCTCCAACCAAAACGGTTCCTAAATCTTTGGACAGCATACTCGTATTCATCATTAATTTTTCTAAATTTTCTTTGGAAATGCGGCTATGCTCTGCCACGAAACAAATAATTCTGTCTTGAATCTGTTGAAACTGACGATACGTCTGTGGTGTTCCCAGTACCATACCGTTCATTCGTACCGGGTGAATAATCATCGTTGCCGATGGAACAATAAAAGAATAATCTGCCGCCACAGTAAGTGGAACGGCAATCGAATGACTGTCCCCAATGACTAAAGAAACTGTTGGCATGCTTAAGGAGTGAACCATTTCCGCCAATGCAAGTCCGCATGAAACATCACCGCCGACGGTATTCATAAGAAATAAAATCCCCTTTACTTTTTCGTCCTGCTCTGCCCTTGCCAAAATCGGCAGAATGTGCTCATATTTGGTTGTTTTTGAATTTTGTGATAAGCAGTCATGTCCCTCAATCTCCCCAATAATAGATAATGTCAATATTCCTTCATTCATTACCATGCCATATTCTTTTACTGCATCCTGTTCCATCTGTTTCGCCCTCATCTTTCCTGTCATTTTTGACTTCCATTTGATACGAAACAGTATTTCCTAAATCATAAAATTTTATCCCTGATAAATTTCCGGTCGTCTATTTTATACCATGATAGCATTCATCAAATGCAGGCCTCATAGCTTCTATTTGACCGCGTGATAAACCATATTTTTTTGCTAACTGTTCCCAATTATTTCGAATAATTGATAGCATTTTTACAACAATCTTTTCTCCATCCATTTCCGTAACACCAAAACGAGGAGCAGTTCTGATGGCCAGTTTAACAGAAATACTATTATCTTCATCGTCAACAAGAAGCGAAAGTTCATCTCCATATGGAACTGGATTAACATCATACAAAGGGGATAATTTCCAACCATTCTTTGTAAGTAAAAAGGCATGATTTCTAAGATGATCATCCGTGTTCGTTACCGCCATATTAAATACAATTCTTTTCCATAATTCCAGTAAATCCTCTTTTGGGTTAGCACCATATGATTTAATAAATCCAGCAACATCAAGATAACTTGTTCCATCAGCAGCAGACGCACCATCAATTTTTCCGAGAAGTGTCATCGCAGAAGCAAAATGAATTCTTCGTTTTCCATTTCGATCAAAACGTTTCACTAAAAATGTACTTCCCATTTTCGAAAATTTTTCTAATTTAGATTCAGGAACATTTAATTCGCACATTTTTGCCAAATCGTGCACTACCTTTTCCCATGCGCCTGTATCATATTCGTCATTCTTTGATGGAAATTTTGCTATCCAAAGCTGCTCTTTTGTATCTACAACCGTTGCCTTCGGTCTAGCTCCCCCTAACGAAGAGCCTGGTTTTATTAGCTGGTTAAGCCATTTTTCTGTAACACCATTTTTATCATTTTCAAAATTTCTCGAAGCTTCCTCTAAATTCCGCAGTGATGCCCATGGAGGTGCCGCTGTTTCCTTATCATCTGAAAGAAACACATCATTTGGATGCAGTTTAAATCGTATTCCTCCCATTCTTGTTTCATCATATACTCCAAGAAGATAATCACTATCATATAATTTTCGCGGTTTTCTCCCCTCTTTTTCTGCTAAAATTCGCTCCCTCTTATTCATAAGAATACGTCCCCATCTGTCAGGAGAAGCGTCTGCAAACACTCCAAAAATTCTTTTTCCTGTCGGAAATTGGCGTCCGCCATACGGCTGCAACTCAGGATCAATACTAATTGATAATTTGTTTTTTGCTAACCAATCCATATCATATTCAAAGGAATAAGTTTCGCCACCTTTTATAACACCAACATACATTTTTCCAATCAAAATGGGATTATCTTCCGAAAAATCATCATAAACATATATTATTTTTTCCGTTCCAGCCATCATTTTTTCCTCCTTGATGCACGCTTTCCAGTCAATAAATTAAGGTCCTGCATTTGCCTTCCCAGCTCATCATCCTTGGCTATATGAAGTAAATCTGTATCCATTCCCCCTAATGCATGTAAAACAGCAGCATAAATGCCTATTGCTACGGCAGGACTTCCTGACTCAACCTTCCATAACGATGTTCTACTAATTCCGGCTCGTTCTGCCACCAATTCAGCAGACAAATCTCGTCTTAATCTTGCTAACTTTATTTGTTCTCCCATTGTCTCCAAAATATTTTCTGTTGCTGGCAATATATTATAAACTGCTTTTCTCATTTATATACACCTCTTCATTTTTATGTTCATTATTATAAACAAAAAGTCGTCTAATGTCAACAATAAAGAACAAACAGGCAAGTTGTTTCTGATTTGTAGTTAGATTTCTATATGCCTTTATCCCTGATAAATTTCCGGTCGTCTGTCATTTCTTGAAAAAATTGTTTTTTGAAATACCTCTTTTGAAAAATCAAGCGTTACATAGTCATTCCATTTTTTAGAGTCCGGCGAAATCATGTTTCCATCCGGTGCATAGGCAACCGAACTTTTTGTATATTGGATTCCATCTCCCGCTCCTGTTCGATTTACGCCTACCTCATACGAGGACATTTCAATCGCTCTCGCCGTAAGCAGAGAATACCACTGCCTGATGCGGCTCTCCGGCCAGTTTGCAATCAAAAAGATAACATTTGTGTCAAGCGGCATCTGCTGAAACATTTCAGGAAAACGCAAATCGTAGCAGACCGCCATACCAAGGTGCATTTCATCCACGGAAATATGACAGAGCTCACTGCCCCCTCGATACGCCTTTGTCTCACCACCATGCGTAAATGGATGGATTTTCTCATAGTCAGCAAGCACACTTCCATTTTCATCAACAAAGCAAAAATGATTTCGCCCAAACTCATCCGGCATGGTAATATAACCAAAACCAATCATTATAGAATATTTTGCAGCAAGAGCCGAAAAATATGCAATTGTCTCCTCATGATAATCTGCCATCTCTTTAACTCGGAGAGAAAATCCGGTCAATGTCATCTCCGGAAACAAAATAATGTCAGCGTGTTCATCCGCTGCCTCCTTTATCATTTCCTCACATTGAATCTTATTTGCTTCTTTGTCTTCCCAGACAATGTCCATGTTTGTAAGCGCAATTTTTTTAGACATAAAAAGCCCCCTTTGTCTTCTTCCCCCAGTATAACATAGGTTGGGGGAAGGGGCAAAGGGGGACTTTTTCATATTTTCTTTCTATTCTTTTCTTCCTGACAAATATATCTTTACAGAATCAAATTTTTCATAGGATTCGATTTGCTTTGTTATCGTTTCTTTTGCAGGAATAACTGAATCATCATTTGTAAAATAAGCACTATCACTTCCTACAAGTTTCTTCCCCTTAAAAAATAAAATATATGCTTGCAAAAATTCCACGTCATCAGTACCATTATTTTTACATTTTACCATAACCTTATCCTTCATAACTTTTGATGTTACATGAATATTCTGAATTGCTGGCTTATAATATTCCTCTTGATTTATGTTCAAATTATATTTAAATTTACTGACATCTTTTGTTGATGAAAAATAAAAACTAATGATTGATTCACATTTGCTTGGTAAATCCTCAATTTCACCATCTGCTGCTCCAATTTCCTCCCCTGCCTTATTCAACGCAATAGCTGAAGATTCCACAGCAACTGTTTGATTACTTTCATTCTTAATTACTAGATAATA
>CALELW010000156.1 GCA_937902905.1 uncultured Clostridium sp. | reverse complement strand
TGGCATGATCACTCAAGATTCCGAGAGATCATTTAAGTCAACCTATATTGACATAAGAATAACACCATCCCCTGCAAAAATCAAGGTAAATTGCAATTAGGAAAACATCGGAGTAGACAGATAACGGTCACCGGTATCCGGGAACAATACAACGATTGTTTTACCTTTGTTTTCCGGTCTCTTTGCCAGTTCTGTCGCTGCTTTTAACGCTGCTCCGGAAGAAATACCCACCAAAATTCCCTCTGTTCTTGCAATTTCACGTCCTAACTCAAAGGCATCCTCATTTTCAACCGGAATTACCTCATCGTAAATGTCCGTGTTCAATGTGTCCGGTACAAATCCGGCACCAATTCCCTGAATCTTATGGGCTCCTGCCTCACCTTTTGACAATACCGGAGAGGTTGCCGGCTCTACTGCTACAATTTTCACATCCGGATTTTTCGATTTCAAATATTCGCCGACACCGGAAACGGTTCCGCCTGTTCCTACACCGGCAACAAAAATATCTACTTTTCCTTCGGTATCCTCCCAAATTTCCGGACCGGTCGTACGCTTATGTGCACGTGGATTCAGTTCATTGACAAACTGTCCCGGAATGAAACTGTTTGGAATCTCTTTCGCCAGCTCATCAGCTTTCGCAATAGCACCTTTCATTCCCTTCGCACCATCAGTCAAAACAAGTTCAGCGCCATACGCTTTCATCAGGTTGCGTCGCTCCACGCTCATCGTCTCCGGCATTGTAATAATAATACGAATACCAAGCGATGCAGCAACAGATGCAAGACCGATTCCTGTATTACCACTTGTCGGCTCAATAATAACGGAATCTTTTGTCAGTTTCCCTGTCTCTAACGCATCCAGAATAATTTCTCTGGCAATACGGTCTTTCACGCTTCCTGCCGGATTAAAATACTCTAACTTTGCTAAAATCGTTGCTTCTAATTGATTCTTTTCTTCATAGTTTCCTAACTCTAAAATTGGTGTATTTCCTACTAAATCAGTTACTTTCTTATAAATTGCCATCTTTTTTACCCTTCCTTTCTTCCTTTTCATATTATTCATACGTGTTTGGTATGATTACTAGTTGATGGTTAAAAGAATACACCTTATTTCCTAGTTTGTCAATAGGAAATAAGGTGTTTTTTTGTTTTTCAAATTTAAATGGAATAATCGCCGTCTTTTGCAATCTGCCAGTCAACCAAATCTGCAAGTGTAATGTTATCAATTACATCACTGATAGCATCGTTTAATTTCTTCCAGACAACGGCTGTTGCGCAGTCATCCATACGGCTGCATGAGCCAAGTTCTTCATCCACGCAGTCAACCGGTGCCATACTGCCTTCTGTCAGGCGTAAAATCATGCCTACTGTGTATTCTTCCGGCTTTTTCGTCAGCAGGTATCCGCCTTGAGGTCCCCGGATGCTTCTGACATACCGTGCCTTGTTTAAAATTGCTATAATCTGCTCTAAGTATTTATCGGATATTCCCTGACGGCTTGATATTTCTTTTATTCTCGTTGGCTTCTCTGAATCATTCAGCGCCAAATCCAGCATAAGCCGCAGCGCATATCTGCCTTTTGTTGATATCTTCAAGGGACGTCCCTCCTGTTCTTTTCATACATTCCCTACCGTATTTATATGATACAATAAGAAGTGTGAAAAATCAAGGGGTGGTGTTTATTTGGTTTCGTAAATAATAGCGGAAAGTTTATCCCTTGTGTGCCGCTTTCGCTTAACAAATACGCAGGGGTATCGGCAGGTCAAAAACACCTGCCAGATACCCGCGTATTTGTAGCACACAAGAGACAAATTTTCCGCTGCTATTTACTGAAGCCAAATAAATCAGCCACATTCCGAAGGGAGATTTGGGGAAGTTTTCTGTTCCGGCAGATTATAAGAGGAGGGGGAAGGACTGTACTCTTGCGCTACAAACGCGTGGGTATCCGGCAGGTGTTTTTGACCTGCCGATACCCCTACGCGTTTGTCAAGCGAAAGCGGCGCAGGATACAGCCCATCCCCCTCTTTTCATAATCTACAGAACCTGAAAACTAAATCTCAAACCCACTTGCAACAAGCATTTCTTTGTCCTGTTTAGTATTATTTCCAGAAGTTGTGAGCATATCGCCGGTTATCGTGGCATTTGCCCCGGAAAAGAATGCTTTTTTACCATTTTCCTTCATCAGTTTACGGCCTGCTGCCAAGCGAATTGATGTCGAAGGGTTAATAAAACGGAACATAGCGATAACTCGCAGAAGTTCTTCTTCGGTAAGCTGTTTTAAGTTTTCAAACGGTGTGCCCGGAATCGGCATCAGTGCATTTAACGGAATAGAATCGACTTCAAGATCCGCAAGCGTAAGTGCCATATCAAGCCTGTCCTCCCATGTCTCTCCCATGCCGACAATTCCGCCGGAGCAGACCTCTAATCCGGCCTCTTTGGCAGCCCGGATGCACGCAAGCTTATCTTCAAACGTGTGCGTGGTGCAGATACTCGGGAAATATCTGCGCGATGTCTCAATATTCGCATGGCAGCGTGTTACGCCAACCTTACGCAGAATTTCAAACTGCTCTTTTGTCAAAAGACCATGAGAAGCACATAATTCAATCTCTTTACACTCCTCATGCATTCTTTTGTACGCTTCTACAATCTGCTCAAACTCTTTTCCGACAAGCGTTCTGCCTGCTGTCACAATGGAAAAACGATGAGCACCATTTTCTTCATTTACATGACATGCTTTCACAAAAGAATCCACATCCATCACATCATATTCTTCTGCTCCCGTATGATGATGGCTCGACTGGGCGCAGAACCGGCAGTTTTCACTGCACCGTCCGGCACGTCCATTAATAATTGTGCACAAATCCACCTGATTACCACACAATTCTTTTCGAATTTTATCGGCTCCCTGACAAAGCGACTCCAAATCACCATCAATCAAAAAAGTCAGGTCATCTTCTTTTCCTAAACGTCTTCCTTCAATAATCTCATTTACCAGTTCTTCATACATAATAAAATTCCTCCTATGGTAGATACTTTTATTCTACCATGGGAGGAATGATTGTCAACCTAAATATTTTATTTAGTTGTCATTTTAGTGATGGAACAAACGGATTCCTGTAAAACTCATCACCATATTGTGACGGTTGCAGGCATCGATACAATCTTTATCACGAATTGAGCCGCCCGGCTGTGCAATATATTTTACACCGCTTCGGTATGCTCTTTCAATGTTATCATCAAATGGGAAGAACGCATCGGAGCCAAGTGTTACATCTTTTGCGTACTCGGACAACCATTTCTGCTTTTCTTCTTTTGTAAATACCGGTGGTTTTTCAGTGAAATATTTTTCCCAGCATCCATCTGCCAAGACATCCATGTAATCCTCTCCGATATAATTGTCAATAGCGTTGTCGCGCTCGGCACGTTTCATACCCTCTTTAAACGGCAAAGAAAGTACCTGTGGAGACTGTCTTAACAGCCAGTTATCTGCTTTCTGTCCGGCAAGTCTTGTACAGTGAATACGTGACTGCTGTCCGGCACCGATACCAATTGCCTGTCCGCCTTTTACAAAGCAAACAGAGTTTGACTGCGTATATTTTAACGTAATCATTGAAATTGCCATATCAATTCTTGCTGACTCCGGCAAATCTTTATTCTCTGTCACAATGTTGCTAAAGAAATCTTTGTCAATGTTTAACTCATTGCGTCCCTGCTCAAAAGTAATACCAAATACTTCTTTGTGCTCAATTGGGTCCGGTACATAATCCGGGTCAATTTCAATAATCGCATAGGCACCTTTTTTCTTTTCTTTCAAAAGTTCCAGTGCTTCCGGCTCATATCCCGGTGCAATAATTCCATCGGAAAATTCTCTCTTAATCAATTTTGCCGCGGAGACATCACATACATCCGACAGTGCAATAAAATCACCATAAGAAGACATGCGGTCAGCACCTCTTGCTCTGGCATAAGCGGCAGCAAGTGGAGATAACTCACCCAAATCGTCTACCCAGTAAATTTTTGCCTCAACGTCGCTCAGCGGAAGACCTACTGCTGCACCAGCCGGTGATACATGTTTAAAAGAAGTTGCTGCCGGAAGTCCGGTTGCCTTCTTCAATTCGCTGACTAACTGCCAGCCGTTAAAAGCATCCAAAAAGTTAATATAACCCGGTTTTCCATTTAACACTTTGATTGGCAGTTCACCATCTTTGCGGTAAATACGGGATGGTTTCTGATTCGGGTTACAGCCATATTTCAATTCCAATTCTTTCATGATTTTCTCCTTTACTTATTCTTATTTTTAATAATCGATTCGTATTTTCCGGTTTCAATATCAATGTAGCGCACAAATAAGGAAACTTTATTGTCCTCATTCAAGCTTTCCCACAGCATATCAGCAAATGCATTCATGTCATCCATTGTTTCAACCCATTTTGGCTCGCCCTCAAAACTTGGCAATGGATTTCCGTCACACATATATGTATGAATAAAATGTCCCTCTCCTGCTACCGGATTTTCATACGCGAAAGTATAACGATTGCAGGCATCCGGATTTCCGTTATTGCTTTTCAAAATAGACATTGCGTAATTGTACTCTCCATTTTCCACATGCATAAT
>CALELW010000155.1 GCA_937902905.1 uncultured Clostridium sp. | reverse complement strand
TATTTATTATTGCAATCGTGTCGAAGTGCGCTTTAAGAGTGCAATATCCAATGCTTGTGCGATAAAGGCACAGGATGGGACTTTCTATATGAAGAAGGAGTATTACGCTCCGTCAAGAGGAGAGAGGGATGCCAAGAAGAGAAAAACGAATATAAAATATTTTAAAAGTATTTTTTATGATGATATTGTACGCAAAGAAGAAAAATTGAGAAAAAATGTTGTTAAGTATCCGGAACTGAAAGAGTATCGTAAAGGTGGAAATAGGCATACCAATAAACTTCCAATATGGGTTACATTTAGTTATACGGAATTTGGTACTATGTCAATGATGTATAATTATCTTCGTGGTGATTTGAGAAAGAGCGTACTCGCATATCTGTTTCATCAGAAAAGATATTCTAAAGGAGATACGGAACTTGTGGATACATGGCTTGATGGTGTACGAAATCTGAGAAATTATTGTGCACATAATTCCATGGTGGTTGGAATGAAATCATCTGTTGTATTACGACATCAGAAAGATGCGGAAAATCTGTTACCTAAGAATAATGATTTGTATTCCAGATTATATGCATTGAAGAAGTTGTTGTCTGTTGAAGATGCGAAGTCCATGAAAAAGGATTTAGTGAAACTGATAAAAAAGAGTAGCGTAGATGTTGATACGTTAAGAATACTTCCGGAACAATGGGAGATATTATACGATGAAATTAGTGAATTTTAATAGTAATGTTTGAATATAATAGTGATGTCCGTAGGGAGGCGTGGGTAAAGCCTTGCTCCCAATATCCCATTGGCGGGTAGGCAGTTCGAAAGAGGGCTGCCTATTTTTGTGCATGTCGATACCCCTGCGTAGTTGTCTGAGCGGGAGCGCCCATGTGACGGAAATTTTTTGAACCAAATTACGTAATTAAAAAAATTATTAACATTTTTTCTTAATTACCCCCTTGTTTTTTGCACAAAAAATAGTATGATTAGAAGAGAATAATATTTAGGAGGAAACGTGTAGTATGTTTGGCAAGTTGATTAATATCTTGAAAGAAAATCCGAAGAAGATTGTTTTTACAGAAGGCAGTGATCCACGTATTTTGGAAGCGTCATCCCGTCTTTTGGCAAGTACTTTCCTTTCACCGATTTTGGTTGGAAACAAAGATGAAATTGCAAAGGCAGCAGAAGAGAGCGCATTTAATATTCGTGGAGCTGAAATTATAGACCCGATGGAGTATGAAGGCATTGATGAGATGGCAGAGTGCCTGTATGAACTTCGTAAGAATAAAGGTATGACATTGGAGAAAGCAAAAGCAACCTGTCAGCAGGCAAACTATTTTGGTACGATGCTTGTGAAAATGGGTAAGGCTGATGCACTGCTTGGTGGTGCAACTTACTCGACAGCAGATACGGTTCGTCCGGCACTGCAGATTATTAAGACAAAACCAGGTAAAAATATTGTAGCATCCTGCTTTATTTTGGTTCGTGAGTCTGCTACCGGTGGAAACACAGTACTTGCGATGGGTGATTGCGCGATTAACATTAAGCCAAATGAGGACGAGTTAGCAGAAATCGCAATTGATTGTGCAGAGTGTGCTAAGATTTTCGGAATTGACCCGAAAATTGCGTTCTTAAGTTATTCAACATACGGTTCAGGTGCCGGCGAGGATGTGGACAAGATGAGAAATGCTGCACAGAAAGCAAAAGATCTTGCACCAGACCTTTTGATTGCCGGAGAGATGCAGTTTGACGCAGCAGTATCACCACGAGTTGCCCGCACAAAATGTCCGGGAGACCCGGTTGCCGGTTCTGCAAATACTTTTATTTTCCCTGATATCAATGCAGGAAATATTGGTTACAAAATTGCACAGCGTCTTGGTGGTTTTGATGCATATGGTCCGATTATGCTTGGCTTGAATGCCCCAATTAATGATTTGTCACGTGGATGTAACGCATCGGAAGTATATTCGATGGCAATCGTTACGGCTGCATTAGCTTAGTGGAGAGTTTTCATGGGAAAAAGACAACACAAAAAAAGAAGGAATCAGTCACCTGCCGAACTGGCAGGTGACTATGAAATTTATCACATTGGTGTGTTAGACGGAATCCGGGCAATCGCAATTTTTCTAGTTGCGTGGTATCATATCTGGCAACAGTCCTGGTTGCAGCCACTTACAGAACATGTAAATTTGGACTGGCTTGTAAGGAACGGAAGTATTTTAGTAGATATGATGATTTTGCTTTCCGGATTCTGTCTTTTTTTACCATATGCAAGAGATATGGTATATGGGGACAAAACGGATACGGTTCCCGGTTTTTACATAAAAAGGGTGGCGCGTATAGTGCCATCGTATTATTTATCGGTATTCATCGTATTGTTCGCTTTTGCCATTCCGCTCTCGGAATACGGCGGCGATACCGGTTTTATGATGAAAGATTTGATTGCACATTTGACCTTTACGAATAATTTATTTGGAGATGTAAATTGTTTGACGCATCTGAATGGTGTTCTGTGGACGGTAGCGGTAGAAATGCAGTTGTATCTGATTTTTCCACTGCTTGTGTGGCTGTTTCGCAAATGTCCGGTGGGTACATATCTCGGAATGACGGCAATTGGTGTGGGAAGTGCATGGTATTTCAGCAGCCGGTTCTATTCGATTGACCAGAATTTAGTGGTGAATCAGACGCTTACGTTCTTTTCCGTTTTTGCTAACGGTATGATGGCAGCTTGGCTGTATATGAAATATACAAAAATGAGGAAAAAGCAAACATTGGTAGAAGGGGTTGCCGGGATTGTGATGGCAATCGGCGCTGTCATGTTCTTTTATCAGATGTGCATGGCACGTTCGACAAGCGGCAGGGAAACGCAGTGGCAGTTTGATAACCGCTTTTT
>CALELW010000154.1 GCA_937902905.1 uncultured Clostridium sp. | reverse complement strand
AGAAACCACACACCGGGTCCTCTGGAAACTCTAACACCAT
Source organism: uncultured Clostridium sp. (assembly GCA_937902905.1). Classification (GTDB taxonomy): domain Bacteria; phylum Bacillota; class Clostridia; order Lachnospirales; family Lachnospiraceae; genus Eubacterium_F. Next base: position 10,313 of record CALELW010000154.1, on the reverse strand, counting down.
TGCCCGCACAAGAGGAATTCCGGTGTCGTGGTTTTCTTTTGCCTTTTCGAGCAAATACGGCAAAAGTTTTTGTTTTACCAAAACGAAATGACGCAATACTTTTGTTGCCTCATCATCGTAAAGCCACGGCACACGATAAGAACTGCTTCCGTGAAGTCTCGAATGACTCGATAAAAGTCCAAATGCCACCCATCTCTTGTAAACATCCGGTGTAGACGTATCTTCAAAACCACCAATATCATGGCTCCAATACCCATATCCGGACATCGTGAGTGACAGTCCGCCACGCAGACTTTCTGCCATCGATTCATACCTTGCAAAGCAGTCGCCGCCCCAGTGAACCGGAAACTTTTGTCCACCGCTCGTCCCACTTCTGGCAAATACAACCGCGTCCTCTTCACCCTTAACACGTTTTATCGTCTCAAAAACTGTCTCATTGTAAAGATAGGAATAAAAATTATGCATTTTCTTTGGATCCGAACCATCAAAATAACGCACATTTTCATCCGGAATCCGCTCTCCAAAATCCGTTTTGAAACAATCCACCCCCATCTCTAACAGTGCCGTCAGTTTTTCCTGATACCACGCTTTTGCCTCAGGATTTGTAAAATCGACAATTGCCATACCTGCCTGCCATTTATCCCACTGCCAGGCATCACCATTTTCCTTATGCAGAAAATATCCTTTTTCCACACCTTCAAAAAACAATTCCGATGCCTGTGCAATATACGGATTAATCCATACACAAACTTTAATTCCCTTGTCATGAATTCTGAAAAGCATTCCCCTCGCATCCGGGAAAACATCCTTGTCCCAGAGAAAATTACACCAGTGGTACCCCTGCATCCAAAAGCAGTCAAAATGAAATACTGAAATCGGGATTCCTTCTTTTTCCATTGCCTCAATCGTATTCATCACGGTAGTCTCATCATAATTTGTCATAAAAGAGGTCGACAGCCACAAACCAAAACTCCATTTTGGAGGAAGTGCCGGTTTCCCGGTCAGCTCAGCATAAAGGGAAAGTGCATTCTTCATCGTGCCTCCACCGAAATAGTAAAAATCAAGTCCCTCTCCCGGAACAGAAAATGCCGTTTTTTCCACACGCTCCGTACCAATCTCAAAGGACACCCTTTCCGGATGATTCACAAAAATTCCGTAGCCACGGTTCGAGAGATAGAATGGAACATTTTTATAAGCAAGTTCGGAAGAAGTTCCTCCATCCTCATTCCACATATCAATACTTTGTCCATTCTTTACCAATGAACCAAACTGCTCTCCCAGACCATAAATCATTTCGCCCACCGAAAGGCCGGTCGCCCCACGCATATAAGAAGCCTCTGCCTGTTCCTCATAGAGAAGTGCTCCACTGTCTCCGGTGCGGATATATGAAAAATCTTCTCCCGTCATTTTCGTCATACGTTTTCCTGCGCAGAAAAATTCCATGCCAAATGGCTTTTTCGTAATCCGCAGTTCATTCTCACCGCTTTTTAAAACAAAACCATTCTCTATCTCTTCGCAATCAAGCGGCTGCAAGTTTTCCTGTACGACAAAAGAAGGGGTTTTCTTTTTTACGCCCTCATAATGATTTACCACAATATGAAAGACCCCTTCGCGCGCCACGGAAATATGAAACGTAAGCACAACACCATCCATAGTCATACCTCGGTATGCAATTTCGCGGTGTGGCGTCAAAAAGGTCAATTCATGTTCCGTTTTATGCCACTCATAAATCTGTGCCGGCGAATACACCGAAACACCTTTTTTCTTTTCCCATTGTCCATTAAAAAATTTCATCTTATGCCCTTTCCTTTCTTACTTTTTCTGCTGCCTTGCCACAACATTTTTCATCATTTCCACCTTCGCTTTCTCCTGCGGACTCATGTTTCTAGTCAGAATTTCCAGCAAAACTTTCGATTCCTCCGGCAAAAAAGATAAATTATGATTTTTCAATTTTGTCGTTGCCGCCATCAAAAGCGGTGCTGCATCTTTCATGCTTTTGCCCTGCATGTTCTCAGCCAGTTCCTTCATTACCTGCAATTTTACCGGATGCATTGTTTTAAAAATGTCATACTCGTCAAACATTGATGTGCTCATTGTCATCTTCCTCTCCCTCATTTTCCGCTTGTTCGGGCTGTTCTACAAAAGCTGCCTGCATCATTTCCATCATAGAAGAAATCATTTCAAAATCCTTTTGACTCTCCTCCGGCATAAGCATCTTTAACATCTCAAATGGATTTTCCGTGCCCTCTGCCCCCGATGCCTCATTTGCCTTCTGCACCTCACGCATCATGCGAAATAAATCCATCATATGACGCATTTGAAAAAAGGACATCACAGAATCCATCATCTTGCGCTCTCTACCGCAGGTCAAAGGATGAATTGCCTGAAGCAATCCCTCTACATCAATGAGTTCTCCCTCCGATACATCAAAAAACGGGATTGCCACTTTTAAAACCTGTACACTTTTTGTATTATGCATTCGGCTATCCCATTTCATCATCTCAGACCCCGCCTTCAAACAAACGAACTACATTTCCTGTATATCCTATGCGCAAGGTACGAAGCCTATTCCTTTTTTCTATGGTCTGATTAATATTTCAGACGATCCGGCGTAATTCCGGTCAAAACATGGTCTAAATATTTTTCTGCGAGATATTTTGCCATCGGCAGATTCTGGTCTAAATAATTGCCACACGCCTCCGGTGCTGCACCCGGAATCTCTCCCTCAAAATGGCAGACAAACTCAAACATTTCACGGAGCAGAGAAATAATATCTTCCGATTCGTAATCACCGGCAAGCAAAAGATAAAAACCGGTACGACATCCCATCGGGCCAAAATAAATAATCTTATCGCCCCATTCTTCGTGATTTCGCAAAAAGGTTGCTCCCAGATGCTCTAACGTATGAATCTCAGCCGTATTCATCACTGGCTCAAAATTCGGTCTTGTCATGCGGATATCAAATGTTGTCACCACATCATGTCCGGTACTGTCTTTTCTGCTTACATAAACTCCCGGCAGAAGTCTTTTGTGGTCTACGGTAAAACTCTTAATTGTTTCCATTGCAAAATGCCTCCTTTGCTGCAATTACTCATAATAAACGTCTATTCGTTTGCTCGGAATCAACTGTTTCATCAAATGTAAAACACGGCTTGCCGCCCTGCCATCATCGATGGAATTATATTTTTTCTTGAACTTTTCATACCGCTGTGCATAAACCGAATAATCATACGAGCGGATATCCTCAATCAACTCATCCGTCGTTGTTGAAATCGGTCCCGGCATCTCTTTGCTGTAACTGAAATAAAATCCACGAAGTTCGTTTTTGTATTTATAAAAATCATAGGCAAAGAAAAACATCGGGCGATTCAAGATACTATAATCAAACATTACGGAAGAATAATCCGTAATTAAAATATCTGATACCAAAAACAGTTCTGCAATATCACGGCTCTGATCAAAATGATAAATAAATCCCTCATATGGCGACCAGTCAATCGCATCCATAATCAGATAATGGTATTTGACAATCATAATGTATTCATCGCCCAGTTCTTTTTGCAGTTTCTCAAAAGAAATCTGTGGGCGGAACTCGTATTTATCATCTTCCGAAAATTCGTCATCTCGCCAAGTTGGTGCATACAGAATAATTTTTTTATCCTCCGGAAGTCCCAGTTTTCTCTTAAAACTTCGGATTCCTTCTGTCGTATTTTCCCGGAACAATATATCATTTCGAGGATATCCGTATTCTAACATTTCCCGATGAAAATCAAATGCCCGCCGAAATGTCTCCGATGAAAATGGATTCTGGGATATCAAAAAATCCCATGTATGAACGTTTTTCGTAAAATGTTCTTTGTAGGAATCAATGTCGCTCTCGCCCACCATGAATACGTCTTCCATATCCAGTGCCAGTTTTTTAAGCGGCGTTCCGTGCCAGGTCTGAATATAATAGGTACCCTTGCGTCGCAGCAAAAACTCCGGCTGTCTCGTATCAAACACCCACACCTTCGCTGTCGCCATGTAGTACAGATAACGCAGACGTCCATAACGGACCTGTCTGCTCATCCCCGGAATGTTATACTTTTCATTCTCGTAAAACCAAATACAATCCCAATTCAAATCATATCCATTTGCCATGAGATATTCGTAAATGTGTTTCGGATTTCCGGAATAACTTTTTCCAAGGCTGCTATCAAAAACAATGCGATTTTGTTTTACCGGGCACAAATTGCACATTAAGTAATAAAACAAAACGACAATCTGTTTTACCAAATGATAAATTCCTTTACGCACGGTGTTCCTCCTTGTAGCTTACTTACTGCTCCGTATCCAATGTACCGTTCTCACGCTCACCAAACACTTTTTCAATCACGCGTTCAGAAGCATGTCCATCATCTACGCTGCAAAATCTCTCATAAAATTCTTCGTAGCGTTCTTTGTAAGTCTCCTCAATCGCATCCATATGATGCAAAGCATCGACAACGGCATCGTTGGTGCGGAGAATCGGACCCGGAAGTTCTTTCTCCATATCCATATACATGCCTCGGATTTCATCTGCATACTCATCAAAGTCATATGCATAGAACAAAATCGGACGCTTTAAGTTTGCAAAATCAAAGAATACGGAAGAATAATCGGTAATACAAATATCCGATGCCAGATACAGACGGGACACATCTTCGTACTGGCTTCCGTTATAAACAAATCCTTCGTACTCGGTCAAATCCAAAATATCGGCAATGTAGTAATGTGTACGCAAAAGTACAACGCTGTCCTCGCCAAATTCTTTTTGCAGTCTGCCCAAATCAAGAGCCAGAGTAAATTTATATTTACCACGGTCATAGAACTGGTTATCACGCCATGTTGGCGCATACAAAATCACTCGTTTTCCTTCCGGAATACCAAGTTCTTTCTTTACTTCGGCAGCGATTTCTTCTTTGTTATCCGCATATAAAATATCATTTCTCGGATAACCATATTCCAGAATTTTATCTCTATTGTATACAAACGCACGCTCAAACACATCCGTTGAAAAGCGGTTGGCAGAAATCAAATAATTCCACTCGCGGCCGTGCTTATAAAACAGTGTCTTATGATTCTGGCTTGCAGATGTAATATCATCCATATCAAATGCCAGTTTCTTAAGCGGCGTACCATGCCATGTTTCGAGGAATACAACTCCCGGCCTCTTTTTATTCCAAGCAGGCTGGCGCACATTGAAAATACGGTATCCACAGCGGGATGCGTAATACACATAACGAAGACTGTTCATCTTAACTCTCGTGTGTTTTCCGGTTTTCGCAAGTGCTTCGGATTTGTTGTTTAATACCCAGATATAACGGTACTTATCCCCTCTGGTCTTTTGCAGATACTCATACAAATATTTCGGGCTATCGGAGTAACTCTTTCCAAAGAAACTCTCGATAAATACCCAGTCATGGCGCAGTGGCATTTTCTTAAAAATGTGGCGTTCCAGCACACGATACCACTGAATACGGCTTCCAATCAGACCTTTTTTCTTTTTGCGCCATTTATTAAATTTCATAACCGGTTTTGCCATACGCAGTTTCCCCTTGCGGGTAATTGACAACTGCAAACGCTGGAATATACCATATTCTTTAATTACATTTTTCCACTCCGGCATATTTGCCATCGCTTTCGCAAACTTCGGTGCATTTTCTCTTAAAATGCGTGCCGGATATTTACGCCAGAAGAAATTCATCAAATAATGGTCAAGCGCAAAGCGAAGATCTTTATCTTCCGGTTTAATAATCTGCAGACATTTATCATAAGCATCCAAAAATTCTCCACTGCGGTGTCCACGCTTTTTCTGGCAGAGTGCCGGCAGATGAATCTGGTCGTTGCGGTGGCGCCAGATATACAGACTGTCACCATCAACCCACATCTTACCTGCTGCCAATTTCAACAATTTCACGCAAAATGTCATGTCACTGTAAAAACGTGTCGTCGTATCAAATGAAAGCTCATGCTCCATAACAAAATCTCTGCGGATTAAAAAATGCTGAACCGAATACATTTCCACAAAACGGTCGCGGAGTGTCTGTCCCTCCAACGGTTTTACGCCCTCAATAAAAGTTTCCTGTTTTGCTTTTTCAAAATCAAAATTCACCGGTTTAAACCAAGAACTGTATTTATTACCGGTTGTCATAACTGCCTGTTTCTCTTCTGCCAAATCAAGCAGCCGTTTCAGTGCGCCATCCATCAGGTAGTCGTCACAGTCAATGAAATAAACGTACTCTCCGGTCGCTTTCTCTAAACCGATGTTACGGCAGAAAGAAACACCAAACGGATATACCTGTCCGATTTTTTCTTCGTACTCATCGAGCAGGTCTTCCTCACTCGGATGCAGTTCTTTATCCGTGTAAAGGCTGATGGAATCTCCTTTTTTCTCCATTTCCCTGGCCTGCTCACGGCGGCGTTCTGCACTATCTAAGCGTTTTTCCACTCTCTCGTGAATTTTCTGCTCGCGCCATGCTGCTGCCGTTTCCTCATTAGCCCGAATGACGTCTTCCGGCAATTCATCCATTGCCAAAAATACTTTGACGTGCGGATTCTCTTTTACGGAATCCGGCACTTCATGACCGTCTTTATCATTGACAACAATAATTTCTAAGTCCTCTATCTTTTGTTCCTCAATACTCTGAACACATTCTTCCAAATATGCCTGTCCCTTGAAATAAGGAATTATGACACTTACCTTAGGCATTTTTTGCACCTCCAAATTATTTGCAATTACTTATTTTACAACGAAATTCAAAATACGTCCCGGTACATAAATTTCTTTTACAATCTGTTTGCCGGCAAGTTTATCAGCAATTGCTTCCCGTCCGGCAGCCAACGCATCTTCTTTCGCTGCATCAATGGCAAGTTTAACGGTCGCACGTACTTTACCGTTGACCTGTACACCAATTTCCTGTACAGCCTCTACCGTTTTTTCCTCATCAAATTCCGGCCAGCTTGTCTGGAACAGATAACCACCGTAATTTTTCTCAGCCCACAATTCTTCTGTAATATGTGGTGCAACCGGATTCAAAAGTACAAGAAGTGTCTTAAACTCATCTCTCGTAACGGAACCTTTTTTGTAGAAGTCATTAATCAATGCCATCATGGCAGCAATTGCTGTATTGTACTTCAAGGTCTCAAAATCGTTACTTACTTTCTTAATGGTCTGATGCATTTTTGTCTCTAAGTCAGCAGAATAACCTTCTTCATCTGTCACCATATCTTTTAACTTCCATACACGCTCTAAGAAACGGCGGCAGCCTTTTACTCCATCTTCTGACCAAGCAGCAGCGGCATCGAACGCACCAATAAACATTTCATAGGTGCGGAGTGTATCAGCACCGTATACATTTACAATATCATCCGGATTTACAACATTACCACGGGATTTACTCATCTTCTCGCCATTTTCACCGAGAATCATACCATGGGATGTTCTCTTCTGATATGGCTCTTTGGTTGGTACTACGCCCTGGTCATATAAGAACTTATGCCAGAAACGGGAATACAAAAGGTGAAGGGTTGTATGCTCCATACCACCATTGTACCAGTCAACCGGCAGCCAGTATTTCAGAGCCTCTTTGCTGGCAAGTGCCTCATCATTTGTTGGGTCAATATAACGCAGAAAGTACCATGAAGAACCTGCCCACTGAGGCATTGTATCTGTCTCGCGCTCTGCTTTTCCACCACAGCATGGACATGTTGTCTCAACCCAGGAACGGATTTTGGAAATCGGAGATTCCCCATTATCCGTTGGTTCATAGTTGTCTACCTCCGGCAGACGAAGCGGAAGTTCTTCTTCCGGAATCGGTACATAACCGCATTTTTCACATTTTACAATCGGAATCGGCTCGCCCCAGTAACGCTGTCTGGAAAATACCCAGTCACGCAGTTTGAAGTTTTTCTTTGCCGTTCCCACTTTCTTATCCTCTAACCAAGCAATAATTTCTTTTTTTGCCTCTTCTACGGATTTGCCGGTTAAAAATCCGGAATTTACAAGAGTTCCTGTAGCAACATCTGTGAAAGCCTCTTTTTCTACGTCGCCGCCTTCGATTACCTCATGAATCGGCAAGTCAAATTTCTTGGCAAATTCCCAGTCACGGGTATCATGTGCCGGTACCGCCATAATCGCTCCGGTTCCGTAGCTCATCAATACATAATCGGATACCCAGATTGGAATTTCCTCGCCATTTACCGGATTAATTGCCGAGAGTCCGTCAATTGCTACACCGGTTTTATCTTTTGCTAACTCGGTTCTCTCAAAATCGGATTTTCTTGCTGCCATCTCGCGGTAAGCTACAATCTCATCCCAGTTTTTTATCTCATCCTTATACTTGTCCAGATATGGATGCTCCGGAGATACTACCATGTAAGTTACACCAAATAAGGTATCCGGACGTGTCGTGTAAATGCGAAGTTTTTCTTCTTTATCTTTAATCTGAAAATCTACTTCTGCACCATGAGAACGTCCAATCCAGTTTTTCTGTGAAACTTTGACTCTCTCAATATAGTCAAGTCCATCCAGATCATCAATCAATTTATCTGCATATGCCGTAATTTTAAGCATCCACTGACTCTTTACCTTACGGATAACCGGACTTCCGCAGCGCTCACATACACCATTTACAACTTCCTCATTGGCAAGACCGCATTTACAGGAGGTACACCAGTTAATCGGCATCTCTGTCTTGTAAGCAAGTCCTGCTTTGAATAACTTCAGGAAAATCCACTGGGTCCATTTGTAGTAGTTCGGATCCGTTGTATTAATCTCGCGGTCCCAGTCAAAGGAATAGCCAAGTGCCTGAAGCTGACCTTTAAATCTTGCTACATTCTTCTTCGTTACTTCCTTTGGATGTACTTTATTTTTAATTGCATAGTTTTCTGTCGGAAGACCAAACGCATCCCAGCCCATCGGATAAAGTACATTGTATCCCTGCATTCTTCTTTTACGTGCTACAATATCAAGTGCCGTATACGGACGTGGGTGTCCTACATGAAGTCCCTGTCCCGATGGATATGGGAATTCAACAAGGGCATAATATTTGGGCTTGCTGAAATCATTGGTTGCCTGAAAAGCTTTTTCGTCTTCCCAGACTTTCTGCCATTTTTTCTCAATTTCTTTTGGATTATAACTCTGACTCATTTTTTTACCTCTTTTCTTATTGTCACTCGTTTAATGCCGGTTCCGGCGTTGATGTCGGTGTTGGTTCTGCCGTTTGTGACGGCGTCGGTGTAACAATCGGTGCCGGTGTTGGTGTAACTGCCGGTGTCGGTGTTGGCACAACAACCGGTTTCTTTTCCACCTGTTTAACCGTAATTTTACATACCTTTTTTATTTTACTGCCATCGGTTGTCTCCACAAAAATTTTGCAAGTTCCCTTTTTCTTTGCTTTTACGACACCTTTTTGGTTGACAGTTGCAATCTTTTTATTGGAAGAAGTGTATTTCACCTTCTTAATCATCGCTTTCTTCGGTAAAATCTTTTTCACCTGAAGCGTAAATTTAGCGTCTTTTTTTGCGCCGCCAACTTTCAATGTCTTTTTCGTAGTACTTAGCTTGATACTCTTTACTTTAATCAAATATGGATTATGGATATCCGGGTCTGTCGGATCCCAGCCCATACGTCCGGACACTTTCTGTGCCTTCGGCTTGCCAAGCGGTCCCGCTTTTGACGAATTGTAGATTACTACTTTCGTGCCGGATGGACAATTGTCATAAATCCATTTGCTGTCTGCCACCGTCAGACGGATACATCCATGCGATGCCGTCGTCCCTAATCGATTAAATTGAGCATAGGACTGTGTATTCTTCTTCGGCTGATAATACCATACCGAATGAAACAAAAAGCTTCCATAAATTCTTGTACAGTATTGACCGTAAGACGGTCCCACCAGTGCATGCCACCGGTATTTTTCTCCCAAAGAAAAAGTGCCGACTGGCGTTGCTTTGCCTGAAGAACAGACAAATGCTTTATATGGCTTGTACTTTCCTTTTTTCGTATGACGGTATACCGTAACCGTATTCTTTTGTTTGTTTACTTTAATCATATATGTGTTTTTCTTTGCTGCCGCATTTGTCGTCTGGAAATTTACTGTCAGCGCTAAGAGAAACAACAAAATGAATAAGCTTATTTTCTTCTTCAAAACTACCTCCTATTTGTGTCAAAATGTACGCAAGCATACTATTTTATAATACCAACACTAAAATCCTTTGTCAAGGAGGTTCAGAGCATAGTTTGTGTCAAGTGTTCGTTGGCACTTTTTTTGTTTTCCGTAATTCCGTAGAAA
>CALELW010000153.1 GCA_937902905.1 uncultured Clostridium sp. | reverse complement strand
TCAGCCGTATACGTTGCCTGCACAATGACTAGGTCAGAATTGATATGCCGCTCAAAATCTTCAATCATGTCGCAACACTCTTCATAGGACAAATGATTTAACAAACCGAACCAGAAAATAATTTCCCGATAATCATTTATGCGGATTCCCGGCTCAAACATTCCCTCTTTTAAAATCAAGTTTACATCCTGTGCCGAAAGCTAAAGGGCGAAAGCAATTTCAAAAATCTGCATGCGGTCCGGCTTTGTTTTTCCTCCCAAACCAAACCACTTACGAATGGTTGGATAAGAGGCGATTTCTCTCTTGTCTGTTTTCTCTCGAAAAAGAGAAACCGCTTGTTTTCTTTCTGCTTCGGTATAACAGTCTTTTGGAACACCTAGTATAAATCCCGTAAAAAAGGTATCAAACCGGACAAAATCTGTTTTTTCTAAAAATTGTTTTAATGCATTTTCAAGTGACATATCATGCTCCTTAATAAGTTATAACACCATCATATTTTTTCGGCTTTTTCGTTGGTTTTGTCGTCGGCCTTTGTGTTATGCTTTTGCATACTGTAAGTTTGATACATGTTTTTTTACGCTTTTTTGTTCCTGCTCTTACACTTTGCGACAGCACAACATACGCTTTGCCATTTTGCTGCCAGACAATTTTATAAGTAAATCCCTTGGATTTTATTTTCTTTTCTGCCTCTTTGTAATTCATTCCCACAACAGACGGAACTGAAACTTTTTTCACTCCCTTGCTTAACATAAAGGTTACATGAACTGTTTTTTCTTCCGAATAGGGAGTATCCGCCGGAATACTTTGTGCAATTACAAATCCTTTTTTTGAATTTTCATCATAAGAACTCTTCCATGTCACAGTAACCGCCTTTTCCTTTAAGCCGGGAAGTGTTTCTAAAATTTCCTGCTTTGTTTTTCCGATTCCTGAAATCATTTCATACATCTGCGGTGTCGGCTCCGGTGATTTCGTCACTGCTTCTGTTTTTTCTCTCGGTGCAGATGCCACTTTCTCTTTTTGTGAGTTAAAAAGAAGTGTTCCAAATAATCCGGCAAGAATAATAATAGCCAGACCGGCAAGCACCCTGCCCCTTTTCTTATCAGTATAAAGAGCATTTTCCAATTCCTCCATCGTGGCAAAACGCTCTTTTGCTTTTAGGGAAATGCCTTTCATGACATTCCGGCGAAACTCCTTGGAAGCACGCACACCTTTCATTTTCACTAAGGACTCTGTTTCATCTTCCAAAATCCGGTCAATTGCTTCATCCGGAGATTTTCCCGTAAGCATATAATAAATGGTTGCACAAACGGCATAAACATCGGTGTATGGCCCCTGTTCCCCATGGCTCCGGTAAAGTTCCGGTGCCGAATACCCACGCTTTATCATTACCGTCATGCTTTTATCTTCATCCAAATTAATCTGTCTGGCGGAGCCAAAGTCCACAAGAATCACTCGATTATCGTCCGTAATCATAATATTATCGGCACTGATATCCCGGTGGATGATTCCCTGCTCATGGATTTTCGACAGTGAGCCAAAAATCGGTTTGAGCATTTGTTTAACTTCATGCTCTGATACGGTTCCATTCTCCTGAATATAATCTCTTATACTGGTTCCCTCAATGTAATCCATCACAATATACGCTGTATGATTCGCATAAAAGAAATCACGAATGGATACAATTCCATCAATTTGATTTAGTTTTGAAAGTTTTCTCGCTTCTTCCAAATATTTTTCAAGAATTTGTTCATATTCCTTTTCCTGAAAAACATAAACTTCCGTTTCTCCCTTCGATACATCACGTCTTACGCGGCTGACCGGAAAAAATTCTTTAATCGCTACTTTACTTTCCAGAAGGCAGTCCCAGCCAATATAAGTAATACCGAAATTGCCCTCGCCATTCACTTCAAGTATCTCATAGCGCTCCTGCAGCTTTGTGTGCACAGGAAGAAATTGATTATTTATTTGGTTTTGCTGCTCCATTACCATCACCATTTACTTAATTTTTTTCTTCACAAATTTACTGTACCTCTTTTTCTTCCCATGTCCCAGATACGTGCGGATATACAAATATACATTTTTCGTTTTAACCGCATACTGCAATCGCAAAGTTTTTTTGATTCTCTTGGATTTCAGTTTTACCGCTTTCTTTTTTCGTCCCTTTTTTCCTACATATAAATCTATATATTTTCCCTCATACTTTTGAAAAGTAACCGTCAAAATATGTTTGCTTTTCCTTGTTTTAACTTTTGGCTTTCGTAAGAGTGTCCGTTTCATTTTGACTGTATTGGAAAACGCACTCCATTCGCTTTTTCCATTTATCAGATATAGGGCTCTCACTTTATAGTAATAGTTTTTATTCCGCTTTGTCCTGCTATCCAGATACTGTGTCATCTGCCCTTGCAAAACGGCTGTTTTTTTATAATTTCCATTCTTTTTGCTGCTGCGATACACCTCAAACTGAAATGCCCGTGGCGCTACTTTCCATGCAATAGCAGCTTCTCCTCCCTTTAGCCGCCACGCACGAATTTGTTTTGGAATTGCTGTATTTATTGGCTTTTCTGCACTCTGCACAGGGGTTGGCGTCGGTATCGGCGATGGTACTGCTGTCGGAATCAAGGTCGGCGTTACTGTTGGTGCCGGTGTTGGTGTTGGCGTTGCCGTTGGTGCCGGAGTTGGTGTCGGTGTTGCTGTTGGCGCGAAAGTTGGTTTCGGTATCAACGTTGGGGTTGGTGCCGGAGTTGGAGTCGCCGTTGGTACCGGAGTCGGAGTTGCCGTCGGTATCGGGGTCGGCGTTGCTGTTAGAGTTGGGTTCGGTGTCGGCGTTGCCGTTGGCTCCGGCGTTGGGGTTGCCGTCGGTTCTGGTGTAATAATTGGCTCGCACATTTCATCGTACACTCGTACTTTACCTGCCCATTTCCAGAGACCGGATGAAAGATTTATATGAATCACAGGACGTATAACCGGCACTTTCTCATGCACGGAATAATGCGCTCTATCACCTGCATTGCTAGTACTACCAGTACTAAAAACAATAGGAATTCTTTTAGTCGGTCCACCTTTTCGAAGCCACCATGTTCCATTTCCCCAAAATGCCTCAGCCGTTGATGTCCAGCCTCCACGATTTTTTGTAAACTGTGTATTTCTGGATTCTCTTTTTTTATTTCTTCACCCTCTTCGCAATCAAATCCATACGCTGGATTTTGAACTTCATCAAGTGATAAAAGATATACATAATCTTCCGTTGTGCAGGCTTTCTCAAAATCATATTCGGGCGGTGTGTAAACACTTGTTAGACGAATTGCATTCTGCTCCTCTGTAGAAAAGGCAGCATAGAAAAATGCATAATTTAACCATTCCCGTAAATAGCAGGTTTCCCACGAAACATAGGATTCACTTGTATGATAAGCTTGGCTGTCCAGATTTTTATCTGCTAACAGAAAAGCATCATCACCATCTACCGATAATACCCGCCATTTAATCGGCTGTTTGTCATCCTTTCGATCCGCAGTGCCATCCCGATTCGTATCGCTTTGCCAGTAATTACCAAAGTACACACAATCCCATGTGGTGTACCCGTCAGCCACAATAGGATTATTCACCATGGTCGGTATTTCCGCCGGTTCTGCCGCCTCCACATCGACAAACTCATAACCATTCTCCAATGCATAAGTTTCCGCATAACTATCCTTATACCCAAATATCTTTATGATTTGTCCATCGCGAAAAGCAACTCGTGAAATAGTCGTCACCGATTTTGGTATATAAATTTCCTTCATTCCATATGTACAAAAAGAGCCCTGTTCAATGGTCTTTATTCGATTAGACAAATTAATCCGAGTAATGTTGTTACAATTATAAAATGCATCCTTTGCTATACTGGTAACTGAATTTGGGATTGTAACGGTTCCCTCAAAGTCTGTGCAATAAAAAGCAGCCTCACCAATACTTTTTAAATTGGGAGGAAGCACTAATGTTCCACTAAAACCTGAGTTTCGAAACGCCTCATACCCAATCTTTCTTAGATTATTTGGCAGCGTAAGGACTCCATCAAAACCTGCTCCCCAAAAAACCTGTGATTCTATTTCTGTTATACCATCCGGAATTACCAAATCTCCATTTAATGAGCTGCAAAATTCAAACGCTCTTTCACCCAAGCTTGTTAAATTTTTCGGCAAAACAAGAGGTCCTTCAAGATTTCTGCAATAGGAAAAACAATACTTTCCTATTTTTGTAATTGTATCAGGAAAAATCACCTTTGTAATGTTATTATTTGAACTAAATGCAGAATTTACCAATTGCGTTACCGGATATCCATCTATTTGGTCCGGTATCGCAACCTCACTCCCAGAGCCTAAATACTTGTATATCGTTACCGAGCCGTTATTTATTTCATAACGCCATTCCTCATTACTTATAATCGATGCCTCCGACACCCTCCCCGGCATATAAGGAAACACAAATGAAATAATTAAACAGAAAATCCATATCCGCTGTCTTTTTTTGCTTTTCACTCTCATCTTATGTCTCCTTTCCATTTTCACTTTACGCCTTCGTCGTTTTCTTCTTTCTTGTGGTTCGTTTTTTCTTATTTTCCCCTGCATGGTGAGGCTGCACCGAACGATAAAAAGAATTCAGTTTTGCACGGTAATCGCCGCCTTTTGCACGTTGTACTACCTGCTGCACAAAGGCTTCGAGTTTTTTCATATAGTCACCCTCGCTGATTGAACCATCCGCCACACCGGTTAAGCCCTTCTCCCAGCTTGCCGTCAAATTCGGCGAAATCATTTCCGGCATGGAACAAAATACGATGCCATAGACAAGTTCGCCCTTTAGCGTCGGTGTAATAATCTGATTCTTTTTGTTCAGATTCAGATATTCAATGGAAAATAATTTCTTCAAAATTTCCGCTCTCGTTGCACTTGTGCCAATGCCGCTTCCCTTAATCTGCTCTCGCAGTTCTTCATTCTCAATAAGCTGCCCGGCATTTTCCATTGCCAAAATCATAGAACCCGAATTATACCGTTTTGGCGGGGAAGTCTCCCCCTCTTTTACCGAACATTCAGTAAGGGAAACAGAGGTGCCTTTTTTTAAGAGATTGAGTACCTCTTTTAAGTCAAAACTTTCCTCTTTTTCCTCTTCTTTTTCTTCTGCCGACAGAATCTCATCCGGGTTCTTCTTTTTCGTAAAAGAATACTGGGTAACAGGCAAAAATCCTTCTTCCAAAAGAACTTTTGTTGATGTAAAAAAACGTTCCTCTCCGGCCTTTACCGTTACATTTAGCTTCTGATATACCGCAGGCGGATAAAAGATACTAAGAAAACGGCGCACAATTACTTCATACATCTTTGTCTGTAACTCTCCCAGACGCGAAAGTGCGCTTAACCCTTGACCGGTCGGAATAATCGCATAGTGGTCGGTAATCTGTTTGTCGTTTACATACCGTGTTTTCTCAAGCCCCTTATATGTCTGGTTTTGCGAAATATAAGGCAGGAACGATGCCGTCACCGGATACCCCTGCAGTCCATTTAAGTTTTTTCCGATTTCCTTTGCCACCGCACTGGAAAGAACACGGGCATCAGTACGCGGATACGTTACTAACTTTTTCTCATAAAGTTCCTGAACAACCGAAAGGGTTTCATCCGGACTGATTTTAAAAAGTTTTGAGGCGGTGTTCTGAAGTTCCGCCAGATTAAATAAAAGAGGCGGATTTTTCTTTTCCTTCTTCTTTGCGACCTGCTCAATTTCTGATGGAACCGGCTCCGGCTGCATCAGAGAATCAATCAAAGCCAGCGCATTTTCCTTTTCTTTAAAACCATTTTCTTTGTAAAGAGCCGGTGACTGATAATATTTCGAGCCTTCTACCGCCTTCCATTCTCCCTGAAATTTTTTGCCCTGTAACTCAAAATTACCAATCACACGATAAAACGGCGTTTTGACAAAATCACGAATCTGCATTTCACGTTTTACCACCATGCCAAGCACACAAGTCATCACACGTCCAACAGACACTGACGTCCACTTCTGCCCCTTTAACGTATCATTCAGCCAAAATCCATATTTCAAAGACAAAACACGTGAGAAATTAATTCCCATCAGATAATCTTCTTTGGCACGCAAATAAGCCGAACTGCTGATATTATCATATTCAGCCATCGGCTTTGCCTCGCGGATTCCGCGTAATATTTCTTCTTCCGTCTGGGAATCAATCCACACACGAAGTTTCTTTTTGTCAGCAGAAACGTGCGCCATCTGGTCTACCAGGCGGTAAATGTATTCTCCTTCCCGCCCGGAGTCAGTACAAATGTAAATGGTGTCTACATCCTCACGGTTCAAAAGATAACTGACCGTATCAAACTGCTTTTTCACACTGGGAATTACTTCATATAAAAACTTCTCCGGTAAAAAAGGAAGAGTATCTAACGACCATTTTTTCAAAGCGGCATCATAAACTTCCGGATAACTCATCGTCACCAAATGACCGACACACCATGTCACAATCGTATCTTCCGACTCAAGATATCCATCTCCCCGTCTTCCATTTACCTTTAATATGCGGGCAAACTCCTGCGCCACACTTGGTTTCTCTGCTATAAAAACTCGTTTTGCCATGCTCTCACTCTCTAGTATCCTAATTCTTCGCCAACCAAAATAACTTTGATTCGATTTTTCACTCCACTGCGCCTTGTCACTACAAACTGACTGCAGATACAGTCCTCACCGTAGCAGTTTCCACACTCACCATTCACTGCACAAGGTGTTTTTTTGTTCAATCGGACTGCATTTGGCGGGCAGGCAGTAAGACGAACCCGTTTCAGCCCCGACTCTACATCTGTTACCACTTTATTCATACCGGCAATCACAAGTACATTTTCCGGTCCATAACAGAGAAAGCTCACACGATTTGCCCTGCCATCAATATTAATCAGCTCACCGTCTGTGGTAATCGCATTTGTACTCATAAGAAAATAATCAGAATTAATCATTCTTGCCTTAATTTCTTTTTCCTCTTCCGGCGTAGAAAATGCGGTGCGGTCGATTACATCGCAGGGACTTTCTTTCAGCCAGTCCATAATCCCGGTTTCCTGTAAGGTAACAGAGCCTCCATAACAAACCGATTTTCCCTGTGTAAGAAACTTTTCCTTCACAAGTGCTAATGCTTCTTCTTTTGTTTCTACATAAAATCCTTCCATCCGGCGTAACTTTAATTTTTCAATCATCTTCTCCGCCAGCATACGGTTTGCCGTCTTTTTTGCTTCCTGCATCGAATCACTCCTCGTAAATCATAAGTCTGGGCAGATACGCCCAGACTTACTGTTTTGTTCTATAAAAATGTTACACACGATTCTAGTACAATGGGTACTTATCTGTCAATTCCTTAACAATTGCCTTTGCTTTTTCTGTATTTGCTTCATGGTCATCAATCAGCATTGCAATTGCCTCAGCAATCTGATCCATATCATCCGGATTCATGCCACGGCTTGAAACCGCTGCTGTTCCCAGACGAATACCACTTGTTACAAATGGAGACTGTGGATCATTTGGAATTGTATTCTTATTTGCTGTGATATTAGCATCATCCAGCCATTTTTCTACTTCTTTACCCGTCAGACCTTTGGCAGCCAAATCAACTAACATCAAGTGGTTGTCCGTACCGCCGGAAACAATATCAATGCCGCGTTTCTGCAATCCTTTGCAGAGAGCCTGTGCATTATCAATGATACGTTTTCCATACTCTTTAAAGCTTGGGTCTAATGCTTCTTTGAAGCAAAGTGCTTTAGCAGCAATCACATGCATCAAAGGACCACCCTGAATACCAGGGAAAATTGCTTTATTTAACTTATGCTCCGTGGCAAATTCTTCAGAAGAAAGAATCATACCGCCACGCGGTCCACGCAGTGTTTTATGTGTTGTCGTTGTCGTTACATGAGCATATGGAATCGGGCTTTCATGATAACCGGAAGCAACCAGTCCTGCAATATGAGCCATATCTACCATCAGATAAGCACCAACTTCATCTGCGATTTCACGGAATCTCTTGAAATCAATCTTACGGCAGTAAGCACTTGCACCGGCAATAATCATTTTCGGTTTGCACTCTTTGGCAATGCGCTCTACTTCATCATAATCAATAAATCCCGCGTCATTTACACCATACGGTACGATGTGATAATAAGTTCCGGAAATATTTGCCGGGCTTCCATGAGAAAGATGTCCGCCGTGGTCAAGGTTCATTCCCATAACCGTCTCGCCCGGTTTAACCAAAGCAAAGAATACAGCCATGTTTGCCTGAGCACCGGAATGAGGCTGAACATTTGCGTAAGTACAGCCAAACAGTTTTTTTGCGCGGTCTCTTGCCAAATCTTCTACGATGTCCACATACTGGCATCCGCCGTAATAACGTTTGCCCGGATAACCTTCTGCGTATTTGTTTGTCAGTGTGCTTCCCATGGCAGCCATAACGGCTTTGCTGACAAAGTTTTCCGAAGCGATTAACTCAATGTGGTCATTCTGACGACCGGTTTCCTGTTCCATTGCTTTTGCCAATTCAGGATCGGCATTTTTTACCTCATCAAATGAATACATAAATTCTCTCCTTTTTTATTTATTGTAAAGCGTTTTACGCCTCATCAATTGCTTTTCCGATATCATGTCTCATATACTTATTTGAAAAATCAATCCAGTTCGTCGCTTCATATGCGTTCTTTCTTGCCTCTTTCAAATCTTTTCCCTTTGCCGTCACACCAAGTACGCGGCCGCCATTTGTCACGATGCCCTTATCTGTCAGTTTCGTGCCGGCATGGAATACATAATAACCATCTTTACCATCAAAGTTTTCAAAACCTGTGATTACTTTGCCTTTTTCGTAATGCTCCGGATAACCATCGGAAGCAAGTACAACACAAACCGCTGCATTGTCCTCAAACTGAAGGTCAATCTCATCGAGTTTACCGTCAATGCAGGCATTCATCACATCAATAATATCATTTTTCATACGTGGAAGAACGACCTGAGCCTCCGGATCACCAAATCTGGCATTGTACTCTAATACTTTTGGTCCATCTTCTGTAAGCATCAAGCCAACAAACAAAATTCCGACAAAATCTCTACCTTCTTTTTTCATCGCATCCATCGTAGGCTGATATACTTTTTCCTCACAGAATTTCTGAACTTCATCCGTATAAAACGGACTTGGTGAGAAAGTACCCATTCCACCGGTATTTAATCCCTTATCACCATCTTTGGCACGTTTGTGGTCCTGTGCACTTGTCATTGGTTTGATATGTGTACCATCACAGTAACAAAGCACGGATACCTCTCGTCCGGTCATAAACTCTTCAATAACAATTTCATTTCCGGCATCACCAAACTGCTTGTCTAACATTAATGTCTTAACACCGGCTTTTGCTTCTTCTAAGTTGTTGCAAATCAAAACACCCTTTCCAAGTGCAAGCCCGTCTGCTTTCAAAACGATTGGCATTTTTGCCGTCTCAAGATAAGCAAGTGCCTCATCCGGATTCGTAAAGTTCTCATAGGCTGCCGTAGGAATGTTGTATTTCTTCATCAAATCTTTTGAAAATGCTTTGGAGCCTTCGATAATCGCTGCATTTTTTCTCGGTCCGAACACGCGGAGTCCACGTGCCTCAAACACATCAACCACTCCACCTACCAGAGGGTCATCCATACCGATAATTGTCAAATCAATCTGATTTTTTTCAGCAAAATCAGCCAATTTATCAAATTCCATTGCGGTAATATCAACACACTCTGCAATCTGTCCGATTCCGGCATTTCCCGGTGCACAATATATTTTTTCCACTTGATTACTTTTTGCTACACTTGCTGCAATGGCATGTTCACGGCCACCGCTTCCTACAATAAGAACTTTCACGAGATATCCTCCTAACTGTTATTTACGTTTTACAATTCCATCCACAATTTCTAATTTACCATTGGCAATTAAATCAATTGCTTCTGGAAGAATTTTCCATTCTGCCTGCTCCATCACACGTTTCTGTAAGACTTCCGGCGTGTCATCATCAAGCACTTCTACTGCTTTTTGTGAAATAATCGGACCGCTGTCGGTTCCCTCATCAACAAAATGAACCGTTGCCCCTGTCACTTTATTTCCTCTTGCCAAAACGCTTTCATGTACCTTAAGTCCATAATATCCGGCACCGCAGTGCGACGGAATCAACGATGGATGAATATTTATGATACGGCCTTCAAACGCTTTTACAAAATTCTCCGGCAAAATCACAAGATATCCGGCTAACACAACTAAATCAATCTGTTTGTCATTTAAACAGCGAATCAGCGCTTCGCCAAAAGCATTTCGGTCTTCGTAATCTTTCGGAACAAGGACTTCCGATGAAATCCCTGCCTTTTTCGCACGCTCTAAGGCATACGCCCCCGGCTTATTACTGATAACAAGTGCAAGCTCCGTATTTGTAATCGTGCCCGCCGCTACTGCATCAATAATTGCCTGAAGATTTGTTCCGCCACCGGATACACAAACGGCTGCTCTTAGCATAACGTAATTCCTTTCTCGCCATCTACGATTTCACCCATGATATAAGGTGTCTCTCCGGCTGCTTTGATTGCCTCTACCGTCTTATCAACGTCCTGTTTATCCACTGCTGTAATCATACCAACGCCCATGTTATATGTATTAAACATTGCCTCTTCTGCAATCGAACCATCGGATGCCAGCATTTTGAAAATAGGTGGAATCACAAAACTGTCTTTTTTAATTTTTGCATGAGTTCCTTCTTTTAACATTCTGGGAATGTTCTCATAGAATCCACCGCCTGTGATATGGCTGCATGCTTTAATCCGCACACCTGCCTCTTTAATCTGACGGAGTGCTTTGACATAAATCTTTGTCGGAGTAAGAAGTGTCTCACCCAAAGTCAGGTCACTTTCAAGAGATTCATATTTCTGGTTTAATGTTTCTTCCTTCATGGAAAATACACTGCGGACCAGTGAATAACCATTACTGTGAATACCGGAAGAAGCCATACCTACTAAAACATCGCCGGCTTTCAAATCTTTGCCGGTAATCATATCTTTCTTATCTACGATACCAACAGAAAATCCTGCCAAATCATACTCATCGATTGGATAAAAACCAGGCATTTCAGCCGTCTCTCCACCAATCAGTGCAGAATCTGCCTGACGGCATCCGTCTGCTACACCACTTACAATTTTTGCAATTTTTTCCGGCTCATTTTTACCACATGCAATATAATCCAAGAAAAACAGCGGTTCACCACCGGCACATGCAATATCATTCACACACATTGCCACACAGTCAATACCAATCGTATCATGCTTATCCAAAATGAAAGCCAATTTAAGTTTTGTTCCTACACCATCTGTACCGGAAACCAATGTTGGTTCTTCCATTCCAACAAATTTTTTCATTGAAAATGCACCTGAAAAACCACCGATATCCGTCAATACTTCCGGTCTCATAGTCGATGCAATGTGCTCTTTCATCAGCGATACTGCCTTATAACCTGCCTCAATGTCAACTCCTGCTTTTTTGTAATCCATTTTTGAAATTCCTCCTATATATTGTGCATATCAAAATTCATTGTACCATCTTTTGTACTATCGGTCAACGAATCTTAAATTTCATTTTTTTCGTACCGGAATAATTGCCAACACCTTTTACATAAAGAAGTGCGGTTCCTTTTTTCTTGTTTTTCCGATACGAAAGAATGTAATCT